>CALMFG010000147.1 GCA_937863465.1 uncultured Clostridia bacterium
AGCGTGGCGGCGACGAATAACAGGTAGATTATTTGAAACGCATTGAGTTTCTTTGGCTTATCCGAAAGGCTTTCTGTCATATATTCTGACCCCCATATAAATGTTGTTTTAAATTCGGTGGGAAATTATCACAGTCATTATAACACAGCGCCATACAAAATAGAAAATATTTGGATTTGAAAAAAGGTCGATTTTTCGGATACCGCAAAGGGAGCGGAGAAGAACTTGGCTATTTATATTAAGGATGGACGGATTAATTTGAAAAACGGGAAAAAACACTTGTGTTGACCGTCCGGCAATAGTAAAATAGATATGATAATTTAATGGATGATGATTCGCAAAGAAAAGCCGTTGGCAACCGAAAGCGACACATAAAAGAGTTCGAACATCATCACTGCAATGGGGCAGATTTGGCTCACCAAAGTCTTCAAAGATGAACAATTTTCAAACCCACGGTAATTCCATCCTTTTTACATAGAGCAAAGCTTGGATTTAACGTGCTGAAAATGCGGGACTATGGTGTACGAACTGGCCTTTTTTTGGGCCAAAAAATTGAACATAAACGGCATCATTAAAAACACAACATACTGGCGAAACCGTTTGGAATCGCTGATATAGAACCATTGGAACGGTTGGCGGTATGCAGACGTTCCGGCATCATTTTATGAAGCAAAAAATTTTATGGAGGAATATGTATGAAAAGAATTATCACACTGCTGCTGGCACTGGCTATGATTTTAAGCTTAGTCGCTTGCGGCACAGCAGCAAAAGGATCTGATGACCTTAAGGTTGGCGTTATCCTGGTGGGTGACGAAAACGTTGGCTACGACAGTGCACACATCGCCGGTATCAAAACCGCTGCGGCTGCTGTTGGCATCGCGGACGACCAGATCATCTGGAAGTACAACATTGAAGAAGACGAGAGCTGCTACGACACAGCGACTGACCTGGTTGAACAGGGCTGCACGTACATCATCTCTGACAGCTACGGCCACCAGAGCTATATGCAGCAGGCTGCTTCTGAAAACCCGGATGTCACCTTCATCTCGATGACGGGTGACGCAGCTGCGCTTTCCGGCCTGGCTAACTTCAAAAACGCGTTTAACTACACCTACGAATCCAGATATGTATCCGGCGTTGTTGCGGGTATGAAATTGGCTGAAATGGTGGCTAACGGCGAAGTTCCCGCCACAAGCATCGATGCGGACGGCAATATTAAGATTGGTTATGTTGGCGCATATCCGTACGCGGAAGTGGTTTCCGGTTACACCGGTTTCTACCTGGGCGTTAAATCCATCGTTCCGAACGTTGCGATGACCGTAACCTACACCAACTCCTGGTATGACCCGACGGCTGAAGCCGAAGCGGCTAACTCCCTGATTTCTCAGGGTTGTGTCATCACCAGCCAGCACGCTGACTCCACCGGTGCACCTTCCGCTTGCGAAGCAGCTCTGGAAGCCGGCACACCGATCTACTGCGTCGGTTACAACATCGACATGCTGTCGGTTGCTCCGAAAGCAGCTCTGACCAGCGCACAGAACAACTGGAGCGTTTACTACACCTACGCTTTAGGCTGTGCGGTTAAAGGCGAAGAGATTAAGACCGACTGGGCAGCTGGATATGCCGAAGGCGCTGTACAGATTTCCGCGCTGGGCGAAAGCTGCGCAGCTGGAACCGCTGAAAAAGTAGACGAAGTCATTGCAGCGATTAAAGACGGTTCCTTAAAAATATTTGACACAGCGAACTACACAGTTGGCGGCGCACCGGTTACCACTTATCTGGCAATCGACACCGACGGTGACTGGGTTGGCGACACTGGCGAAGCGATTGTAAACGGCGTCTTTGAAGAATCCGTACTGCGCAGTGCGCCGTACTTCGGAATCCGCATTGATGGTATCACCGAGCTTCAATAGTCAAAAAGTATTCAAATAGCAACTTCGGGAAAGCCGCTCTAATAAGGGGCGGCTTTCTCTGATTTTATCAAGGAAAATGGAGGGCCTCTTGTGAACGTTAGCGAAACTGCAATACAGATGAGGGATATTACCAAAACATTCGGTTCGGTCGTGGCTAACGACAAAGTCTGTTTGGATATCCGCCGCGGAGAAATCCTCTCACTGCTGGGCGAAAACGGCAGCGGCAAGACCACACTGATGAATATTCTCTCAGGGATATATTTCCCGGATGAAGGGGAAATTCTGGTGGATGGGAAAGAGGTCAAGATCAGAAGTCCGAAGCACGCATACGACCTCGGCATCGGCATGGTGCACCAGCATTTCAAATTGGTGGATGTTCTGACCGCCGCCGAAAACATCGTTTTGGGGCTGCCCGGTAAAGGACGGCTGGACATGAAGGCGGTAGGAAAGCGGGTGCTGGATATTTCGTCCCAGTACGGCTTTGAAGTGGACCCGGAAAAGAAGATATATAATATGTCTGTTTCTCAGAAGCAGACGGTGGAGATTGTCAAAGTGCTGTATCGCGGCGCCGATATTCTGATATTGGACGAACCGACGGCCGTTTTGACGCCGCAGGAAGCGGATAAGCTTTTCGCGGTACTCCGAAATATGCGGGACGACGGCAAAGCGATTGTCATCATCACGCACAAATTACATGAAGTTGAAGAAATATCCGACCGCGTGGCGGTCATGCGCCGCGGCCAGTATGTGGGCGGCATGATGACAGCCGAGACGAACGCCAGGGAGATGACCAATATGATGGTCGGCCGGCAGGTCTCGCTGAATATCGAGCGGCATGAACCCAAAAACGCGGAAACTCGGTTAGTTATAGAAAATTTAAGCGTCATTGACGTGGACGGCGTCAAGAAGCTGGACGACGTGTCGTTTGACGCCAGAAGCGGTGAGGTTCTGGGCATTGCCGGTATATCGGGATGCGGCCAGAAGGAGCTTTTGGAGGCGATTGCGGGGCTGCAGAAAGTGGAATCTGGCAGTATCGCCTATATTCATCCGGATACGAAAAAAGCCGAAGAACTGATCGGCAAGAACCCCAAAGAGATTACCGAAATGGGGGTTGCGCTGTCCTTCGTTCCCGAAGACCGACTGGGCATGGGTCTGGTCGGCAATATGGACTTGGCCGACAATATGATGCTCAGAAGCTTCCGGCAGGGCAAATCGGCCTTCACCGACCGAAAATCCCCGCGCAATCTCGCGGAGCAGGTGGTCAGCGATTTGGAAGTGGTGACGCCCGGCGTGTCAACGCCGGTGAGAAAACTCTCGGGCGGCAATGTGCAAAAAGTGCTGGTCGGCCGTGAGATTTCCTCGGTGCCGCGGGTGCTGATGACGGCGTATGCGGTGCGCGGGCTGGACATCAATTCATCCTATACCATCTATGATCTCATCAATCAGCAGAAAGAAAAAGGCGTGGCGGTCATCTTCGTCGGCGAAGATCTGGATGTACTTTTAGAACTTTGCGACCGCATCTTGGTTCTGTGCGGCGGCAAGGTCAGCGGCGTTGTGGACGCAAGAAAAATAAACAAGCACGAGGTTGGCATGATGATGACCCGTCTCGGTGGCGGGGAGGTTAAGCAATGAGCCATATTCAGACAGAACCTTTTGTGCGTATCACCAAGCGGCAGGATATTAAAACAGCCAAAGCCTGGTTAATCAGACTGATATCCGTCGTTCTGGCTTTGGCCGTTTGCGGCGTAGTCATCTATGCGATGGTTAAATTAAACCCCATCAAGGTGTACGCAGCCATGTGGAAGGGCGCTGTGGGAACACCCAAGCGTATGCTGGTGACGGCGCGTGATACCGTGATGCTGCTCTGCATCGGCATCGGACTGGCTCCGGCGTTTAAAATGCGTTTTTGGAACATCGGCGCGGAAGGACAGATTCTGGTCGGCGGCATTGCCACCGCGGCCTGCATGATCTACTTTGGCAAGACATTGCCGTCGTGGATGCTGTTTGCGGCGATGTTTGTCGCCAGCATGCTGGCCGGCGCCCTGTGGAGCGTGGTTCCGGCGTTTTTCAAAGCACGGTTTAAGACCAATGAAACGCTGTTTACCCTGATGATGAACTATGTCGCCATCCAGCTAACGTCGTTTTTCGTGGCCAAATGGGAAAATCCGTTTGGCTCCAACACAGTGGGCATCATCAATCAGATGACCCAGGCCGGCTGGCTGCCGTCCTTGTTTGGCACACAATACATGGTTAACATCATTCTGGTCCTGCTTTTAACCGTCGGTATGTATGTGTACTTAAAATACTCCAAGCATGGCTATGAGATTGCTGTGGTGGGCGAAAGCGAACGCACCGCAAAGTATGTCGGTATCAATGTGCAAAAAGTGGTGGTGCGCACCATGTCCCTTTCCGGGGCCATATGCGGCCTCGCGGGTTTCATCGCAGTGGCGGGTTCATCCCACACCATCAGCACGAGCACGGCGGGCGGACGCGGCTTTACGGCCATCATCGTTGCCTGGCTGGCCAAGTTCAATACCTTTGTGATGATTCTGGTTTCGGTGCTCCTGGTTTTTCTGGAAAAAGGCGCCATCCAGATTGCATCCCAGTTTGACTTAAATGACTATGCTTCTCAGATGATTACGGGCATCATCTTGTTCTTCATCCTGGGCAGCGAATTTTTCATCAATTATCGACTGATTTTCAGACACAGAAAGGGCGGTGAAGCAGCATGACCCAAATTCTTGCTTTGATGCAGGCGACAATCGTCTTTGGTACGGTCATATTGTTTGGCGCTTTGGGCGAAATACTGACCGAGAAATCGGGGAATCTGAACCTAGGTGTACCCGGCATCATGTACTTAGGCGGCATCGCCGGACTGGCGGGCGCGTTTATCTACGAATCCTCCAGTGCAGCCCCCAACCCGATTGTAGGCCTCATCATATCGATGGTCTCGGCGCTGATTGCGGCGGGTCTCGGCGGGCTGATATACAGTTTCCTTACCATCACCTTGCGCGCCAATCAGAACGTTACCGGTCTGACGCTGACCATTTTCGGTTCAGGTGTGGCCAACCTGTTTGGCGGAGCCATGAACAAGCTGGCCGGCGGTGTGGGCCAGATCTCGGTGGCCACCACCAGCGGCGCTTTTCGCGCCACACTGCCGTTTCTTTCGGACGTGGGGGTGTTTTCCAGTCTGGGTTTCATGGTTTATCTGGCGATTATTATGGCCGTTGTTCTAGGCTGGTTTATATTCCGGTCGCGCAAAGGACTCAACCTGCGGGCAACCGGCGAAAACCCGGGTACAGCCGACGCCGCGGGTATCAGTGTCACGCGGTATAAATACCTGGCGACCTGTGTCGGCGCCGCGGTCACCGGTCTTGGCGGCCTTTACTATGTCATGGATTACATCAAGGGCACATGGGCCAACGACGGCGGCATCGAAAAACTGGGCTGGCTGGCTGTGGCGCTGGTCATCTTTGCCCGGTGGAAGCCCATGCATACCATCTGGGGATCCTATTTGTTCGGCGTGCTGTTCTGGCTCTACTTATACATCCCGGGGCTGACGCGCTCGTCGCAGGAAATCTTTAAAATGCTGCCGTATATCGTTACTATCATTGTTCTGGTCGTGGTCTCCTTGCGCAAGAGCCGGGAGAATGAACCCCCGGGACATCTGGGCCTGCCCTACTTCAGGGAAGAGCGCTAAACGCTGAGAGCAGGGACGAGACGAAAGAATGTAGTGGATTTTCAGCACTGCCGTATCATAACCTGATGCGGCAGTGCTTTTTTTGAAGAATGGAAATGCCAAAATAAGAAGCACCCTCCGCTTCTGCCTAATCGGGCAAGTGACGAAGGGTGCTTTATATGCTGATATATATGGGGAGATATTTTCTTAATGGATTCTATTCAACCAGTTTGGATTCACCACCGTTGCCGATTCCAGCAAGAGCCAGGTAGGAATCGTCATAGTAAATTTCAGTATGTGAACCATTAAACATAATGTTTTGGGCGATAACCATGCCGTATATGGTGGTATTCGCGCCTATCTGGACATATCCGTTGGGCGCATAAATGATACCATGAATTTCCGCGCCTGAGCTATAAAGACCGATATTGCCGTTGGCGGAATAAATCGCAATACCGTCAGTGCCGGGTAAATAGAGATTAGCGCCAGAGAACTGAACATCACCGGTGGCTAAGATAGCGCCCTTGAAGGTTTGGTTTCCGCCAGAGGAACCTACACCGCCATTTACATAGATGGATCCATTGATATTTTTACCCGTCTCCCAATAGCTGCAATACCCAGAGAATTTCTGATCAGCGTTTGCAATAGCGGTCGCCATCACGGATGTTAAATCAGGCATCGCAATGTAGGACGAAGCAGATGTGATTCGCGAACCCGTTACAGTGCTGTTCTGGTTGATGTCAAGACGTGCGCCCTGAACATTTCCGTCCACGGTCACTTTTGCGGCACTGATTGTTAAATCACATACGGTTTCGACATCGCCGATAATTTCAGTCTGCGAGCCGCGTAAGGCAAAATCGTTATTGCTGTGTATATCGCCGACAATATAAGATACGGCATTTAACTGTGATTCGATAGTCGGAGAGCCGCAGAATATTGCGTAATCCAACGCACCGCCGGGCGAGCCGCCTTTTTCGGCCACCGCACGCGCCGTGGCCACACCGGTGTCAAACCCCAAAACCTGGGCGAACGTAAATT
>CALMFG010000148.1 GCA_937863465.1 uncultured Clostridia bacterium
TAATCCAAGTGCTTTGGCACTTCCGAGACCGATTCCTCAATCAGCCGCTTTTTCTTCTGGTAGATGCGTTCGGCGATGGAGAGGACCTGCTCGGACAGCCACATCTCGGTGGTGGTGCCGGTTCGGTAATCGGCCTCGCCGTACATGTTGACGCGCCCGTCTTCCAAAAGCCGGTTGACCTGCTTCATCGCTTTCAGCTCACCCTTTGGGTAGATGGCAAACGCCTTGCCGCCGTTGCCGGTGACCACCGAAAACGCCGGAATATCGCTGGGCCCGTCGGCGATGTAGATCATGTGGTCGAAGGGTACGCGCCGGTCTTCGGGCAGAATCTTGGAATTGACGTCGATGCTGTCAAACTTGTTGCTGCCTTTGTTGATCTCAAACAGCGCACGCGTCTTGGATGTGTTATCCAGAGCATAGCCAATCTGCGTAATCTCTTCCGGCTGTTCGGCCGTCGGTGTGCCGCCCAAGGCGCTTGGGATGGGCTGTTCGATAAACTCACATCCCCAAATGCCGTCCACCTCACTATTTATCTTGGAACCCCGAATCATCTCGGCCAGCCCGGTACTGACCACATAGTTCTCCACCGCGATGTTGAACGCGCGGTATTTCTCGTTCTGACTGACCGCTTTTTTGAGGTGCCCAAATATTTCGGGTACGCCGGGGTAGAACGAAAGTTCGGCCCCGAATTCCTTCAGCCGCGCATTGCTTAATCCCTTAAAGATGCCCTGCTTCACACAGGTGATAAAGTGGTTTAGGTACAGCGTATCGCCGTTGACCCGAAAGCCCTTCTCGTGGTACGTCCGTTTCAGGGATTCCACCTCGCGCCAGAACGCGCCTTCATCCACGCCGTACGCCGAAAAGATCGGTGCCTGCATATAGCCGTCCACCAGCGTTTTGTCATAATCCCAAATCACCGCTATGATATTCTGTTCCATCTTCTATCCTCATAAACTCAAATGGCTATACCCTCTTCATTATATCCCGCTGGCCGTTTCCGTCAAACATCCGTTTTTTTTAAGCAGCACGCGCGCCGGCGCGCCGTCCCCGCCCGCAATCTTGATGGGCAGTGCCACCATCTCATATTCCCCCGCTTCAATATCCAGTAGGTTCAGCCCCTCAAAAATTACGATGCCCGCGCCCAGCAACGCGTAGTGCGCGGGGAAATCCGTGTCGGGGCCGTCGATGGTCAAAAAGTCGATGCCCACCGTCAGAATCTCCCGTTCGGCCAGATATTCGGCGGCCTCGGCTGTTAAATACACGTAATCCGTCAGGTACTCGGCCTCGTGCAGCCGTGCGCTGTTGTGGGTCTTTAAGAGGATGATATCGCCCTTCTCGATGCCCTTGTCCGCAAGGTCGGTCGCATCGATATAATATTCCTTGTCCGAAAAATCCAGCACTCTGGCCCGCCCGATAAAGTGCGAAATCTCCATTTCGTCAATCGTCTTGCCGCCCTGAATAAAATGCGCGGGCGCATCGGCGTGCGTGCCGGTGTGCGCGGACATATTGAGGTCGGTCAGATTCACCTTATCACCGTCCGCGATGGACAGTACACGTTTCAGCGTACACGGCGTATCGGCAGGGTAGTGCATCTGACCGGTCTTAATGGGCAGCGTCACATCAATGTACTCACTCATGTTTGTCTCCTTGAAATTTTTCTGGTCAAAAAAAGCGGGAGCAATTCATCCCCCGCTTTTGTACGTTTGGTTTTAAAGCTGAACGGTCCAACCGAATTTATCCGGGCGTTTTCCGTACTGGATACCGGTCAGTTCGTCATAGAGCTCCTGGGTCAGCTGGCCCATCTTTCCGCCATTCACGACAATTTTCTTGTCTTTCCAGGTCAACTCGCCCACGCTGGAGATGACAGCCGCCGTTCCAGTGCCGAAGACCTCTTCCAAACTGCCGTCCAGGCTGGCCTTGTACAGTTCGTCAATGGCAATCGGTTCTTCATGAACCGTAATGCCTCTGTCCTTGGCCAGACGAATGGTGGAATCCCGCGTGATGCCGGGAAGCACCGAGCCGCGAAGCGGCGGGGTGTAGAGTTCGCCGTTGATTTTGAACATGATGTTCATGGAACCGACTTCTTCCACAAACCGGTGCTCGTGCGCGTCCAGCCACAGTACCTGCGCGTATCCTTTGGCTGTGGCCGCGTCACCCGCGTAGATGCTGGCCGCGTAATTGCCGCCGGCCTTGATGTGCCCGACGCCGCCGATGACCGCGCGGACATAGGTGTCCTCAACAAAAATCTTAATCGGTTTGACGCCGTCGGCGTAGTAGAAACCGCTGGGCGACAGGATGATGAAGAAGTAGTAACTGCTTGATGCGTGTACGCCGAGGAATGGATCAACCGCCATGATGGTGGGACGAATATACAGCGATGTACCCTCCATCTTCGGAATCCAATCCTTGTCCACTCGTACCAGTTCATACATGGCTTCCAGCACAAATTTCTCGTCAAATTCGGGGATACACATGCGTCTGGCTGAGTTCTGCAATCTGGCCATATTGTCCCATGGCCGGAACATACGCAAACCGGGATAGGCTTTTAAGCCCTCAAAAATGGTCTGCGCATAATGGAAAACCGCGGCAGCCGGAGAAAGTGTAAAATCTTCGAACGGCTTGACGACCGCATTGTGCCAACCTTTTTCTGCACTGTGTTCCATCAAAAACATGTGGTCAGTGAAAATGTGTCCAAAGCCCAACTCGTTTTCTGATTTTGGTTTCTCTTTAAGATGCTTTGATAATTTGATCTCAAGCTGTTCCAATGTACTTTCCTCCTTGTTTTATTTTTATTCTCATTATTATATTTCTATCGTCCCGAACAAGTCAAGGCTTATATCGGGTTTAGCTCGGTTAAGTCAAAAAAAGATTGACAGAAGGGCCGCTTTATATTATTATACTATCGTATTAGCATTTTACTATGCTAAATTATCGATGAGCCAGGTGAACGAAATTGACGAGAAACAAAAAACAGCTGCCTGCCGGTGTGGAGGATATTCTGCCGCAGGAGTGCTACTTAAAACGAAATATCGAATCGGACTTACGGCGCACCTTTGCGGGCGCGGGATATGACGAGGTCAGTACACCGTCTTACGAGTACTATGACGTCTTTTCCAGCGGCGCGGGTTCCTACCTGCAGGAAAAGATGATTAAGTTCTTCGACGCCAACGGCGCCATTCTGGCGCTCCGCCCCGACCTCACTATCCCCATCGCGCGGATGGCGGCCTCCAAGCTGATGGACGACAGTTCGCCCAAGCGGCTTTTCTATCTTGAGAATTCCTACCGATTTGAAGAACCGGCGGTCGGCCGTTCGTCCGAATTCTTTCAGGCGGGCATCGAGCTCATCGGCGACGCCGGAATCGGCGCGGACGCCGAGGTGGTCGCGGTGGCTGTGGAAGCGCTTTTAGTCTCGGGACTTTCCGATTTTAAAATCGAGCTCGGACAGGTGGGCTTCTTTAAAGGGCTCATCGCGGATTACGACCTGCCCGACGAACTCATCGAAAAAATTCGTCACCAGATTGACTGCAAAAACGAATACGAGCTGACTTTACTTTTGGACGAAGCCGGTGTCGATTCCGCATTTAAAGACAATCTGGTCGCGCTGTTGCAGCTGTTCGGCGGCGCAGATATCTTTGACAAAGCCAAAGCGCTGACCGATAACCCGGCCTGCATCGCGGCAGCCGATAACCTGCTGGCCGTGTACCGGTTGCTGTGCGATTTTGGTCTTTCCGAATACATCACCATCGACTTCGGCATTTTGCAGGACCTCTCCTACTACACAGGCATGGTCTTTCGCGGCATCACCGAAAAGATGGGCTTCCCCATCCTGACCGGCGGGCGCTACGACAACCTGCTGGCCGATTTTGGCAAGGAAGCGCCGTCCACCGGCTTTGCGCTGTACCTGAAGCGTCTGATGATTGCGCTGGAACGGCAGGGAAAGCTTTCCGGCTTCTACACCACCGACTATGTGGTGTCCTGCGACAGCCTTTCAGCGGCCGCGGCCTACGCCTTTGTCAAAGCCGAACGCGGTGCGGGAAAACGCGTGCTTTTCTGCGCGGGGCTGGAAAAAAGCGCGCTGGAAACGCTGAAAAACGCCAAGCAGGCGAAAAAAGCCATTTGTTTTCTTGAGAATAAAAAGGTAGAATATTAACGGAGCATAAAATATGAGCAAAACCAAACTGACCATCGCCCTGGCAAAGGGACGACTGGCCGAAGATACAGTCAAAATACTGGAAGAGGCGGGCATCGACTGCGCCTGCGTCAACGACGATTCCAGAAAGCTGGTGCTGACCAACGATGCCGGCAACATTCGGTTTATCATGGTCAAACCCACCGACGTGCCGGTGTATGTGGATCACGGCGTGGCCGATATCGGCGTGGCAGGCAAGGACACCTTGCTGGAAGCTGATTTGTCGGTCTATGAGATGGTGGACTTAAAAATCGCCAAATGCCGCATCTGTGTGGCGGGCTACCCCAACGCCAAACGCAACATGACCTCCTCCATCCTGCGCGTGGCCACCAAATACCCGAATATCGCCAAAAAGTACTTTTCGGGCAAGGGAGAAACCATTGAGATTATCCGCCTGAACGGCAGCATCGAGCTGGCCCCCATACTGGGTCTTTCGGACGTTATCGTGGACATCGTGGAGAGCGGAAGAACACTGCAGGAAAACGGTCTGGTCGTGCTTGAGGAGATCGCCAAGGCTTCGGGGCGGCTGATTGTCAACCGCGTCAGTTTAAAAACAAAATCCGAAATGATTACCCCGCTGATTGAGCGGGTGAAAAATGTGATCAGGGAAAGAGAGAACAATGGAAACGATTAGAATCTTTGATTTATCACAAAAGACGGAAGCGCTCGGCATCCTGTCCAAACGCAGTTCGGGCGATTTAGGCGCCATCGATCAGACTGTCAAAGGCATTTTGGCTGACATCCGAAACAAGGGTGATGAAGCGCTGTTCATGTATTCCCAGACATTTGATTGTTTTCTCACCGATAAGACTACCATCGAAGTGAAGGCGGCCGAGATTAAGGCGGCCTACAAGATGGTGGACAAAAAGCTGGTGGCTGTCGTGAAAGAAGCCGCCGACAATATCCGAAAATTCCACGAAAAACAGCTGCGTAAGACCTGGGTCTCCACCCAAAACGGCAAAACGCTGGGCCAGCTCTTTAACCCCATCCAGAGATGCGGCGTGTATGTGCCGGGCGGCAAAGCGGCCTACCCCAGCAGCGTGCTGATGAATATCATTCCGGCCAAGGTGGCGGGTGTGCCTGAGATTATCATGGCGACACCGCCAAACAACAAGGGCGAAGTGGCCCCGCTGATTCTGATTGCCGCCGATATCGCCGGTGTCTCCAGAATCTTTAAAATGGGCGGTGCGCAGGCGATTGGCGCCATGGCCTACGGCACTCAAACCGTTCCGGCGGTTTACAAAATCACCGGCCCGGGCAACGCCTATGTGGCCAGCGCCAAAAAGCAGGTGTTCGGCACCGTGGGCGTGGATATGATCGCCGGCCCTTCCGAAGTGATGGTGCTGGACGACGGCAGTGCCGATTTGCGGTATATCGCCGCCGATGTGCTCAGCCAGGCCGAGCATGACGAAATGGCCGCGTGCATCGCCGTGGTGCCCGACCAGATTCGTGCCGAGGCACTGAAAACCGAGATTATGACCCAGCTAAGAACGCTGCCCAAGAAGGACATCGCTTCCCAGTCACTGAAAAACTACGGCATGATTATCGTGGCCAGCCGTCTGGCCGACCAGATTGCCTTTGCCAATGAGGCGGCTCCCGAGCATCTGGAGCTGTGCATCAAAAACCCCGAAGGCGTACTGAACCAGATTAAAAACGCCGGTGCGGTGTTCCTCGGCGCATACTCCCCCGAACCGCTGGGCGATTACTTTGCGGGACCCAACCATGTTCTGCCCACCAACGGCACGGCACGGTTCTCCTCCCCCCTGTCGGTGGACGACTTTATCAAAAAGACCAGCGTCATCGGATACGACCAGAAGGCCTTAAAGGGTTGCTATAAGGACATCATCGCATTTGCGGAATATGAAGGATTGGACGCGCACGCCAAGAGTCTGGCTGTGCGGTTTGAAGAGGAAAAATAATGGCGGTTATTGAAGAAAAGCGCACAACCAAAGAGACGGATATCGACCTTTCTTTGGACCTATACGGAAAAGGCATCTATGCGAACCAAACCGGTCTGCCGTTTTTTGACCATATGCTGGATCTTGTGGCCAAGCACGCGCTGTTTGACATGACCGTCTCCTGCAAGGGCGACATCCAGGTGGACAGCCACCACACAGTGGAGGACGTCGGCATCGTGCTCGGCGGTGCCTTCAAAAAAGCGCTGGGTGACGCGCGCGGCATCAAACGCTATGCCAGCCTGATGCTGCCCATGGATGAGACGCTGGCCAGCGTGGCACTGGATATCTCGGGCCGTCCGTACTTAAAGTACGACGTGCCGGTGAAGGGCAAGATGGAGAGCGGCATGGACGCGCAGGTGTTCGAGGAGTTTTTCCGCGCCTTTGCCATGAGCGCCGGCCTCACCCTGCACATCTCGGTGCTGTACGGTGAAAACACGCATCACATGCTGGAAGCCTGCTTTAAGGGCTTTGCGCGTTGTCTGCGGTACGCTTTGGAAAAAGACCCCCGTGAGACGGGCATCCCGTCTTCCAAGGGGATATTATAAGGTTTATTAAACTATGATGACGATTATCGATTACGGCATGGGCAACCTGCGCAGTGTGCAGAAGGCCTGCGAGTTTTTGGGCTTTTCGGCCGAAATCTCCTCCGACCCCGAGACCATTCAAAACGCATCCCAGCTGATTCTGCCCGGCGTGGGCGCTTTCGGCGACGCCATGAAGCACCTTTCCGAGCGCGGTCTTGTGGGCATCATTCGGGAAAAAGCGAATGGCGGCACGCCCTTCCTTGGCATCTGCCTCGGCATGCAACTGCTGTTCGATCGTTCGCTGGAATACGGCGAAACCGAGGGGCTAAAGCTGGTGCCCGGCGACGTGGTGGAATTCGTTCTGCCCGGGCTTAAGGTGCCGCACATGGGCTGGAACTCCCTGAATGCCCGGAAAAACCCGCTGTTCGACGCGGGCAACGACCAGTTTGTCTACTTTGTGCACAGTTACTATGCCGCGGGCGTCCCCGACGAAAACGTCATCGCCACATCGGATTACGGCATCAACTTTGTCGCGGCTGTGCAGAAGGACAACGTGTTCGGCCTGCAGTTTCACCCCGAAAAAAGCGGGGACGTGGGCCTTGGCATGTTAAAACGCTTTGCCGAACTTTAAAACTAAAGGAGCCGCAATGATTATATACCCCGCAGTGGACATCAAAAACGGAAAATGCGTACGGCTGCAACAGGGCGATATGAACAAAGCCACCACCTACGGCGAGCCCTATGAGATGGCCGAAAAGTGGCAGAGCATGGACGCCGAGTTCATCCATCTGGTCGATCTGGATTCGGCCTTCACCGGCGGATTCGCCAACGCGGACGCGGTGAAAAAAGTTCTGGAAACCGTCACTGTCCCGGTCCAACTGGGCGGCGGCATACGGAGCATGGCCGATATTGAAGAGCGGCTGGAGACCTTAAGCATCGCGCGCGTCATCATCGGCACCGCGGCGGTGAAAAACCCCGCTTTGGTCGCCGAGGCCGTGAAGAAATACCCGGGCAGAATCGTGGTGGGCATCGACGCCAAGGACGGCAAAGCCGCCATTCAGGGCTGGGACGGCGAAACCAATGAGGACGCCATTTCATTGGCTCTTAAGATGAAGGACATCGGCATCGATACCATCATCTACACCGACATTGCGCTGGACGGCATGCTCTGCGGGCCTAACCTCACTGCGACCGCCGAGATGGTGGAAAAGACCGGCATGCATATCATCGCCTCGGGCGGCATGAGCCGGCAAAGCGACATTGCGGCTGTGAAGGAAACCGGCGCGGCCGGCGTCATCATCGGCAAGGCGCTGTACAGCGGCGGTATTGATTTAAAACAAGCGATTAAGGACGCAAAATAATATGTTGACGAAACGCATCATCCCCTGTCTGGACGTACACGCCGGACGGGTGGTCAAGGGCATCAATTTTGTGAATTTACAGGACGCGGGCGACCCGGTGGAGATTGCCAAGGCCTACAACACGGCGGGCGCGGACGAACTGGTGTTTTTGGACATCACGGCCTCCAGCGATAAGCGCAACATCATGCTGGATGTGGTCAGCCGGACGGCCGAGCAGGTGTTTATCCCCCTGACGGTGGGCGGCGGCATTCGGAGTGTGGAGGATTTTCGCACCATCTTAAAATCCGGCGCGGATAAAATCTCCATCAACTCCTCGGCCTTGAACAACCCCAACCTCATCAGCGAAGCGGCCATCCGCTACGGCAGTCAGTGCGTGGTTCTGGCGGTGGACGCCAAACGGCGGGACGGCGGCGGATGGGATGTATACCTCAACGGCGGACGCGTGAACACCGGACGCGACGCGCTGGAGTGGATTGCCGAGGGCGAACGGCTGGGCGCGGGCGAGATTCTTTTGACCAGCATGGACGCCGACGGTACCAAGGCGGGCTACGACATCGAACTGACGCGCGCGGTTTCGGACATGGTGAAGATTCCGGTCATCGCGTCGGGCGGTGCGGGCGAGCTAAGTCACTTCAAAGACGCCATCGTGGACGGCCACGCCGACGCGGTTTTAGCGGCCTCGCTGTTCCACTACGGCGAGCTTAAAATATCCGAAGTGAAGGACTATCTGGAAGCGCAAAACATCCCGGTCAGAAGACAGGGTTAAAGGTTTAATAAGGAGAAAGACAATGAGTTACGAAGAACTGCTGGCGCAGATTAAGTTTGACGAAAAGGGCCTGGTGCCCTGTATTGTGCAGGATATCAACACCAACACGGTGCTGATGATGGCGTACATCAACGCGGAATCGCTGAAGCTGACCCTGGAAGAGGGCTACATGACCTACTTTTCGCGGTCGCGGCAGGAACTGTGGAAGAAGGGCGCGCACAGCGGCAACCTGCAGAAGCTGAAAAGCTTGAAGTACGACTGCGACGGGGACACACTGCTGGCGCTGGTCGAGCAGACCGGCGTCGCCTGCCACACGGGCGAATACAGCTGTTTCCACAACGACGCGTACGGCGAGCCCTACCTCGGCGGATACCGCGTGCTGGACGAGCTGTTTGCGGTCATCGAAAACCGCAAGAAGAACCCCAAGGAAGGTTCTTACACCAACTACCTGTTTGACAAGGGTATCGACAAAATCTTAAAGAAAGTCGGCGAAGAAGCCGCCGAAGTCATCATCGCAGCGAAGAACTGGTCGGTGGATGAGATTAAGTATGAATCGGCCGATTTGCTGTACCATCTCTTTGTTCTGCTGTCCGACCGCGGCATGAACCCGGCCGACGTGATGCAGGAGCTGAAAGACCGGCAATAAAAAAAAGGGCGATTCAGTTAAATAATCCCGCGCGGGGGCTTGACTTAACGGCCGCAATATTATAAAATAATCCTCGCCTATTATGATTGGATATGGGAGCATAGCTCAGCTGGGAGAGCATCTGCCTTACAAGCAGAGGGTCACAGGTTCGAGCCCTGTTGCTCCCACCAATCATTAATTTTGTCCCTTGAAAAGACGAAATAGGCTACAAACAACCGATATCCTCGGTTAATAGCACGATGACAAATAGTGTTTCGTCTTATTCTTCGCGGGAGTGACTCAGTGGTAGAGTGCGACCTTGCCAAGGTCGAAGTCGCGGGTTCGAATCCCGTCTTCCGCTCCAATACGGCGCCATAGCCAAGTGGTAAGGCAGAGGCCTGCAAAGCCTTTACCCCCAGTTCAAGTCTGGGTGGCGCCTCCAAAATTTTAAGACAGACGCTTTTGTTATTTTCAAGCCGAAGTGGCGGAACTGGCAGACGCACAGGACTTAAAATCCTGCGGAGGTTAAACTCCGTACCGGTTCGATTCCGGTCTTCGGCACCACCTGCGGCACAGCTTAGCGAATAGCTGTGTCGCTTCGTTTATTCTGAGACGCTCATGAATACATATTCTATTCGCTCCTCAGAAAAACTTGCTCCTTGCTCTTCATCTAAGCTGCACTCGCAGGGCGAACTATAAAACAAAAACACCAGCGGGGAAAGCCCGTTGGTTTGGACGCGTACCAGTTATGGAGTAGCCGTTTTTTTGCCGCGAATATACATCCAATGAAATTCGCCTATCATATGAGCGGTCTAAATTTGTAGCTACAAATACATTATTACTATTTCAAATAATAATTTTGAAAATCTATTTCAAACCAGGTTCATCTTGTATTATACCCCTTTTATTCTTTCAATCTCCATTCTATCTTGATGTGTTTCCCAGACGAAATTAACAAAGGTTATTGCTGAGCCAACTGCTAGACCAGCGTGACGGCTTGAAAGCCCCTTAAACCTTGCTTCCTTTCCATGTCCACTACCATACGCATTTCTCAATTCTCCAATCCCTTTTGGTATTGCAGACAAATGCCCTAATATTCCCTTGATAGTATCCGCAGCCTTTTTTGTATCGTCAATATCATCTGGCGTTAATTTCAATACTTTGCACAATTCTTTTGTTAACTTTGGTAAATCCCAACCAATATCAAAACCTATTCCGTTTTCTTCCAATATTGTTTTACAACACGATTCGCACAATTCTTTCGCCTTTCCAATTGCCTCTGTTGGGTTTCCACATATTGCATTATTCATAATTTCAATCTGTTTGTTAATATACTCAGAATTAAATGAGTCCTTAATGTGCTCAATTTGCGTTAATTTAACATTATCGTTATTAAGCACGCGCCACTTATACACATCTCTTCCAGACATTTTATAAACAGGATAGAGTTCATATCCATCATGTTGGAGTAAATCATTAAATTTGTGCAAAAAGTATCCCCAAGGCTCATTCTCATTTCTGACTGCTGGATGAAATATTTCGCAAAGGAAATTTAATATCTTACTATCATCACTTTTAAAATCGAACGGGCAATATTCAAAAAACCAAAATGGCGGAAAGTCATTCGGGTTATTAACTGTATGATTCCATATTTCTTCCGCCGCATTACTAAAGCGTTTGTATGATGGCGGCAAATTATGAGTATCAAATATTCGATTAATAAAATCAAATTCCTCTAACTTACCACAGAAAGTCATTTCGATTTTTTCCCTTTTGTATTTCGTACACGGCCTCTCATAATAATCAAGTTCTTCATATTCAACATCCGCAAAAAAGCCATTCTTTATTATGTCAACAATATCATTATAAGTAACTTCAGTTATACTATTCATAAGATATTACCTGCGAATTCCCTTTCACATATTATACTAAGGATTGGAGAAGAGTGTTTAAAAAATATGCCTAAATACATCACTTTCCTTCTCCCACACCCCCATCAATACCCCTGATCATAAATCCGCCAGGGGCTCTCCGCGCCGTCCCGAACCAGCACAAACGCCCAGTCGGTGTAGATGCCGGCGTTGTAACAGGAGTTCATGTTGTCGCCCGTGAATGAGACTTCAAAATCCGCGCGCAGGATAATCGTGTTGCCGTCGCCAAGGTCGGTGTGGTAGCCAAAGCTCCTCTGAAACTCAGCGTCATAGGGCAGAATCTCCAAAAGCAGCAAATCTCCCTCGTCCCAGAGCGAAATCTCCCCGCTGTTATACTTATCCATGCTGTACCCAAACCGCGGGTCCATGAGGGCAATGAACTTTTCAGCGTCGCGGTTTGCCATCGCATCGTAGTAATCCAGAACGGTTTGCTCCGCCGCGGCGATGTCCGCGTCCGAAAACGCGTATATGGGCGTTTCGGGCTCGGTCTGGGCGGTCGGGGTCTGGGTGGGTGTGCTGAATGAATGGCTGGTTACGTCCTGTTTACAGGCCGCGGCTGTCAGCATCAGCAGGGCCGCCAATATCCATATCAATATTCTTCTGCGCATCGTCTTTTCCTTTCGTACCTTGGCAATTAACCAGATTATAACATATCCGTTCGTCATAAAAAAGAGTGCGCTGTCCCTTGTATAAACCCGCTTCCGCCCGGTATAATATCCTTGTACCTGATTTTTTCACCAATAAAGGAGTCTGCCATGCGAAAATTCTTGGGTCATATCTGGTTCATCCACGGTCTGGTTCTGCTGGGGCTGTTTGCGCTTTACGGCGTCGTCTCCACGGGCAATCTCTATATTCTGCTGGGCGTGGCGGCTTCGTTTTTGGGCGCGGTATGCGGCGCGTTTATCCGCGTCATCGATGCCATCAAAAAACAGGGCTAGCTGTTTTCGCCGCCCTGTTCTTATATTTCGTCTATTTGCTGATTTCAAAGCACACGCCGTTTTCGCTGTTCCGCGCGCTGGCCGTATAGCCGAAGAGGTCGGCGGTGCGCCGCACGATGGAAAGTCCGATGCCGAAGTTTCCGTCCGAGCTTTTTTCAAATGCTTTGAAGATGTTCGGCAGTCTCTCTTCGTCAATATTCCTTCCGTCGTTGCAGACGCTTAAGTAATCTTTTCTCAGCGTAATGTATATCGTCGTGTCGGCGTATCGGATGGCGTTGTCCAGCAGGCTCTGCAAAACCACGCGCCAGGATTCGTGCTCCCCGAAGAAGCTGACCGGCTTTAGGTCCAGCACAAACTGCGCTTTGGTCATGTGCCGATACCGTTTCAACATATCCTCAATCAGCACATCCATCCGGATATCGCCCAGCGTTTCACGATTCAGGTCGATATAGTTAAGCCGCGTCACGTTCAGTAGCTCGGTCACCTTGCGGTCCAGCCGGATGCATTCGGTTTCGGTCACTTCGGCCACCTCTGAAGGGTCGCACAGCCCGTCCTTCATCGCTTCCGAATAAGACCGAATGACGGCAATCGGGGTTTTCAGGTCGTGGCTGACGCCCTGAATAATCTCCTGCTTCTGCTTGTCGTTCTCGGTAATCTTCTCCCGCATCTGCTCGATGCTCTCCACCAAATCGCCAATCTCGTCTCTTCGGTGGGTTTCCAGCTTGGTTCTATAGAAGTTGCTTTCAATGCTTTTTAAGGAGAACGAGATGTTCTTGGTGTCCCTGACCAGGCGGAATATCCAAATCAGCACGATGAGGTAGCCGAAGAGAAATGAGAGCAGAAAGATGCTCATGACCTTGTTGCGCATGGTCTCCATCATGGTGCTTCTCATGGTGTCGTCGGTCAGCACAATAAAAGTATCATGGCTCTGCACTTCAAAAAAGCCGTGATACTTGATAATCACATAGTAAATTTTTTTATCCCCGATGATGTTGACATAGCGCGCCGCATTTTGCGTCTGCTCGGCCGCTTTGCCGATTAAAAGCGCAACCGCCTCGGCATCGGCGTATTGCCCGATGTTTTCGGATGTTAAATAGGCTTGCCTGTCGCTGGAATACTGGATAATCGCCATATCCGCTTCGTGCTGAAATTCGGAAGATCCGCTGTACTGGGCGATGGCTTTGCCTTCGGCCTCAAGTTTCTGGTAGACGATATCCTCGTAGATGGATTCGGTGCTCTGCGTGACGGCAAACGCCACAAAAACGTGGGTAAAAATAAATGCCGCAATAAACACCAAGGTGACTTGGATGGAAAGCTTAATTCTTGACTTTGTCTTCTTCATCAGGTCAGGCGGTAACCATAGCCGTATATGGTTTCAATGTTGAAATGCGGCATCTTCTTGCGAATGCGTTTAATGAGGTCATCCACCACGCGGTCGGATCCGTAGTAATCGGTTCCCCAGATGCTGTTTAACAGCTGGTCGCGCGTGAAGGAGATGTTTTTGTTGTGTAAGAGATGTAAAACCAGATCCATCTCTTTGGAAGTCAGCGCCACCGGCTGGCCTTTCTGGGTCACGGTACGCTTTTTGGTGTCGATACTGTATTCGTCGTACAGAGTGATGCTGTCGCCCTGTTCGTCATAGACGCGCTTGATGATGTTGTTGATGCGTAAGACCAGTTCGCGCATGGAGAATGGTTTGGTAATATAATCGTCGCTGCCCATCTCAAGGCCCATCACGCGGTCCAGTTCCTTGTCACGCGCCGACATAAACATCACGGGAACGGTGGTCTTCTCTTTAATCGCTTTAATCAGGTCATACCCGTTCAGGTCGTCCCCCAGCATGATATCCAGAAGCCAAAGATCCGCTTCTCCCTCGATATGCTTTAAGGCGCTCCGGGCGTCTGCAAACATGCGCACCGAATACCCTTCGTTTTCAAGGTATTTCTTGATGACATTCAGCAGTTTTTTTTCATCATCCACAACAAAAATCGTACGCATATTGTTCTCCTCCTGAACTAAAGTTATTATATCATAAAAATGCCTGCATCATCACGCTTTACACAATTTCTTACAGATTTCTCATCATGGTGCTGTATTTACCTTGTATAATTCAAGAAAAGTTGATAATATGATCGCAGGAAGGTGTCAAATATGAAACGATTTTTGGTTTTATTATTGATTGTCACGTTGGCTTTCAGCCTTGCTGCTCCGGTTGCGTACGCCGCCAAAGGCGGCAACTCGGGCAAGAGCAACAAGCCGGATGTGACAACAAGCGAAAAAACGAATAATGGAAAAAGTGCAGAGGCTGCAGAAAAAAAACAGACCCGCACGGAAACCCGTGAAGCGCTGAAAGAAGACTTCGAAACGCGAAAAGCCGAAAGAGCCGAGCTTCGCGAGATGAAGAAAGAGCAGCTTGAAGAACAGCGCCAGCTGACACTGTCCTATAAACAAGAGCTTCAAGAAATGCTTCGGGAGATGGAAAGCTTAACGGCAGAAGAACAAGCCGCCTATGCCGACGATATTGCCAATCTGCAGCAGCAGATTAAAGATGCGCAAAAATACTCGCTGGAAATAAAAGCCGCGATTAAAGAGCAGATGAAGGGCATCCAGCCCGGTGTCCGCGCGCAGGGCTACCCGGAAGCAGACGATGTTGAAGAGATTGTGGATCAGGTACTCGAAGAACTATAAACAATAAATAATATAGAAATCTCCGTCTATGTTTCGGCGGAGATTTTGAATTACTCTTAAGGATATTGCATGAAAAAAACCGGACTGATTATTGTCTTAGCTATAACCATATGGCTGGCAGGGTGCGAGAGCTCCCCGGCGGTTGATTTGACCGATGAAGTAATCGCCACTTTTCCGGTTATCGACGAGGCCAACCTGGCGGATACGACGGGCGGCAGTGCCGCAGCAGGTTCCAATTTGGCAGAGAAGTTTGAAACCATCGGCTTTTTGCCCATTTCCGGTCAGTTTGCGCGAAATGTCATCGAGGACGATGTCACATACACCGAGTTGTTCTCTCTGGAAAAGGAAAACTTCATCCGTATTGCGGCCAGCGACATGGAACAGGAAGTGTTCGCCTATAACTATCAAACGGACGATTTCACATACCTCTATTACTTTGATGGGGATTTAATGACCAAGACCAGGTTCAACGTGGCTACAGGCGATGTGATTGAAGACGAGGCCGGCTACGCTGATCTTTTAAAAACCGATGCGGACGATTTGAAGGTGTACTTTACCAGCTTGCTGGGTGAATCCGGCATTCTGCTGACAGATTTGACTGCATCATAACATTTAAACAAAAAAGACTTCCATAATCGAACGCTTAACCGACGGGTTCCCTCTCATTTAACCCGCCGGCTTAAGCGTTTGTTTTTATGCGCGTTTTCCCAGCAGCAGCTTTTGGATGTCGTTTTCGGATGACATCAGCGCAAGGAACACATATAGGCAGATGGACATACTTCCGCCCAGCATAATGAGAAAGAACCATGCAACGCTTTTCCAAAACGATTGCTCCCGAATCACAACCCAAATGAAGATGACAAGAAATGCCGCGTAGATATCCAGCATGGTGAACTGCCCCCAGAAAACGCTGAGCAGAATACTGCCTTCGGCGGAAAAGTCCCGCGCGGTGACGCCAAAGATGATGAGCGCCAAGAACACAAAAAATGCGGCAAGCGAGATAATCTTTGCGGCAAGAAACCATTTCTTATCCATTTTTCTCTTCCTTTCTAAACCATGGAATAAACACATTGACGCGTTCGCAGTACGCCGCGTAACCTGTCTTGCTGCTATTCCTTTTCTCCAGCATAGGTACCCCCGAAACAAATCGTACCAGCAGCGTGATGGTCACCGGGCTGACCACGGTCCACCAGGGTGCGCCGCAAGCCAGCGCCGACAGGAAAACGCCCCACCAAAGCACGGCTTCGCCGAAGTAATTCGGATGCCGCGTGTAGCGCCAAAGCCCGATTTCAATCAGTTTCCCCTTATTGTTCGCGTCCGAAATAAACCGCTTTAATTGGGCATCCCCGACCGCTTCGAAGAGAAAGCCCGTCGCCCAAATAACTATACCCGCAACAAACAAAAGCGGACTTTGGATGCTCCCCTTTTGAATGCCAAAGATAAACGCCAGAGAGATGACCAGCATCATGAACGCCTGAAACATGAACAGCTGGAAGAATGCACGCAAGTCAAACCATTTCCCCCACGCAGTTCTGAATGCGGCATATCGATAATCCTCTGGTTTGCCAGCATTCCTTTTAAAGACATGTGCGGTCAGCCGAAGACCCCAAACCGCGACCATACCCGTCAGCACCGCCGAACCCAGGGACGCATTTTTGGCAAGCCCGTAGACAGCCAGCAGCACGAACCCCAATCCCCATCCGATGTCGATGAGTCCCGCATTTTTGAATATTAGCGTGATGATATACCAAACTGAAAAATATCCAACAGCAATCAATACATAGGGCCAAATCATACTCCTTGCACCTCCTTCATTAAATAGGCTGCCGCGAAGGATCCGGTACCGGCGTTTAAGCCGACCACCGGAGAGATGGGCTCAACATAAGCGGGCGGCTGACCGCAGACTGCCGAAAGCCGCGCAATCAGTTCGTCGGCATCCGCCGCTTGGTCCGAATACACCACCGCATATTCCTGTATCCCGCGCGCAATAAAATCCTTTTTAAATTCTGCCGCAATGGCATCAACCGCCGCTTTCTGCGTCAGGGTCTTCTTAAAGACCATACCGTTGCCTTTGCGGTCTATGGAAACCACCGGTTTCAATTTTATGATTTTCAAGATAAACCCTGCCATACGCGAGACACGCCCGCCCTTAATCATGTGGCTCAAGTCCCTCACGCTGACATAGATTCGTACATCCGCTTTGCGCTCTTCCAATTTCTCGACAATCTGTTCATGGCTGAGTCCCGCGGCAATCTGCCGCGCCGCTTCCAAAATCAGCAGCCCTTCCCCGGCAGAGTTGGAGATGGAGTTAATCACCGAGATGTGTTTTCCTTGCGCTTCCAGCTTCTTTGCGGCTTTCACCGCATTGTTATAGGTACCGCTCATCTTTTGGGAAACGAAAATTCCGATGACTGATTCAAAGTGCTCGGTTAGCTTTAAAAAGGCTTTTTCAATCGCGCCGTATGAGGGCTGGGCGCTGGTCGGGTTCATGGTGTAAAGGTCAATCTGTTCATAGAAAATTTCGGGCGTCATGGTCAGCTTGTCCAGATAGGCCACCGAATCACAGATGAGGTTGACCGGGATGAATGTAACCTGCGCTGAATCCAGCAAATCTTGCGGTACATCGGCAATCGAATCCGTGACAAGGCCAATCGGATATTTCTTCCGGTAGATTAAATCATTCGTCAATCGCATATCCTCGATTTTTTGCGAGAGTACGGTCTCCGCTTTGGTCAGCGCCTGCATCACGCGATGCGGCTGATCGGTATGAATATGAATCTGGCGTCTATGATTCACTCCGGAAACAACCAGTGAATCACCCATGCCGCTGAGCATGGCTTTGAGCGCTTCCGGCGTTTTTTCGCTTTCGATAAAGAATTGGGAACAGTATCGATTAACCAGCACCGGTTTACTGCCAATCATATCGATATGCGTATCCATCCCCGCCAAATCGTCCAGCATCATCGTCTCGGCCACTTCGCCCTTGGTGATGAATTCCAGCATCCCTTCAAGGAAGATCAAAAAACCTTTGGCCCCGGCGTCCACGACGTTGTGCGCCATGAGCACCTTCAGCCTTTCTCGCGTCTGCTCCACAAACACCCGCGCGCTTTCAACCGATTGCCTTAAAGCCTGCTCAAAATCGACGCGTTTCAGACGGGTTCTAAACTCGTCCGCCCAGTCCCGCATCACGCTTAAGATGGTCCCTTCTTTGGGAGCCGCCACTGCGTCATACGCGTATTTCGACGCCTTGGCCGCCATGTCGGCAAATTCCGAGATGCTGATTTCCGCCTTCATGCCGGATTCTGCCGTAAAACCATTTAAAAACTGGGCAAAAATCATGCCTGAGTTCCCATAGGCGTTTTCGGTCGCGGCCTCGGATATGGACGCGAAGGATTTATGCACGGCCAAATCCTTCTTGGCGTTCGCAATCACCATTTTCATGGTCAGCGCCAGGTTCGTGCCCGTGTCTCCGTCCGCCACCGGAAAGACGTTGATGCTGTTCAGCACCTTCTCATGACAGATCAGTTTCTTTGCGCCCGAGATAAAAAAGTTATAAATATGGTTACCGTCCAATGGCAGTGTGTTCATAGGCTCCTCACATTATTTCGTCGAATTAATATATTTATACAGTAATTTTGGCAGTTTTAAACCGCACATTAAACATATAGTTAGCATTATTAACCATTTGTTCATCAAAAAAAAGACATACCGGAAAGGCATGCCTTTATAAATGCGTTTAACTCTTACTTTTTCTCTTCGATAATGAATACCGGCCGTTTACGGCTGGCGTCAAAGCTCCGCCAGATATATTCTCCGAGAATGCCGATGGAGAGCATTACAATGCCAAACGAGAACAGCACGACGATCATGGTGGCCGCGAATCCCGGGGCCGGAATACCCATGGTCAGCTTCTGCACGATGATGATAATCGAATAGACAATCGTCGCGATGAAATAGATGATACCGATGGTCATAATCGCCCGTATGGGAGCATAGGAGAACCCCAGGAACGAATCAATGAACAGCTTGACCTTCTTGGCCAGCGTCCATCGGGATTTGCCGATTTCGCGCTTTTTTCGAACGTAATGCACCATATCGGTTTTAAAGCCGCACCAGAGAATCTGCCCCATCAGCGTGGTGTTTTTCTCCTCCAGCTGATTTAGCAGGTCGATCACTGCCCGGTCGATTAGGAAGCAGTCGAAACCGCCTTTAGGCATGTTGGGCAGCGCCCATTTGCGCATGGCGCTATAATACGTGTTGGCAAACAGTTTCTGCGCAAGTGGCTCTTCACGGTCGTCCCGCACCGCCAGAACCGATTTAGCGCCGTTTTGCCATTTTTCCAGCATACTTAAGATGATTTCGGAAGGTTCCTGTAAATCGGCCGCCTTCATGGTGGCTGAATCCCCCGTGCAGACTGAAAGCCCGGCCAGAATGGCCGCGTGCGAACCAAAGTTTCGGGAGAGCCGGAGCGCGACGATTTTGGGGTCGTTGGCCTTCAGCGCCAAAATCTCCTCAAAAGAACCGTCGGTTGAACCGTCGTCCACCATGACAATCTCATAGTCCATGTGAAGTTTGTCCAGCACCACGGCTTTGAGGTCATCATACAGCGGTTTTAAATTGGGCTGGTTGAAATAGACGGGGATAATGATTGAAAGCTTCATAGCCTATCCTCTGATCTCTCGTAAAAATTCATCGTAATCCCGGATATACTCATCCGGGTCGTAAAGCTCGCTCGCCAGAACCAGCAGCACCGAATCCGGCGAAAAGTCGTACATGTCCTTCCAGACCATCTTGGGCAGATAGATACCCACATGCGGTTCATCCAGACTGTACGTGGTCACCGACTCACCATCATGCACATCCACCTTGGACGTTCCCGCCACATTAATCAGCATAAAACAGCTTTTTCGGTTGGCATGCTGTCCGCGCACCACGCTGGTGTCCGAACCGTAGATATAGAAGATGCGTTTGATGTCAAACGGCACATCCTTAAACTGCTCTAAAACCACCAAGTGTCCGCGTTCATCACCCAGCTGTTTGAATTTGACCATCCGCACCGAATCCGGCACTTCCGACAGAAAATCTGCGCGAAAGATGGCATACCATTTTAAGTCCTTCGGTTCTCCCTGAACGACAATGTGGTGCTTAAACTCCCCTTCATACTTAAAACCAAACGATTCATAGAATCGGATCGCCCGCTTGTTGGCGCTGAGTACATTGAGATAGACCTTGTTAAGGCCCAGCTCATTAAACGCTTTTTCCAGCAGTGCCCGCGTCGCCTGCCGCGCATATCCGCTGCCTTGCGCTTTCTTCCTGAGCACAATCGCGTATTCGGCGGTCAGGTCATTCCAGTCGATATTTTTCAGGCTGATAGTGCCCAGGTACTCATCCAGATCATCGGCGACGGCAAAGTGCCGGTCACGCTCATTCTTGGCGCTGGCGCGAATAAAGGCTTCGACCGTGTCCTTCGTCTGGGCTTTCGTATCAAATCTGAACTGCCGGCTGATATCCGCATCATGCATCCATTCCAGCATCAATGGGGCATCCGTCAGTTTTAATTCACGTAAAATCATAAAACCTCTTTCTCGGGCACAAATGCATTGACAGCCGCAATCACATAAGCCTGTTCTTCCCGGGCCAGGCCGTTATAAAGAGGCAGAGACAGCACGCTGTCCGCCAGCTTTTCCGCGATGGGAAAACTGCCTTCCCTGTAATTCAGATAGCCATACGCTTCGGAAAGATGCGGCGGTATGGGGTAATGGATGGTCGTGAAAATCTCTTTGGATTCCAGAAAGCGAATCAGCGCATCCCGATAATCGGTGGTGATGACAAATTGGTGCCAGACGGTGGTCGCTCCGTCCCGAATTTTCGGCAGTTTGATATATGGATTCCTGATTTCGTTTAAGTATCGGCCGCAAATATCCTGCCGTTCCCCGGTATATTCTTCAATATATTTAAGTTTAACGCGCAATAGTCCGGCCTGCATCTCGTCCAGCCGCGAATTGGTCCCCAGCATCTGGTTGTGATATTTCTTCTCAGACCCGTAGTTGCGATAGATGCGGAACTTGTCGGCCAGTTTTTCGTCATTGGTCACGATGGCGCCCGCGTCGCCAAATGCGCCGAGATTCTTGGTCGGGTAGAAGCTGTAACACCCCACCGTGCCGAAGGTGCCGCATTTTTGGCCTTTAAAAGCCGCGCCGTGCGACTGCGCGCAGTCCTCCACCAAAATCAGCCCATGCTTGTCCGCGATCTGTTTAATCGCCGACATGTCGGATGCCTGACCGTAGAGGTGCACGGCCAGAATCGCTTTGGTTTTGGCGGTGATCTTTTCTTCAATTTTATCCGCGTCCAGATTGTGATAGGCGTCCGGTTCGACAAAAACCGGAGTAGCCCCGTTGGCGGTAATACCCATCACACACGCGATATAGGCGTTGGACTGAACGATGACTTCGTCGCCCGCGCCGATGCCCAGCAGTTTAAACGCGATAATCAGGGCATCCAGACCCGAAGCCAGCCCAACGCAGGCTTTTGCGCCCGCATATTCGGCAAACTCCCGTTCAAACGCGCTGACTTCTTTCCCAAGGATATACCATCCGCTGTGTAAAACATCCAGCGCCTTTTGTTCATATTCCGCCTGATGCTGAAAAAACTGTCTGTCCAGAACATTGGGCAGTACTTTCATAGGTCTTCTCCTGTATCCCGCCGCAGAACGGCGGTTTAATCTCATTGGTCTATTATATCGTAAATCGCCGCCGCTTGCACGGCAATTTCAAGGAAAATCCATCCAAGCGATTTATTCTTTGGGCAGAACCGCAATGCTGTCCTTGCCGTAGAATTCTGCCAGTACGTGATTTCGGTTAAATGTTTGATCTTCCGAAAGCGTCTCCTGTCCGCAGATGACGGCGTCGTAGGTCAGCGGCTGAAACTGTACTTTCTTAACCTCCGGGTCATTTAAAATATCGAAACGCTCGGCCTGCTCCTGCCGGAAGGTTTGCAGTTCTCCGGCCGAAGCTTGACGGTATATCGTCTCATAATGCAGCCGGTGCACATAGAGCACATCATTGATTTCCGCCGGGGCAATGTAATATGCCCACAGGCAGAGGAGCAGCAGAATACTGCCCACCGACGCGCTGACGGCCCACTGACGTTTGGGCCGCTTTGCTTCCCGCTTTTGCGAAAAGTAGCCGACCAGATTGATATAATTTAACACGATAAAAATCAGACAGCTGACCCATTTGATATTCTCAATCCGCCCATGGTAGGCGTAACCGCTGGCGTACAGCACCGGAATATACTGAACAATAAAAACGATATAGGTCGCCGCCGCCATTAAAAGCGGGTGCGTGAATCTTCCGCGGTTAACTCTGGCCGCTTTAGCCATCATCGGTGTCAGCAGCACCAAAACGCCGAGCAGCGGCGTGGAGACCAGCGCAATCAGCGTCAGCTTGGTACCCATCACCAGACTGGATATCAGCGTGTTGACAATTCCAAAGCTCTCGGACCACTGGGTGTTTTTCCTCTGGTTATTACCCGGCGCCAGTAACGAAAGCGCCAGAAAACACACCAATATGACGAAAAGCACCAGAAGCTTTTTCCAAAGACGGTGTTTTTTAATAATGGCAATCAATGTGGTTAGTCCCAGTCCGGCCAGCACCATCATGGCCAGCGGAAAGTTGTTCATCCCGAAAAACGCGGACAGCAGAATCAATAGCACAAAGCTGGCCGTGTGCTTCTTTCTGCTTTCGTTCATGCGCAGCAGCAAAGCCAGATAGAGCAAAGCCAACGAAAACGGCAGGGTGTAGTAGCTGGCCGAAACAAAATTATAGCCGAACTCAATGAAGCTCATCAGGCGGTTGTAGGCGACATAAATCAGCAAGAACGCCAGCAGAACGGCGATTCGGCCGTCCATCCCCCAGCGTTTTTTAATCACCCGCCAAAACAGCCATATCACACTCAGCATAAAAATCAGGTTGATGGCAAACAGCGTCCATTGATACGCGCCCTCTGAAATCAACAGCGGGTTTAATGCCATCACAAACACGCCCGAAAAATTGCCCTGTAGTGTTCGATAGATATCCAGCGCATGGGTAAACGCGGCCGCCAGAACCCCCGGCAGCCCGCCGCCGCTTAACCATGCCGCCCGCGTCGTCAGTACATTAGCGTAGTCATCGCCCGGCATGGGGAACGCAAAAAACGACAGCGCCAGCGGTACCAGCAGCAGAAGCCCGATAATCGCCGTGGCGGCAATCATGACGCCGCGCAAAATACGTGTTTTGTCTTTTTTCATTTTTTCTTTCGCCACTGTTTTGGTCGGCTCTCCCATGCAAAAATTTCATCTCATCATATCAATTACAGTGCCAATTTTCAATTGTTTTTACGTAAGGCTCTATGGAGAAAGCCGTGGCTTTCGTTTTTGCCGCATGACAAACCCTGCAAATTATTGTATATTGTTAGTAATATTTCGCTTAAGGAGGCCGTCTTGCCACTGTACGCCATCCTGCTGAACCCCGGGCACAATCGGGTCTATTTTGAAGCCGCAAAACAGCTCTCATCGGCCGAATTCGCGTTTGTGTCGCAAAGTCTGTCGGTACCCTGCGCCGATGTCGACGTCAAAGATATTTCGGGCATCCCCTATCTGGTTTTCACCGCCGCATCACCGCTGACCGCCGAAGACATTCGACTGCTGTCCTGTCTCTCGTTCGCCTATGCGCTGTTTGAGGCGAGCCCCGAAGAACCGATGGTTCTGTACCCCGTCGATTTTTCGCGCTGTCCGTTTGTTCCCGAAAAGATCAGCACCCTGTTGAAATATTCCGGAAAAACCAACGAACTGTTCACACGGCTGATGATCAACGTGGCCCGTGCGGTTTCGGGGTTCTCTTCGTCTAATCCGATGCGACTTTTGGACCCGATGGCCGGCAAGGGCACCACGCTTTTCGAGGCCTTAACCTTGGGGTTTGACGTTTGGGGAATTGAACAGAACAAGAAGTATGCCGAGGAGACGGTCGTCTTCTTGAAAAAATTCCTTGAGACCGAGCGCCTAAAGCACAGCGTTTCCACCGAGACCCTGCATATCGGCCAAAACGGCAAAGCACATAAAACCAGTTTTACTGTGGCACGGAATCGCGCCGAGCAGAAGGAAGGCGGCGAGCGAACGATCTGCATTGTCGCCGGAGACGCCCGAAACGCCGAGCTCATCGCCAAAAAGAACCGTTTTCATATCCTCATCTGCGATCTGCCCTACGGCATCCAGCACGGCTGCGCCGAAGAAAAATCCGCCGCACGGAACCCGAAATCGCTCCTGCTGTCCTGCCTTTCCGGATGGCATCGCGTTCTGCTTTCCGGCGGGGTCATGGTGCTGGCCTGGAACACCTTTGTCCTGCCCAAAAAAGAAATCGGCGAAGCTGTCACGGCCGCCGGTTTTACGCTCATCACACCCGACCCGCCGAACGCTTTTGCGCACCGTGTGGATCAGGCCATCCATCGCGATATCCTCATCGCCAAAAAACTTTGACACAAAAAAAGCGCCGGATTCTCCGGCGCTTTTGTTTTAATGATTAGCTGATGATTTTTACTTCCCCGGTGTTGGCGTCCACCATCAGAAGGTCACCGGTACGAATCCGGCGCGTGGCGTTGGAAACGTTGGAGACCAGCGGCAGCGCGTATTCTCGCGCCACTACCGCGCCATGCGACAGCGCCGAACCGATTTCGGTAACCAGCGCATTGATGGTGCAGTAATATGGCGACCAGCCGATATCGGTGAAGGATGCTACCATGATTTCGCCTTTTTCAAGCTGGTTGGCGTCTTCCACGCTGGTGACCACGCGGGCTTTGCCCGTCGCGGTGCCTCTGCTGATCGAGGATCCGGTCATCACCTTGTCGGCACTGACTTCGTATACTTCCTTGATCGGCTCGGGACGGCCGATATTAATCTCGTCAAACCTGAACCGTTTCTGTTCTTCAAACAGTCTTCTTCTGGCGATAGCGCGTTTGACATAGGCCTTATCGTCGTGATTGATGTAATCCACCAATTCTTCATGTTTGAAGAAGAAAACCAGCTCAGCATCCGGCAGAAGGCCTCTGTTCACCATCGTATTTCCAAGGAAACGGTAAGCGACTTTGAATTTGTCCAGCACTTTGATACTCATGGATTTGGTAAATTCACGGGCAACGACGCCTTTTCTCGCCTGTTCAATCAGGTATCCCATGGTACCGCCCAGCTTGCTGTCAAACTGCCGTTCAATCTCCTTCAGGTAATCGGAGAATTTCTCTTCTTTCTTGGGTTCACGAACGTCAGTCGAGATAATGGTCTTTAAGAAGGAAGCCAGACTGTCATCATCCATGTGCCAGGATTTGCTCTGCATCTCGGCTTCGCGGATGGCCCGGTGTCCATGCCGGCGCATAAACACGTCCAGTGCTTTTTTCACCTCATGTCCGCCGGATTCCATGGCATGTTTGATGCCCTCTTTGTCCATATTGACGATTCTGGGGTTTTCCAGAATCATCTCTCTAGCCACGGCTTTCAGCGATCTTAAGATGTCCACCGATTCGATATCGTCGATATCGGCCAGACATCCGGCCTGCAGCTTTTTCGCTTCTTCATCTCCAATACCTTTAGCCAGCAATATCTGATAGACCGCCGCACTCATGGCGCCGGAATTGCTGGACGCAATGTAGTGATACCAGAAAGCGTCGTCCAGCGCGGGCATTTTTTTGCTGATTTCTTCAATCTGGGTGTATGGATGATCCCATAACTCCACATCAAAGCTGTTCGCGAGCTCTTCAATTTTTTTGACCGCATCTTTACGGCCCAAAATCAGGCCGAAATACTTTCTCGCGTTGTTCAGTTTTTCAGCGACATTGACTTCCACCGCATCATCCTTCGATTCGGTCAGCGTCCGGCCGCATATGCTGAGCTCAACCGAGGCTCTCGATGCGCCGACAATATGGTCGCCCATGCGGCTGGCTTCGGTCAGGTTGATAAACAGATGGTTGCCGAAATTGGAAACCCCGCTGCCCGGCGGTGTGACTTCCATGTTCTTGGTCATGCCGGTCTCCACAAACATTCTGCGCATACCGTTGTCCAGCGCGCGAACGCTGGTGGTGAGTGTCAGCGGTGTGACTGCACCCGGGAGCATCTCGCCCACGTTGCAGGTGGTGTAAATATGTTTGTCGCTCATCGGCTTGGAATCCAGCTCGAAGGGCGTCAGTAATTCATTGGCCGTAATCGGGCGCGCCTGCAGCCAGTAGAGCTCGTCTCCGGCCATCGCCCATTCCATATCCAGCGGATATCCCAGCGCGTCGCTGGCGTGTCTGGCTTTAACCGCCAGGAACGATAGGTTCTTATCATTAATCAGCGAATCGCCTTTGGGGTTAAAATCCTTTTTCGAAATCTTGTACGAGTGGGACTGCTCAGTACCATCGACCAGCTTGTCGCCGAGTCCGGCTACCGCTTCAACCAGAATGATGTCTTTGTCTCCCTGTTGCTCGGTAAAACAGACGCCCGCCGACGTTGCGTTAATCATCTCCTGAACGATAACGCACATCTTTTCCGACTTCGCGGCTTGGAAAAACGCGGTATATGCGTCGATATTGGGGTTGTCCAGCGACGCCAGACAGTCCGCGATGCCCTTTTTAACCGCCGCCTTGCCTTCCAGGTTCAGAAAAGTATCATACTGGCCGGCACTTGAAAAGTCGGATGAGTCTTCGCCGGTTGCCGACGAACGCACCGCCACCTTCTTTAGCCCGCTGTTCTCATAGTAATCCGCAGCCGCCTGCAGGTCCAAGTCGTTGTCAATATCGAGCACAACAAATCCGTCGGGAATCCGAAGCCCGCAATCCGTCAGCAGCTTAAGCCCTCTCGCTTTGCCGCCAACCTGATTCAGCATGTTTTCTGGAATCTCATTTAATCGATAAATATTCATACGACACCTCGCTGTATTGTGTTTTCCGGCTGCCCGTCCGTCAGCAAAGACGCGCAAACCCAAATGTTTTGTTTGCCGCAGAAAAATGATGAATCTCTAATTATATCCGTCAGTGTAATTCCGTCATCGTTAGAAATCCATGAAGATCTACAAAGGAAATGATATTGGACATGATATCCCGTAACATGTGTCTAGCCCGGCCGATACGATGCAATTTCCCCTTTTGCCTTCGTAACTTCACAGCACACCATTTTTTTGGCAAACTGGTCTAATAAAGCCCAAACTCGGATGATGATTCGATGCAAAAAAGTGCCGCTGCGGTTTCATGCGCAGCCTCGCGCGCGTCCCCGGCTGTCCGACGCAGCTTTTTGCCTCTGTTATGGTTTTGTCTGGCTTTATTATTACAATCTGCATGCCTCTTTGAAAGCTGAGCCATGCAAAACTTAATGGTCGAAAGGGTCGTGTTCGGGGTGACTTCCGCAGGCTTTAGGTCCTGCTTCCCCATGCCGTTCACATAATATTACACATTTTAAAACGGCTGTTTTGCAGGCGAAGGATGGAATATATTATCATTTCGCCTGTTTTCTCACTTTTTCTGGATGAATTTCGTCAAAAAATGCCCAAAAAACATCAAAATTAGGTATACATATTATAAACTATTTTTCAAAAAAGAAAAGAGTTTTTGTAAAAAAATAACAACACAGAGTGTGTCATTTTTGCGCCTTTCCATCGCAACTTTTTTACATACCTGATATAAATTGTGCACGTTTTGACGAATCATTGCGGCCCCTTGGGGACGGCTTTTCGGGTGTTTCCCAAGGCTTCTCAAGTGTGCTATAATAAAAACATCAAACGACAAGCCTTTGAAATAATGGATATAAAAGGAGACGACCATGAAATGTACGCAATGCGGTCACAGTGTGAACCCCGGAAAATTCTGCATCCATTGTGGAAAGCTCGCCGACGTCCCAAAAGCCGCGGATTCCGGTATTGTGAACCCTTCGGACGCGATTGAAAACGCCTCCCTGCCCAAGCCTCCGGCCAAGCCGGTGATTTCGGGTTCCGCTGAGGCTCCCAAAGCCGCCGCCGAGAAGCCAGCCGCCGCGATTTCCGCCAAAGCCCCCGAGGCCGCCGCCCGCATACCCGGCGCCAAGACATCACCGCGGGTGTTTATCATCCCCGCCATCGTGTTTGTTCTGGCTTTTACCATCACGCTGGTACTGCTTCGTTTTTAACCATCCTATAAAGCAGAAAGCCTTTGGCGAGTGCCAAAGGCTTTTATTCTCTTCAAATTTCTGTTATCCCAAATTCGCTTTTCTCACGGCTTTAACCACCGCTTTAATCATCTCCACGACCACGCCGATAGCGGTCAGTACCAGGATGATCTTAAGGCCGGTGTAGTACCAGTAGTTGAAGTTGGCGGTCAGGATGGTGAAATCCGGATCCAACTGGTTAAACGCGCTGATGTCAAACAGCGGCGCCGCGTTCAGCAGAACGACGATCGCCATGATGTTGACGAATTTGCTCAAAATCTCCATCAGGCGGCTGATCAGCGTCCATTTGCCCTGCTTTAAGAGGATGAGCTGGGTGACGATGCTGACCACAATGGACAGATTCCACACGGGCAGTACCTGACGCACTACATCCATGTTGAACACGGGCAGAATCGTGATGTCCGCGCCGTACACCGGAAAAATGCCGGTGCCGATTCGGGCATAAGTGTTGAGGAACACTGCCCAGATCAGGATCATTAAAATCGCGATAATCGGGCCGATGATGGTGACGCGTTCCTTTTCCTCGGGCAGGTCGGGCAGATCTTTCGGGTCCCAATCCATGCCGATTTCCTTATCCAGCTTGTCCTTGTCGCCGAAGCGCTCGATCAGCATGAAGATAATGGTCACGGCGCCCACTGCCGACAGCACGGCCGAAAACATTGAGCCCAGAAACATACCGAATGAAGCGAGGCCCTGCAGGAAATCTTCGGTGGCCGTGAAGCGGCCGACGATGTAGCTGATGGTGAGGCCAAAGACCGTGGCGGCCGAAACGATGCCCAGCACCATGCGGTAGATGTAGGACAGTGCGGGTCCGATGACGCAGTCGCTGCCCCCGCGGTACCGCTGAGCTACCAGCCTCGGCGGGCCCATGGCTTTCAGCACGGTTTCAATCTCTTCGCGGCTGTATTCCTTTTTGGCGCCGTATTTGCCTTCCAGCTCGTCCATGATGATGGATTCGATTTCCTTGGCGATATCCTCGCCGCCCCGCGGCAGCCGGCGCTCGATGGCGTAGATGTATTTCTTGATGAGTTCCATTTTTCTTTTCTCCTTTGTTCCCCTGTTTATTCTTCTTTTAATAGTTTTCGGACGGTCACGTCCAGTTTGTCCCACTCGGCGGCCAGTTCGTTCAGTACAGACTGCCCTTTCAGGCTGATGACGTAATACCGTCTGGGTCTGGCTTCCTCCACGTTCCACTCGCTCCGTAAAAGCTCCTGCTTTTCCAGACGCCGGAGCAGCGGGTACAGCGTGTTCTTGTCAATCTCCATGCCCTTTGCCGCCAGCTTTTCCACCAGCAAGTAGCCGTACATGGGCTTTTTCAGCTGACTTAGGACGCCCAGCACCTGCGTGCCGCGCTTGAGCTCCAGCGTCAGCGCATCCATGGTCTCGTTCTGTTCTGTCATTTCAATCACCTCATGGGCTCATTATAGTGTATGGCGCACACTATTGTCAATATTATTTTATATTTCTTTTAATATTATTATTTCTGTTTAATGCTGGTTAAATGGCAAAAAAAGAGCCTTTCTTTAGGCTCTTAGTTCTTTAATGTTGAATTACAGTATGGATGTGCTAGTTGTCCATTTCTAACATTTCCATTACCACCATCTTGTTTCCTGATTATATGATCAATAGTGATGCTTCTTTGACTTAAATATCCCCCACAGATTGAACAACGTTGCGCTCCAGACAAAGCACTTCTAATAAATACCTCGGATTTTGCTTCAGTTGTGAAGTCTAATCCTTCCATATCCCCTACCGCGCCCTTTTCTGCTGATAAAAAGTTATATCCATCGCTTTTTGTGATGGTTTTTATCGCTTCGTCGATTGTCTTCCCTGACGTAAGCAAATTCATTAATGCAATATAGAAATTTTTTAAATGCTCCGCCGCTTTATCTGCTTGTCTATACCTCCTGGAAATATCTTGCACCAGATAACTATAGTTTATTAAAGCCTCCTCAAA
>CALMFG010000149.1 GCA_937863465.1 uncultured Clostridia bacterium
TTTGGGGCCTACGCCCGAGATGCCGGTGAGTTTTTCAAACATCTCCTTTTCAGGTTCGGTCACAAACCCGTAAAGGCTCTGTTCGTTTTCCTTCACCACAAAGTGGGTGAATAGCTTGGCGTGTTCGCTGGGCAGGCTGGAAAGCGCGTGCGTGTTGGTGAAAATGCGGTAGCCCACGCCGCCCGCTTCGATGACCACATAATCGTGCCCTTTTTCGGCTAATTTGCCGGTGATATATGCGTACATAGTTTTTCCTTCGCTTTATTTAATAACGAATTTTTCTTTGAAGTTACTGCTGTGTGCGTGGCATATGGCCACGGCGACGGCGTCGGCCGCGTCGTCCGGCTTGGGGATTTCCTTTAGGTTTAACAGCATTTTGACCATGGCCTGAACCTGCTGCTTGTCCGCGCGCCCGTATCCGCACACCGCCTGCTTCACCTGCAGCGGCGTATATTCAAACAGCTCGGTGCCGCTTTTTTCGGCACAGACCAGCGCTGTGCCGCGTGCATGACCCACCGTCAGCGCGGTTTTGACGTTCTTGTTGAAAAATAATTCTTCAAAAGCAATCGCATCCGGCTTGAATTTATCGATAAGTGATGCCATACTATCATAAATAGATGATAAACGGCGGGGGAGCGGTACGCCCGCTTCGGTGGTGATGGTGCCGTAATCGATAATACCCAGTTTTCGGCCGTCATAGCTGACGACGCCGTAGCCGATGATGGCAAGGCCGGGGTCGATGCCGAGAATAATCAACGCGTTCTCCTTTGAAGATAATCATTTCATCTATTATACATAAACGGGCGGCCTTTTGTCACCTTGCGGTGAAAGATTTTTATAAAAAACACTTGCATAAATATGCAATGATGTGTATAATTAAACAACTTAAGATTAGAATTGTGAAAAATTGTACCTATATACGGTATTAAAGGAGAGAATTATGGCAAAAGAAAAAGTAGTATTGGCGTATTCGGGCGGACTGGACACATCCATCATCATCCCGTGGCTGAAAGAGAATTATGATTATGACGTCATCGCAGTGGCGGGCGACGTGGGACAGGGCGAGGAGCTGGCGCCTCTTAACGAAAAAGCGATTAAGACCGGCGCTTCCAAACTTTATATCGTCGATTTAAAAGACGAGTTTGTCGAAGATTTTGTATGGCCCACCCTGAAATCCGGCGCCATCTATGAGAAGAAATATCTGCTGGGCACGTCTATGGCGCGCCCGGTGATCGCCAAAGCATTGGTGGACGTGGCCAAAAAGGAAGGCGCAGTCGCCATCTGTCACGGCGCCACCGGCAAGGGCAATGACCAGGTGCGTTTCGAGCTGACCATCAAAGCGCTGGCGCCCGAGCTTAAGATTATCGCCCCCTGGCGAATCTGGGATATCAAATCCCGTTCGGACGCGATTGATTACGCGGCGGCCAGAGGCATCGACATCCCCGTGACCAAAAAGCATCCCTACAGCATGGACCGCAACCTGTGGCATTTAAGCCATGAGGGCGGAGACCTGGAAAACCCGTGGAACGAACCGCAGAGCCAGATGCTCCTGATCTGCACTCCACCGGAAAAAGCGCCGGACACCGCGGAATATGTGGAGATTGACTTTGAAAAAGGCATCCCCACCGCCGTCAATGGAAAGAAGATGGGCGGCGTAGACTTAATCGCCAAACTCAACGAAATCGGCGCCAAGCACGGCGTGGGCATCGATGACATGGTGGAAAACCGTTTGGTCGGCATCAAGTCCCGCGGCGTGTATGAAAATCCGGGCGGGGAGATGCTGTACACCGCATTTACCGCGCTGGAAAGCATCACGCTGGACCGCGAGACCGCGCATTACCGCGAAATCGTGGCCGTCAAGTTCGCCGATATCGTATATAACGGCCAGTGGTATTCGCCCTTGCGTGAAGCCCTATCGGCGTTTATCGATTCCACCTGCACCTACATGACCGGCAAAGTCAGAGTGAAACTCTTCAAGGGCAATTGTGTCGCCGCGGGCGTGCAGTCGCCGTATACACTGTATTCCGAGGATCTCGCGACCTTTGAAAAGGACGAGGTCTACAACCAGAAGGACGCGGGCGGATTCATCAACCTGTTCGGACTGCCGCAGAAAGTGAACGCGATGCGTAACCAACGCATCGATAAAAAATAGGATTTTAAGGAAGAGAACGATGGAAAAGAAAAAACTTTGGGGCGGAAGATTTGAAGGGCAGCTGGACGCGGACGCCGCAGGGATAAATTCTTCAATTTCATTTGACTATCAACTGTACCGGCAGGATATTGCGGGCTCGATTGCGCACGCCGCCATGCTGGGCAAACAGGGCATCATCGATCAAGCGGACGCCGACCAAATCGTCGGCGGTCTTAAAGCGGTACTTTCGGACATCGAGAGCGGCAAGGCCGAATTTACAGCCGACAACGAAGACATCCATATGAACGTGGAAACACTGCTCATCGCCAAAATCGGCGAAGCGGGCAAGAAGCTCCATACGGGCAGAAGCCGGAACGACCAGGTGGCACTGGATACCCGGATGTGGCTGAAGGACGCGATTGATGAGATTACGATCAATTTAAAAGAACTGATGGGGACGCTGGTGGAACTGGCCGAAGATAACCTTTCCACCATCATGCCCTCCTATACGCACATGCAGAAAGCCCAGCCCACCACGCTGGCGCATTATCTGATGGCGTATTTTGAGATGTTCAAACGGGATTACTTACGGTACGCCGACTGCAAAAAGCGCGCCGACGTGATGCCGCTGGGTTCGGGCGCACTGGCCGCCACCACCTATGACCTCGACCGCGAATACGTGGCCGAGCTTCTGGGCTTTGCCGAAATCACCGACAATTCGATGGACGCGGTTTCCGACCGCGACTATGTGCTGGAATTCCTGTTTGCCTCTTCGGTATGTCAGATGCACCTTTCCCGTTTTTCGGAGGAAATTATCCTGTGGAGCACGGGTGAATTCAACATGGTGAAGCTGTCTGACGCGTTTTCGACCGGCTCTTCCATCATGCCGCAGAAGAAAAACGCGGACATCGCCGAACTGGTACGCGGAAAATCCGGCAGGGTATACGGCAATCTTGTCGGACTGCTCACCACCATGAAGGGGCTGCCGCTGGCTTATAACAAAGATATGCAGGAGGATAAGGAGCCGCTGTTTGACACGGCCTACACCATCAAGACCTGTCTGCATGTGTTTGCCAAAATGCTGAAAAACATCACCTTCAACAAAGACGTGATGGCCGACGCGGCGGGAAAGGGGTTTACCAACGCCACCGACCTCGCCGATTATCTGGTCAAAAAGGGTCTGCCGTTCCGGAGCGCGCATGAAGTGGCCGGAAACGTTGTTCTATACAGCGAAAAGAATAAACTTGCAATTTCAGATATAGAATTGTATACTTTAAAAGAGTTTTCAGACTTGTTTTCCGAGGACGTATATGACGCCATATCGCTTGAAACCTGTGTGGAGAAGCGCAAGGTGTATGGCGGCCCCGCGAAAGCAAGCGTAGCAGCCCATATCAAAAAAGCCAAGGCCTTGCTTGGCAGTATCTAACACCAGTTATTCACTGAACACGTTTTACAATGACGTAAAGCAAGGAGTGTTTTCACCTTGTTTGGTTTGGTATACGTAAAAAGTGTTTTGTGACAATATATGCATTAAAAGAAGGAGAATTTATTAAATGAAGAGAGTATTAGTAGTATTATTGGTACTGGCAATGGCTTTCGGACTGGTTGCCTGCGCAAAGTCTGACGCCAGCGGCGCTGCGACAACACTGAAAGTTGCGATTGATGACACCTACCCGCCGATGGAATATGTCGATGACAATGGCGACCTGGTCGGTTTTGACATTGAAATGGCTAAAGCGATGGCAGCAGAAATGGGCGTAGAAATTGAATTCATCTCCACTGGCTGGGACGGCATTTTCGGCGGTCTGGCTGCGGATCAGTATGACTGCATCATTTCCTCGGTTTCTATGACCACTGAAAGATTGGAATCCATGGATTTCTCCACGCCTTACCTCTCCAATGGACAGGTCATCATGGTAGCGCCTGGCGATGCTTCGATTGCTTCGATGGAAGACCTGGCTGGCAAGAACGTTGGCGTACAGTTTGCCACCACGGCTGACGAAGCGGCAACCAAAGCGCTGGAAACCGTTCAGTTCGAAAAAGTCGCTTTTGACGACATGACCGTTTGCCTGGCCGCGATGAAAGCCGGACAGGTTGACTGCGTTGTAGCCGACATGGCGGTTGCGATTGCCGCTGTTCAGGAAGATCCTGAAAGCTACACAATCTCCTCGCTTGCGCTGACCAACGAACCGATTGCGATTGCGGTTAACAAGGGCAACACCGAACTCTTAAACAAACTGAATGCGGCTCTGAAGGTGGTTCAGGATAATGGCACATTAAGCTCAATCTCTGAAAAATATCTGGGCGCTGACTACACCAAAAACATCGATACCGAATTACGCTAAATAAAAAATAAAGGCTTGCACACGAGAGTGTGCAAGCCTTATTATTAAAACAATCATTCGGATTGCTTTAATAATAATTTAAAACAAGGGGAAAGTATAGTGTTTAATGTAAATCAAATCGCTCGATTTGGTGAAGGAACGCTTGTCACCATCGAGCTGACGCTGGCCAGCATGTTTATCGGAACCATGCTGGGTATGCTGATTGCGCTGGGAAGGATTTCAAAAAGGCCGCTTGTCAACAAAACCACGTGGGTCTATGTTTGGATATTCAGAGGAACGCCGCTGCTGTTGCAAATTATGATCGTCTATCTGGCGATACCGATGATCTATAAACAGGTCATGGGCGAACGCATGCTGATGCCGCAGTTTCTGGCGGCCTGTATCGCGCTGATATTGAACACCGCGGCTTATCTTGCCGAAATATTCCGTGCTGGCATTTTGTCCATCGACAAAGGACAGTTTGAAGCTGCTAAGGCGGTGGGGATGAACCATACGCAGACGATGACCAAGGTCATCATTCCACAGACCATCCGCGTCGTCATTCCGCCATATTCCAATGAGTTTATCATGATTTTGAAAGATACATCGCTGGTATCGGCTATCGGGCTTTTGGAGCTGTACCGCGTTTCCAAGGAGATGTCGTCCTCTACGGGACGGTGGGAGTACCTGTTTATCGCGGCGGGCGTCTATCTGGTGATGACCACGTTTGCGACATGGGGCTTCGGTAAGCTGGAGAAGCATTACTCCAGATTTGTTTAGGAAAGCGGGGAAAGATATCGATGAGTATGATGCGAGGCGAGCATATCTATAAATCGTTCGGCGATCTGGATGTGCTGAAAGATGTTAATTTCGAAATAGCGGAATCCGAAGTGGTCTGTGTCATCGGGCCGTCCGGATCGGGTAAATCGACGCTGCTGCGTTGCATGAACCATCTGGAACGTATTTCGTCGGGCAAGGTGTTTATCGACGAAGAGATGGTGGACTACCGCGGCGACAACAAGGACTTAATGAAGATTGAACATAAACGCGTGACGGCGCTCTGCATGGAGCTGGGCATGGTTTTTCAGCGGTTTAACCTGTTCCCGCATCTGACGGCGCTGGAGAACGTCACATTGGCACCGATGGAAGTGCGCAAGACGCCCAAAGCAGAGGCCATTGAAAAGGGCAAAGCGATGCTGAAACGCGTTGGGCTTTCAGACAAGGCCGACGAATATCCGTCGCGGCTTTCAGGCGGACAGCAGCAGCGTGTGGCCATCGCGCGGGCACTGGCGATGGAACCCAAAATTATGATGTTTGACGAACCCACATCCGCGTTGGACCCCGAGCTGGTCGGCGAGGTTTTGGAAGTCATGAAGGATTTGGCGAAATCGGGCATGACCATGATGGTGGTTACGCACGAGATGAACTTTGCGCGTGAAGTATCCGACCGCGTCATTTTTATGGACGAAGGCAGGATTATTGAAGAAGGCACGCCTGAGCAGATTTTCGGCAAGCCCAAAGAAGCCAGAACGCGCGCGTTCTTAAGCAAATCCAACGTGAAAATATAGCGAAAGCGCACCTTTTGTGTTAACATAGGCGTATGAACTCGATTTCGACGATTTTATTTACAGCATCATTGTTGATTGTTTTGCCGGTCGGCTATTTTGC
>CALMFG010000150.1 GCA_937863465.1 uncultured Clostridia bacterium
AACTCATCACGGCATAATCAATGCCAACCTGGACATCCCGTACACAGGCTTCCAGGATATTGACTGCCAGAATCAGCGGCGGAAAACACAGCGCAATCCGATTATCCGCCAAACGCCATGTGGTGCCGTCTTTGCGTTTGCCTGTCAGATGCCGAATCAGCCAAAAGCCAATACATCCAGCTGTGGATGAATAGACCTTGGCCAGATGGAACCAATCGGTGTAAGTTGTGTCTTTCAGGACCGTAAACCAGAGCACCGAAAGAACCGTGGGCAGGACAACAAAGCAAAAAAAGCCAACCCACTTAAACCGTCGGGACAGTTCGTTGACCGCAAACAGCGCCGACAGAACACACAGCCAAACCAGCATCGCCGAAACAACCGTAGCGCCGGCGGCATAATTGAAAGTAAACATAGAATTCCCTCTCTTCAACTTAAATATAGAATGTAATGGATGGTGGGGGTATGTCCGAAAGGAAGTGATTGTTGATGGTCTGTGGACATACCAGTGCGCCAAAGATTGATAATATTTTATCATTCGGTATGTTTCTTGTCAATAAAAATGCAAAAACCGCAATATTATGCGGTTTTCTGAGCGGTATGTGCTTGTTTTTTCTGCAGATTTCGGTATAATTGTGTTGTGGTCATTGGTTGAACCAGTAACACAAACAGGAGAAATGTCGTATGGAGTTTTCAAAAATCAGCGCCCCCACCCTCAAAGAGCTGTTTGTCAGCAATCTGGAATCGATGATTCTATCCGGCCAACTGCCGGTGGACACACAGCTGCCCCCCGAGCGGGATTTAGCCGCTTCCATGCAGGTCAGCCGTGCCGTGGTCAATGCCGGTATCAGTGAGCTGGCGCGCAAAGGATATCTGGTGGTGCGTCCCCGCGTCGGTACTTTTGTGGCCGATTATCGCCGTCAAGGCACCATTGAGACCTTTCTATCCATCGTGTCCTATAACGGCGGCATGCTGCGCCGCGATGAGGTACGGTCCATTCTGGAACTTAGGCAAGCGCTGGATACGCTGGCCATCAACCTATGTGCCGAGCATATCACGGACGCCGAGCTTAAAAAACTGCGCGAAAGCACCGAGGCCATCGGGCGCGCCAGAAACCCTGAAGACGCGGTGGGCCACGCGTTTGCCTTTCAACACCAGTTGGCACTCTTCTCGGGCAACTCATTACTGCCCGTCATCTTCAGCTCGTTTAAGTCTCTGACACGGACGCTATGGCTCCGCTTCTGTTCGCTCTACGGCATCCAAGCGCTGTATGAAAATACCGACGCGCTATGCACCTGTCTGGAACAGCGGGACTTCTCGGGCGCCATTCAGTGTCTGACCCAGACGCTTGAAAACAGCATCCATGGCGACAAACAGATTTACTATTAGAATTCGGGAATCATCCGAACGGTTTAGGACAAAGTCTTCGTCCGCCGGATACTTCCTGACGGCTAAAGCACTGGCCGATTTCGCGCCGCCGGAGTTACAGGTAGAATATGAAGAGGTCCTGCTGTTTTCCAAGATGCTGTGGATTGCGCATATGCAGGTGAAGGACAATTAGGTTGATGA
>CALMFG010000151.1 GCA_937863465.1 uncultured Clostridia bacterium
CCGCAAACATTAACTTCTTCATATATGTACCCTCCTTCTTTATTTTAGCAAGAATGATTACTTGCTTCTTATCCTTAATCCGTAGTTGTGCGTTTGAAGGACAGCAATCTGTCCAGTGCCCTCAGGCACACTTCTCCGACATGTGTCATCGAGAATATCTGCCAAAAGACGCCTAGTGCCATGCAGACCGGATAGGCCAGCAATTCGCTCTTTTTTAAAAAGATTGCCGCCGCAATGGTTCCTGCGCTGACCAGCAGGTAGACCGTGTTAGTCACCATGCCGCCGCGTTTTAAGCCGGGGCGTTTCTTTTCGGGTATCGGTTTGTTTTCACTGGCTACCGGCGCCAAACGATGAATCAGCCCGAATGCCGCGGTATGAACCACCAGTACCAGTGTTCCCGTCACCCGGACATTGGTAAACAGTGTCAGCCGGGACAAAAGCGCAAACCCGATGCATGCGACCGTACCGACGATGATGCAGATATTCGGCGAGCTTGCGTGCGCGCCGCCTGTGTACCGTCGGAGCCATGCGCCCGAAAGCGACACGACCAGCGCTTCTGCCGCTACACCGAAGAGGATTCCGAACAGGACGACCATGAGGATGGAAAGCCCAATCTGCATAATGGCATATGCGCCATAGGCGATTACCTCTTTTCTGTCCTGGTCATACGACATTTCGGCCGCAATTCCCTCGGCTAGATTATTCGATATCTTTTCCAACAGGTACATCTTTTAGTTTCCCGTTTTTCTTTGCAATAAGATAAATACTGACCAAAACAATTGTCATGATAGCTAATGATATAGCGCCATACTTTAATTGTTCTGCATTGCTGGTAAATATGGAATTAAACAGTTCCCTGTTCGTCAATATGCTCTTTATATCCAATCCCTTCACTATCGCCGTTATTATTACTGCTATAATATCAGTGATAAATCCAAGAATCATCACGCCCAAAGCTGAGCCAATCGCTTTTTGAAGCGGCAAATGGTTGATGATGGTCAAAAGCGCCGTGCAGGTGATGATAACCAATATCTGTGATATCCCAAACTCAACCGGCAGTAAACGGGCAATTGCGTAACCGACCAAAGCCAGTATGGACACCGAGATTAAATACGGTTTCCATTGCAATTTGTATCTCGAAAAAGCATATCCCGAGAAAATGAAAATCAGGCACTCAGGAATATTGCGAAATATGACTTCTAAAAAAGCATCGCTTAGCATGTGTTTACCCTCCCCTAAAACGCAAACCCATAAAAACGAAAATGTCCTGCAACTCTACCTGAAACACAGCCACTTCGGTGTGTGTTTGGCATCTTCACAGAACATCACTCAAACTCGTTAATCCCTACCAATGAGTAGATTTTATCATAAATCCAATACAGGAACAATGATTTATCACCGAAAACTAAAATTTCGGCAGATTAACGATTGTATTAAGGCGAACCTGTTTTTAAAGCAGCCTAACCTTCTGATCAACCCGTTTCGATGCTATATGTTGCATATCTAAACGGTTTCTCGATTTCCTAAACCAAATGGGCTGATTTCATGTGAAAAAATGCTCACATGGTGTAAATCGGCGAATTTTCAGGCTTTTTTTAAGCAATTACACAAAATAATATTTGATAATTGCAGAAAAAAGGTATAAAATTAATACAAGGTGTAGAAATTTTAATTAAGAATTTCATGTCGTTGCCCATCATTTTTACCGCCGGCTTGGTTTCACTGTTTTTAAAGTCTCATTGGTACGCAAATTTCATTCAAAAAGACAGACAGGCTTTATTTGAGACCAATCAGCGCAAAAAAGGTTCGGGTTAAACAAAGATAAATATAAATTGACAAGGAAGTAAAGGGCGTTATGCGAATACTCAATTTTAAGTCTTTGGCCAAGGGGCTGAAGAACACAGAGGGTAAGACCATCGTTAAAAACACGATATTCCGTTCGGGCATAGTTTCTTATGCGTCCAAAGCGGATATCAAGCAGCTGCAAGGTTTCGGCATCGAGGATATCTACGATTTCCGTTCGACCGACGAGATCGGCGAAATGCCGCCGCTGCCTGCGGACGCATTTAAGACGCGGCACTTCGATATTCTGGAGCAGGCCAATCCGCTGGGTGTCTCCGACCTGACCCGCCTTTCACGGGAACAGCTGGTGGACCTCATGAAGCGCATGTATTCGGATGCGTTCGCCAAAACCGAAGGCTTCCGCCCGGTCATCGAAAGCATTCTGGATCAGGACTCCAACGCTTTTCTCTACCACTGCTCGGCAGGCAAAGACAGAACCGGCGTGTTCTCGGCAATCCTGATGATGCTGATGGATTTTGACATCGCTTCCATCCGCAAGGAATACGAGCGGCAGGATATGATCTCCATGTTCATCCTTAAGCGAAAAATGGCGCATATGTTTGACGCCGATGAAAACACCATTGACGACACCAAAAAATTTGACGCGATGATGCTGGCTCTGCCCGAATACATCAACGCCTATATCGCGCAGATTTTTAAGGATTACGGCAGTTTCGATTCTTATCTCAGCAGTAAGTTCGGCGTGACGCCGGTGATTAAAGCCGAATTCAAAAACCGTTATCTGATTTAAAAAAACAATTTATTACGCAAATGATAAAAGCGCCTTCCCGGAAGGGAACGCGCTTTTTATGTCTCACGATTGACTATTTATCCTTCTTTTTGCCCATCAGCGCGCGCCCGATTCCGGCCACCGCCTTGATAGCCGGTGTTTCCAGATCCTTTTGAACCTTCTTGAACGTCTCTCGCACCAGAATCCCCTGCGGGCATTTCTTTTCGCACTTGCCGCAGTTGATGCAGCTGCTGGTCCAATGTGCGCGCCCGTCCGCCGTGCTGACGCCGGCAAACCGCAGGTGGTTAAATCTGGCGCCGGCTTTCCCGAACATGTGGTAATCATTCAGGCTTTTAAACGCGGCCGGTATATCGATACCCGCCGGGCAGGGCATGCAGTAGGCGCATCCCGTGCACCCCACCGTCAGCAGACGATGGTAGGTGTCCTTTACGGCGTTGATGACCGACAGTTCCTTGTCGCTCATCCCGTTCGGCATCGCTTCGGACGCCACGCGGATATTCTCGTCCACCTGCTCTTTGGTGTTCATCCCTGAAAGCACCACGGTGACATTCGGGTTGTTATATATCCACCGAAACGCCCAATCGGCCGCCGAACGCCGGATGTCCGCCGCATCGTAGATGCGTCTGACTTCGGCCGGGATTTTGCCCACCAGCGTCCCGCCGCGCATGGGCTCCATCACGATGACGCCCATACCTTTTTTGGCCGCGTATTCGATACCTTCAATTCCTGCCTGAAAATGCTCGTCAATGATGTTGAACTGCACCTGCACAAAATCCCATGGGTACGCATCGACGATGGCGACAAAATCCTCTTTCTTCCCATGAAACGAGAAACCCATATGCCGAACCTTGCCTTCGGCCTTGATTTTGTCCATAAACGGGATGATGCCAAGTTCCTTCATCGCCGCCCATGTGGCACCGTCCAGCGAGTGTGCCAGATAGTAATCGATATAGTCAACGTTCAGCTTGGCCAGCTGTTTATCAAACGTACTCTGCATCGCTTCGGCTTTGCGAATCATGAAGCAGGGCAGTTTGGTGGCCACAAAAACCTTTTCGCGGTATCCGTCGGGCAGCACCGAACTGCCGAGGAAGCTCTCGGATGCGCCCATATGGTAGGGCCATGCGGTATCCAAATAATTGATTCCCTGATCAATCGCGCCGCGTATCAGCTTCGCCGCTTTTTCCTTGTCAATCGCCGTGCTGGAAGGGCCGCCAAACCGCGTGGGCAGCCGCATACATCCAAACCCCAAAGCCGATAATTTGTCCGTGCCTTTCGGCATCTGTCGATATTGCATGCTGCTCCTCCTGGGCATTCGTTTCAGCCTTTGTATGCGATGGCTTCAATCTCCACCAGCGCATCCTTGGGCAGGCGTGCCGCTTCAACCGCCGCTCGGGCCGGATAGGGCGCCATAAAATGTTCGGCGTACACCGCGTTCATCTCTGCAAAATTGTTCATGTCCTTCAAAAAGACCGTGGTTTTCACCACATCGTCCAGCGTCAGCCCGGCCGCTTCCAGAATGGCGGCCACGTTTTTCAGGCACTGGTGCGTTTGTCCCGCAATGTCATCGCATGCCAGCACGCCGGTCTTGGGATCCAGCGGGGTCTGTCCCGCCACAAATACCCACCCGCCGGCCTGAATGCCCTGGCTGTACGGCCCGATGGCCGCCGGCGCATTTTCTGTCGCTATCGCTTGTTTACTCATGCCTGTCCTCTTTCAAGATTAATCAGTTTTTCTTTAATCTCTATACCAAACGCAAATCCAGTCAAATCGCCGTCCGCCCCCACCACGCGGTGACAGGGAATCAAGATGGGAACCGGGTTTTTGGCATTAGCCAGTCCCACAGCCCGCGCCGCCCCGGGGTTATGCAGACGCTCCGCGATATCACCGTAGCTGGCGGTTTCCCCATACGGAATCTCCATCAGTTCGGCCCACACCTGATGCTGAAAGGCGGTGCCTTCGGGATTGACGACAATATCAAACGTTTTGCGTTCGCCGTTTAAGTATTCAAAAATCTCCCGGATTTCTTCGGTGAAGAAGCTCCGGTTCTTTTCCCAATCCGGGTCGATGATGAATGTTCTCGGCTGATCTTTCCCGCAATCCAGATGCAGATGCGTGATGCCGGTTTCGTCGCCCGCAATAATCATTTTGCATAGGGGTGTTTCAAACGCGGTATAATACATACGGCGAAAAGCCTCCCGGGAAATACAACCTCTCATTACGTCAACCTTAAAAACATGCGTTTAAAACGCGAAGGCGCTTATCCCGGCCCGTTGCTTCGATCGACGTCGATCAGTCATATGTATTTGGTGATATTATCAATATACCACGGACCGCGCGGGAAGACAATTTTTTACGCGGCGCTTATTTAAATTTCATCATCGTCCAGTCGCCCGTAATTTCAAATCCCATGCTGTGATATATCCTTCCCGCCTCGGGGCTGGAATAGAACAGACATAAAGCTTTGCCTTCGCGCTGCAGGTCGGCACAGAGCCGCATCATCACGCGGCGCATATATCCTTGGTTTCGATGCTCGGCCTGTGTACATACATTAACGATTATCGCCGTGAGCCTGTTCTCGGCCGCTGTACGGGCCATGCTGACCGCTCGGCCATTTCCATCCATCATGATATAAATGCGCGATGTCCCTGCCTCCACCGCCTTGACCAACGCCGCTTTAATCGGCGGTGAAAACTCAGGTATCGACTTCAACAAATCATATACTGCATCCATATCGTCCAGGGCGGCTAGTCGTACGCCATCATCTTCTGGCGTGCTGACCGTTTGTTTCAGTTCGCAGAACAGCGTTCGTTCAATTTTCGGACAATCGAAATATGGAATCAGCTTCTCAACGATGGCGTTTTTTGCGCTGATCACATCCGTCTCGCCCTCGTATTTTTGTATGATGCCGGCGAAAGCCGCGACATCTTCATAATCGGATATGGTGTACAGCATAAACGATTTGAAGTAGCGAATCAGCACTCCCACCAATCGGTCTTCTGCAAATTGACCCCACAGGGTTACGTCTTCGCTTTCTGGGTTATAGTTTTCCAGATTGCCAATTAAGAACGTATGGATTGCCGGATCTGTTTCTGCAAAATCCATCGCTTTCGGAATGTCCGTCTCGGTCAGAAGCCTTACCATTGTACCCGTTTCCGTTTGCGGCACTTTATTCTTCATCACTTCGAACCACCACCGAGTTTTTGCCATAATACTCGGCCAGATTGGTGTTGATGAGGTCGTCTTTGTTCTCGGAAGTGTAGTCGAACCCGAAGCATACCGCGGTATTTGTCATAGGTTCAAACACCACATCCGTGATTTGGTCGTCTTCCAGAATCGCCAGGCGCGCATTTTTCTCGGCCACAAAGGTCATCATACTGCCGTCCTCATAGCTTTCGACGATGGTTCGGATATGCGATTTGGGAATAACCCATACCGCAAAGCTGTGCGCCACCAGCAGGATTCCCGCCGCCATTGTTACACCAGTGAGGATTTTTTTCACCGTCAGTTTTAACCGTGTCTTTTCGGCCATGAAAGCAACCAGATTGACGTAATTGATGACATACAAAATCTGCGCTGTGAAGAACCGATAGGCGATAATACGCCCGTATTGGAGATTGCCCAGCGCATACAGGAAGGGCGCGTACTGGGCGATGAAGACCAGATAGGTGCCGACCGCCAGCAGAATCGGGTTAACCGCATGGACGGGGTTTCGCTTGAATTGCCGAAACATCACGGGCGTTAAGAGCATCAGGGCGCCGATGGTCGGGACAATGGTGGCGTAGCTTCGCAGATTGCCCGTGCCCACCTTGAAGGACAGCCAGAGAACATCCAGCACATTGGTGGAAACCACCGCCGAAACGTTCTGATGGATGGCGTCCTGATAACGCACCTGATATCCGGGCGACAGCGCATTGGCGATCAGCGCCGCAGTCATCACGGCATAAATCACGGTCAATTTCCCGCGCATCGGATGCTTTTTGACCAGCGCCAACGCCATCAGAATGGTCATACCCGACCATGCCGAGACGGCGGCGGCCAGATTGTTGAACCCCAGAAAAACAGCGCCCGCGATGAGCAGCGCCATGAGACCGACGGTTTTTCCGCCGTTTTGGGCGCGTAAGTCTAAACGATACAGGAGCGCCATATAAATCATCAATCCGGAAAGCGTAAGGAAGTAATACACCGCGCCCGTATACCAATAGCAGACTTCATATAGGTTGGCAAAGGGCAGACAGTGGTAGAAAGCGAAAAGCAAGACCGTCCCGGCTGTGAAGGAAAGTGTTCTATCCTGACGGTAGCGGCGGGTTAGAAAAGTAAAGCAAAAAAAGTAGACAGCAAAAACAAAGAAAAAATTCAAGAACAGCATGGCCAGACGATACCCCGTGATGGAGAACACCATGGGGTTCAGTACAAACAGCGCAATGGAGACAAAGCTGCCCTGCCAGTTAACATATCGTTCGGCGGCATGCATAATAGGTGCTGTGATCAATGCGACTGCGCCGTCCTGCGCCAAAGCCTCTTTCAGTGGTGTCGCAAAGAAGTAATCATCCCCAGGCGCGGGGAAGGTGAGCATGGTCAGCATCAATGCGGGCAATATGGAAACCAGCATCAGTATGCAAAGCACGATACAGATGATTTTAACGGCCCTGATGCTTCCAGCCGGCTGATTGCTCATTTACTTGTTTTCCTCAACGTTGATTTTTTCGCTGACCAGATAAATCGGCCGTTTTCGGGCTTCCTCATAGGTCCGTGCAATATACTCGCCTAAGATTCCCATCGAAAACAGCTGAACGCCCATCAGGACCGTGGTCACAATCATCAGCGATGACCATCCCGGGATGGCGTTGCCCGTGCCCTTGGAAACCAAAACGTATATGATGACGCCGGCCGCGAAGGCCAGCGTGATGAGCCCCAGCGATTTGATAAACTTAATCGGCGTCACCGAAAATGAGAATATCGCGTTGTAGGAAAGCGACAGCATCTTCTTTAAGGTATACTTGGTCTTTCCCGCAAAGCGTTTTTCGCGCACGTATTCCAGCGGAACCTGCTTATAACCCAGCCAGGCGACCATGCCGCGGATGAATCGATTGTGCTCGCCCATCGCGTTAAACGCATCCACGACCTTTTTGTCCATCAGTCGGAAATCGCCGGTGTCCTCGGGAATATCGGTGTCTGAAAAAACATGCAGCAGCCGATAGAACATCTTGGCGGTCACCCGTTTAAACAACGATTCACCCTCACGTTTTTTTCGCTTGGCGTAGACCACGTCGTTGCCCTGTTCCCACAGCGCAATCATGTCCGGGATAATCTCGGGCGGGTCCTGCAAATCGGCGTCAATCACCACCACCGCATCGCCCTTGGCGATATGCAGTCCGGCCGTTACCGCGGCCTGATGGCCAAAGTTCCGGGAGAAGGACAGCACCTTGACCCTGGCGTCCTTAACCGCCAGCGCTTTTAAGATGTCCAGCGTATGGTCTCCCGATCCATCGTCAACAAAAATCAGCTCATAATCAAAACCCTCTAAAACCGCAGACAGGCGCTGGTAGCAGGTTTCAATGACCATTTCTTCAAAATATGCGGGAATGACAACCGATATCCGTTTTTTCATATGTTATAAGTGCCCCTCTTGTTTAGTATGGTTATTATATCAATCTTAAAAACAGGGGTCAATGAGGATTTGATCGGTGCGCGTTCGCCACATACTGCCGGCACGTATTCCGCGTCTGCCGCGCAATCAATATAAAGATGTTTAGCCAAAGCTCAGCAGTCTTATATATATTTATTATATACTGGGTGGATTCCCGATTTCTGTCTTTCATAGAAACAAGTTGCCATTCAAGTTCGTTTATGTTAATATATGTCATTCGTTATGATTCAATGTATTGGAGAATTAAAGATGCGGCTCATCCCCTATGTCAAATATATGATTCCGACCGGTCGATCGAAGGCGCGCGTTGTTAATATTTTGTCCGCGTACATCGACGATAAGGTTCCTGAGAGCAGTTCGCCCAGACCTCGGACAAAGCCGTATGTCGGGCAGCTGTCGGATGAAGGGTTTGTCGTCTCTCCGCGTTCGCCGTTTTCAAGCCGCGCGTCGTTAAGGTTAGAAGGCCGCTTTTCCCCGGGAAGCCGCAACGTCATCATCCGCTTGCGAATTTTCTGGACCGCTGTCGATTATCTTCTCAACGGCGCCGTGCTGTTCTGTTTCGGAGCAATGTCCTTTTTCTGCCTTCGGCATGCGCTGCACCGTCATGATTTTCAGATCTATGATCTGATTCCAGTCGGCGCGTTCCTGCTCGCTTATCTCCTTATCATGATGATGTTCAATATGTCCGCGGATTATCGGAAACGGGAAATTGCCGACCTGTTTTCCAACCAGTTCCCGGAGTAAACACCGCACGATGAAAGAACCCTTAAACCGCATCCAGTCCCTCCCGCCCATCATCGATCAATCCTGTACCCGACTCATTCTGGGCTCCATTCCCGGCGAAGTTTCGCTGGCCAAGCAGGAATACTACGGTCATCCGCAAAATGCGTTTTGGCGGATTCTATTTGCGCTTTACGAAACCGCGCCAACCGAAAGCTATGCCGAAAAACAGGCGTTTTTACTTTCCCACCACATCGCGCTCTGGGATGTCATCGGCGCCTGTCAGCGTGAAGGATCATTGGACCAGCATATCCAAAACGCCGTCGCCAATGATTTTGCGTCACTTTTTCGGGAATACCCGTCCATCTCCCGCATATACTTCAACGGCGCCAAAGCCTTTGACACTTACCGCGTCCATGTGGGGTTTGACCCTGGCCGCACCTATACGCGTCTGCCTTCCACCAGCCCCGCACACGCCGTGCCCTTTGAACAAAAGCTTTCGGCCTGGCACGACCTGCTGTAGGCTCCTTGCTTCGCACAACGGGTTTCGTGTGCGTTGCTTCTGCGCTCGTTTTCGGCGCCCGCTTCTCGGTCATCAGTCATTCATAGTTTATCCGATAAAAATTCTTAAAGCTTAAAAATCTGTGAATGCGCGATTAATTTAATGTGAAAAAAATCCAATCCTGTTGACGGTCCTTTCCCGACTTACTACAATCAGATTATTGAACCACATTACACGTTTTGAATGTTTACATATTACATTTCCGAGTGATTTTATCACACCAAGGAGGAAACAATGGACGAAAGTTTTGAGACAGGAAAAGAAAAGACGAAAAAAGGCAAGGGGTCGCTTGTCGTCGCCATCATCAGTGTCGCCGTGATGTTTTTGATGCTCGGCCTGGTTATCGGCGTTTATGTGCTGAACCCGGCGGGAACGACGGATACCACGGCAGTGACGGCCACCGCATCTCCGACAGAAGATACTTCGGAGGCGGCGCTGATTTCCGGCGATTTGGATAACCCGGTGGTTGAGATTGCCGCCACTTTAAGTGACAGTGTGGTCGGCGTCCGCGCCAGTTCCAACGTACCCGTGACAGACGGTTTCGGCCCGGGCCAGACTACCCAATCCGAAGATATCGCCTACGGTTCAGGATTTGTTTTTTCAGCAGACGGCTATATCTTGACCAATCATCACGTCATTGCGGATGCAGACACGCTGACCGTCGTGATGAACGACGGCACCGAATACCCCGCCACCGTCATCGGCAGCGACAGCTACAACGATATCGCCGTGCTGAAGATTGAAGCGACGGGTCTCACCGTCATGCCCATCGGCGATTCGGATTCGGTTAAAGTCGGTGAAATGGCGATTGCCATCGGCAACCCGCTGGGCGAAGACTTAAGCGGCTCGGTCACCGTCGGCTATATCAGCGCGGTTAATCGCGTGGTTCAAAGCAACGCCTACCTGCAGACCGACGCGGCGATTAACCCCGGCAACAGCGGGGGACCGCTGCTGAATGCAAACGGCCAGGTCATCGGCGTCAACGCGCTGAAATCCACATTGGCCGGATATGACGAAAGTGGCATTGCCATTTCGTCCGAGGGCATCGGCTTTGCCATCCCCATCAACCGCGCCATGGATGTGGCCAACCAGTTGATGACGACCGGCACGGTGGTTCGCCCGGGTATCGGCATCCAATACCAGGCGCTGAGCGACGAAGAAGCCCAAATGCTGGGCGTTCCGGCCGGTGCACTGGTTAAGTCGGTGGTCGCGGGCGGCCCTGCGGCTCTGGCAGGCGTGCAAGTGAACGACGTCATCATCGGCGTCAATGGCGAAGAAGTGAAAAACCCCGAAGAACTGCCGGTCATGATGAGCGGCTACCAGGTGGGTGAATCCATCACGCTGGATATCTCGCGCGGCGGCGAAAAGATGACCGTCACTGTGGTCGTCGGCGACATCAACCTGCTGACCTTTGAAGACCAATAAACCTTTCTAAGCATAATCAAAGAAAAAAGCGCTCTCCCGATATTTGGGAAGCGCTTTTGTTTTTTTGAGTATTGAGAATTTCGTTAAGACAGTCTGCCTTTGTAATCATCATACCCGAACGAACGCACCACGCGGATGCCGTCGTCATCCAGTATGGCGATATCCGGCAGGTTGACGCCGTTGAAGGTGTTGTTCTTCACCATGGTGTAATGGCCCATGTCGAGAAAGACCAGCCTGTCGCCGACTTTCAGCGGATCTTTAAACGAATAGTCGCCGATAACGTCGCCCGCCAGACAGGTGAGCCCGCCCAAACGGTAGGTATGGGCATATTCGCCCGGTTTGCCCGCGCCGATAATCTCGGGCCGGTAGGGCATTTCCAGAACGTCAGGCATATGGCAGGCCGCCGAGGTATCCAAAAGCGCGTTATCCACCATGTTCGGCTGAATATCCAGCACGCTGGCGACGAGAACCCCCGCGTTCAGTATCACCGCTTCGCCGGGTTCCAGATACACTTCCACACCGAATTCCGTTTTAAATTCTTTGATGATCTCAATCAGTAAATCCACGTCGTAATCCGGCCGCGTGATATGGTGCCCGCCGCCGAAGTTGACCCACTTGACCTGACTAATAAGCGGACCAAAGTTTTTTTTCACCGCCGCCACCACATTCTTTAGGGTGTCCGCGTTCTGTTCGCACAGCGCGTGGAAATGCAGGCCGGAAAGCTCGCCGATGCGGTAAAAATCGAAGTTGGCTGCGGTGGTGCCCAACCGCGAGTTGGGGGCACAAGGGTCATACAGCGGCACTGCCACTTCCGAGTATTCGGGGTTGATGCGGATGCCAATTTCGATTTTCTTTTCGTTCGCCGCCAGCTTGTCGCGGAAGCGGTCTACTTGCGCGAAGGAATTGAACACGATATGATCGGCGTAACCCATCATCTCATCGAATTCGTCATCCCGATACGCGGGCGCGTAGACATGCACCTCTTTGCCCATCTCCTCGAACCCCAGCCGCGCTTCATGCAGCGAGCTGGCCGTGATGCCGGCGAGGTATTCCCCCGCCGTCGGGAACAGCGAAAAGGCCGAAAAACCTTTCAGCGCCATCAGGATTTTGCATCCCGCTTCTTTCTGGATGCGGCCGAGAATTTTTAAGTTCTTTACCAGCAGGCGCTTGTCCAGCACATAGCAGGGCGTTTTGATATTTTTAAAGACATCCAAATCCATTACGCTTCACTCACCAGCTGCGGGTCGAAGCTTTCCTGCCAAGGCAGACCTTGGGTGTTCAGTTCGGCCATGAACGGGTCAGGGTCGAATTCCTCAATGTTGTGCACACCCGGCATATTCCAAACGTCGGTCATGATGAGTTTGGCGCCAATCATAGCGGGAACGCCGGTGGTGTAGGAGATGGCCTGCGAACCCACTTCGGCGAATGCTTCCTGATGGTCGCATACGTTATAGACGTAGTAGGTCTTGGGCTGGCCGTCCTTCTTGCCGCGATAGATACAGCCGATGTTGGTCTTGCCCTTGGTGCGCGGGCCCAGCGAAGCCGGGTCGGGCAGTACGGCCTTTAAAAACTGCAGCGGCTGAATCATCTGCCCTTTAAAGTTGATGGGCTCAATCGAGGTCATGCCCACGTTTTGCAGGACAGTTAAGTGCGTGATATATTTCTGCGAAAAGGTCATCCAGAAGCGAATCTGTTTGATGCCGCGGATATTTTGCGCCAGCGATTCCAGTTCCTCGTGATACAGCAGATACATATCCTTCTCGCCGATTTGGTCGAAGTCATAGGTGCGCTTCATCTCCAGCGGCTGGGTCTCCACCCACGCGCCGTCCTTGAAGTACCGGCCGTTGGCCGTAATCTCGCGGATGTTGATTTCGGGGTTGAAGTTGGTGGCAAAGGGATAGCCGTGGTCTCCGCCGTTGGCGTCCAGAATATCGATATACTCGATTTCGTCAAAATAGTGCTTCTGCGCGTACGCCGAAAACACGCCGGTCACGCCGGGATCGAACCCACTGCCGAGCAAGGCTGTCAGCCCCGCTTTTTCAAACTTCTCGCGGTAGGCCCACTGCCATTTGTATTCAAACTTGGGTACATCGGGCGGCTCGTAGTTGGCCGTGTCCACATAGTGCACGCCGGTCGCCAGGCACGCGTCCATGATGGACAAATCCTGATACGGCAGGGCCACATTGATGACCACCTTGGGGCCGAATTCCTGAATCAGCTTGACCACGTTTTCGGCCACGTCCGCGTCCACCTGCGCCGTGGTAATCACCGATTTACTGTTTTTGATGGAATCCTTAATCGCGTCGCACTTGCTTTTAGTACGGCTGGCGATGCAGATTTCCGTAAATACTGTATCGTTCTGCGCGCATTTGTGCGCCACCACACTGGCCACGCCGCCTGCGCCGATAATCAAAACCTTGCCCAATTCTCTTCCTCCTGAATCCGTTCTATTATCTTTCGTTATAAATTTAAATTACTTTCCCATAATCAGCAGTGTCTCCCGCAGGGCTTTGCAGGCCGCCGCCGTGGAAACGCCGCTGGCGTCGTAGTGCGGTGAAAGTTCCACCAAATCCGCCCCCACGATATTTTGCCCCGCCATCTCGGCCAGCCCCTTTTGCAGTTCCCTGAATGTGACGCCGCCGGGTTCGGGCGTGCCGGTGCCGGAAAACACCGACGGGTCCAGCACATCGAGGTCGATGGTGAGGTAAACCGGCTTGGTACCGATTTCCTTCACGGCTTCGGGTATCGCGGTCAGGTCAAAACAATTCATGCGGGTGTGCGCCTTCGCAAAATCAAACTCCGCTTTCGTGCCCGAACGGATGCCGAACTGATAGATACGGCCGTCACCCAAAAAGTCGTAACCCCGCCGCATCACACACGCGTGCGACAGCTTCTCGCCGCAGAAGCTGTCCCGAAGGTCGGCGTGCGCGTCCAAC
>CALMFG010000152.1 GCA_937863465.1 uncultured Clostridia bacterium
TTCCGCCACTTCGGTCGCGGTCATCTGGCGGCGGTCGGACTGCGCCAGCATCAGGAAAAGGTCGGCATAAAACGCCTGATTGATTCGCTGTTCATCCACCTGAATGTCCTGAATGAGATATTGCAGGGGCAGGTTCACTTCGTACAACGGGCGGATGGAATCTGCGGCTGTGTTCGGTGGGCGGTAAGTCACGCCGCCTGGCAGACCGGAAACGGGGAATTGTCCGTGCCGCATTTCGGCCGGCGCGGATGTCGGCGGATTGACGATTTTCTGAATGCCCTTGGCTTTCTCGCGCTCTTTAAGCTGAACGGCTTTGGTGTCGCCGATGGCATCCATGCCCACGCCGATGCCCCATGCTTCGTCATCGGTCGTTTCCCAGCGCGGGATCTGGCAAGGAAAGCGGTCATAGCCCGAAGTCTTCAATGGCATCTGGTGCCCTTCCGTCCAGTAGCAGGATATGAAAGGCTTTTCGTTTGATGCCAGAATCAGTTTTTCACCTTTCCTGCGCTGGAAAGGATTGGGGAACACGGCAATCCATACATCGCGTTCAATGAAATAATCGCCCTTGTCGTAGGCGGACTTGGTGGCGGGGTCGCATTTTTCATACCCGAAGGCTTCAATCATCTGATAGACCGTCATGCGGTTCAGGATAACCACACGGTCAACGCGCCCCTTGTGGTTGATGCCGCACCAATACCGCCCTGTCATCAGGGAACGGAACAGAATCACATCTTCAAAGTCCTGCGTCTGCATCTGTCCGGCTGTGCCGAAAATCCCCAGAACGCCGTACATCGTATGCGATGTGTTGTAAAAGTTTGAACGCCGGAACACGGTCAGCATCCGGCTTGTCGTGTCATCCAGCCATTCGCGGACACGGGCGTTTTCTGAAAGTTCCCAGTCCTCAATGCCGATTTTGAACCACGGGCGTGCAGGCGATGTCAGACCGGACTGCATCCCCGATGCCAGCGTGCGTGCCGCAAGGCGGCAGGTGTTGTTGATGATGTTTGACCATTTGCTTTTGCGCGTCTTGGTCGTGTCATCAATACGCACCATGTGCGGTGCGAAGTATTTGCCCAGTTCCTTCCAGTCCGATTCGTAATCGGTGCGAATCATCTTCAAGCCTTGCAGCATTTTTTCGGCCATATCCATGACCTGCTTTTCCTGCTCCGGTGAAAGCCCGAAGCGGATTTTGGGAAAGGCAACCACATTGTTTTTTTGAAGCGGTATCATCCCAGAAGTTTCCTTTTCGCCGCATTGTCTGGGTCTTCATCGTTCGCCAGACTGTCGGTGCTGTCGTTGCTCAATTTGGCGCGGCGGCTCTTGCCTTCGCCAGTCAGGATTGCGCCTTTGTCCTTGCCGTAGTCGCTGGAAAATGTCGGTTTTTTCTCTGCGCCTGCGGACAAGAATTTATCGGACTTGCCGATGGATGCCGCCTTTTCCTTCAACGCGCCATATTCATCGCGGGAATAAATCATTCCGTAGTATGATTTGTAATCGGCAATCTCGTTGTCCTTGAAAAAGCTGGAAGGGGAATACTGGATCCCCACGGTTGATTTCTCGCCGCGCTTGCCTGTGCGCGGTGTCGCCGCACTGATGATGGCATAACGGAAAAAAACCCGTGCGCACTTGTCGCTGTCCT
>CALMFG010000153.1 GCA_937863465.1 uncultured Clostridia bacterium
GCACACTTCGTGTGCTATTCGCTCGGTCGTTCCTCCCTCGCACTTTCGCCTAAAAACAACCACACAGGGTTGTTTTCTTAACGGCTCAAGCCCTTTCGGGTTCAAATCCCTTAACCTCTTCGCGATAGAAAAAAGGTATTAGCCTATGGCTAATACCTTTTTTCTATATGGCGGAGAGAGAGGGATTTGAACCCTCGGTACCCGTAAGGGTACAACGGTTTTCGAGACCGTCACATTCGGCCGCTCTGTCATCTCTCCATGGCGCGGCTTACCGTGGTATTCTACCAAAAACAAAAACCAAAATCAACCGTTTTTATTCGCTTTGGCGCCATCGGCGAATTGTTTTTTTGCGTCAAAATGGGTATAATGGTTTCTACTGATAACATGAAGGAGAACTTTTTTGAAGATCGATATCTATTCTTCACATAAAAACGTGCTCGGCCGGGATTTAAAGAACAAGTCCGCCGTGGTCATCGACGTCCTGCGTTCCACCACGACACTGCTGACCGCATTCAACAACGGCTTAAAGCGCTTTCTGGTGGTGGATTCCCCCATCGACGCGCCCGAGTACAAGCAGGATTTAAACAACGACCGCGTGCTGATGGGCGGCACCGAGGACCATCAGTTCATCACAGGGTTCGACGCGGGCGATATTTTAGAGGACTACCGTGCTTCGGTCGTCGGCGGCAAAGAGCTCATCTACTATAACGTCGATACCTCCCCCGCCATCCGCAAAGGATCCGCCGCGCGCCATCTGTTTATCGGCGGATTTCTCAACATGCACGCGCTGGCGCAAACGCTGGTCGATGCGGGCGATGATGTGGCCATTATCTGCGCCGGAACCAACGGCAATTTCTCCATCGAGGACGGGCTGGCCGCGGGCAACCTCGTTCAGGCCATCCGGGATTTGGGTAAAAGACCCGATCTGTCCGAATACGCTTTCCTTTTGAAAAACACCTACAACACCTATAAAATGGATTTACTGGGCGCCATCCAGTATTCCAAAACCTATCAGGTTCTGCGTCCGATGGGTCTGGAGATGGATATCAAGCACGCGCTGACCCAAGACGCGTACGACTTTGTGCCCCTGCTGTACGACAACTGGTTGACCGTTCTGCGGTAACCCCAAGGAGGAGACATCATGCCAAAAAAGAGAAATGAAATAGACAAGCAATATTTGTGGAAGATTGAAGACATCTATGCGTCGGACGACGCGTGGGAAGCGGATTTTAAACGCCTTGCCGAGATGATGCCGAGTCTCCCCGCTTTAAAGGACGGATTCGCCGATTCGGCCGATAATCTGTTCGGTGCGCTGAAAAAAATCGAGGAAGCGCAGGCGCTGGGCGAGAAGCTCTTCGTCTACGCCAAGATGAAGCGGGACGAGGACAACGCCAACAGCCGCTATCAGGCCATGACCGACCGCGCCATGTCCCAGCATGTGCAGCTGAGCTGTATGCTGTCCTTTGTGAGCCCCGAGCTTTTAAAGCAATCGCCCGAGGTTTTACGTGGGTTTCTGGCCGGTCACGACGGCTTAAAAAAAGAATACGCGTACATGATTGAGGACTTAATCCGCAGTAAGCCGCATGTCCTTGGTGAAAGCGAAGAAAGGCTGCTTTCCATGAGCGCCGACTTTGCGGGCGGTGCCCAGCAGATTTTCACCATGCTGAACAACGCCGATATGAAGTTTGGCAGCATCGACGACGACGGCGCAGAAAAGGAGCTGTCTCACGCATCCTACATCGGCTTTATGCAGTCGGACAGCCGCCAGACCCGCCGCAACGCCTATG
>CALMFG010000154.1 GCA_937863465.1 uncultured Clostridia bacterium
GCTTCTGCCCCGCGGAATCAGACTGGCGCGGACGACATCCACACCGGAAAGGCACTGCCGCCGGTTTTTAAAACCGCGATACCCTTTGTAGATCTTGCCCTCGGGGTAGTTCGGCAGGCCGGTCAGCACGTGTACCGTGTCGCCGTTTTCGGCCATCAGCGGACACATGCGGGTCAGCGGGTAACTTTCGGGATAATAGTGCTGACACACCACTTGTAACTTCATCAAATGTTTTTCACTCCGCTTTTTTCTTCCGCTTCGCTCTAACCTAAATATAATATCAAAAGCGGCATATAAAGTAAAGAATGAGTGGCGGCAATGAATCTGGACGATGGATTCTAATTTTACCTTTAGGGGTGAATTCGGATGATTTTTTTGCTATAATGTTTAGGCTGGAACGAAAAGCCGCCAGAACTGGAAGACAAAAGGAAAACGACATGCTGAAAAAATACTATTTTATCATCAACGGACTGCGCATGGTCCTGGATATCGTGATCATCATCGCCGCGTTTGCCGCCGCATATTTTTTACGGTTCTACACGCATTGGTTCGGCGTGGGCGAGATCAGCCTGACGCTGGCACAGTACGCCGCCATCCTGCTGTTTGTCGTGCCGGTCCATCTCATCGGCTACAAGGTGGTCGGCCTGTACGACAGCCTGCGCACCAAAAAGTTTGCCCTGCAGATGCGCAACATCCTGCTGGTCACACTGGTTTCGCTCGGCCTCGTGTTTGTCTATCTGTTTTTATCCAGACTGGATAATTACTCCCGTCTGCTGCTCGGCATCTTCTATGTCGGGCTGTACTGCGCCACCGTTTTAGCGCATTTCATCGAAAAGAAGATCTTAAACAACCTTCGGATTCGCGACAAGAACCTTCGGCATGTCGCCATCGTCGGCGCGGGACGCATGGGCAAGGAGTATGCCGCACGCATCTCGGCGCACCCTGAGTTTGGCTTTGAGATTTCCGCTTTTTTTGATGACGATGCGCGCAAAGCCAATACCGAAGTGAACGGTGCCAGGGTTTTGGACGGCACAGGCGGGCTGGAAAAATACTTAAAAAGCAATTTCATCGATCTTCTGGTCATCGCCCTGCCCAACGGCGCCACCGACCTCATCAATCAGGTCATCAACGTTTCCGAGCTCTACGGCGTGAAATCCCAGATTATCCCCGACTACTACAAGCTTTTGCCCGCGCGTCCCAAGATGGACGACATTGACGGACTGCCGCTGCTGCATACCCGCTATGTGCCGCTGGACAACTGGGGCAATAAGGTGTTAAAACGCCTGTTCGACTTCTTCGCTTCGCTCATCGGTCTCTTGCTTATCAGCCCGGTTTTGCTGGTGCTGGCGGTGCTGGTCAAAACCACGTCGCCGGGGCCGATTGTGTATAAACAAAAACGCGTGGGGTACAACCGCCGCGTATTCAATATGTACAAGTTTCGTTCCATGAAATATGTGAAGGATGACAAACCCGGCTGGACCACTGAGCACGATGACCGAAAAACCCGATTCGGCGAATTTATGCGCAAGCACAATATCGATGAGCTCCTGCAGCTGGTCAATGTGCTGAAAGGCGATATGAGTCTGGTAGGGCCGCGCCCCGAACAGCCCACATATGTCGAGCAGTTTATGTATGAGATTCCCAAGTATATGATTAAACATCATGTGAAACCCGGCATGACCGGCTGGGCGCAGGTGAACGGATGGCGCGGGGACACATCCATCGAGGAACGTGTTAAATGCGACATCTACTACATTGAAAACTGGACATTCGGGTTTGACATCAAGATACTCTTTAAAACCCTGTTCCACGGAAAAGAGAACGCTTATTAATATGGACAGCAAAAAGACAAAATCCGTCGGCATTCTGATGGCCACCTACAACCCGAATATGGACTGGCTGGAAGCGCAGCTGAAATCGCTGAATGCGCAAGACTATCCCAGCCTTTCGCTTCTGGTTCTGGACGATGCTTCGCCCGATGTGCCCATAAAGGATATTGAGGCGGCGGTAAAAAAGACGATTAAGAACTTCGCTTATCAGATTAAGCAAAACCCGAAGAATCTCGGTTCCTGCAAGACTTTTGAACGTCTGGTCGAACTGGGGGAAGGCGAATACTTTGCCACCTGCGACCAGGACGATATCTGGGAGAGCGAGAAAATATCGCGCCTGATGGACGTGATTGAGCCGGACACGACGCTGATTTATTCCGACCTTAGCATCATCAATGGCAAAGGCGAGAAGACGCACGAGAGCTTAAGGGACATTCGGAAGCGCTTGAAGCACTTAAGCGGGGCAGGGCTGGCGCCCCAAATATTGTTCCGAAACTTTGTCACTGGATGCACCATGATGGTGCGCGCCGATGTGGCCAAGGCCAGCGTACCGTTCACCAAAGAGATGATCGGCGACCACCATATCACGCTGTACGCCGCAAGCAAGGGGAAAATACAGTATCTGGATGAACCACTGGTACGGTACCGCCAGCACGAAACCAACGTGACCGGCATCTTAAAAGGCGTCACCGACAAGCAAAGCTATATCGACATACGTATCACGCCGCTCATCAGCCAGTTTGAGACGCTGAAAACCGTGACCTTTGCGGACGACAGAAAAATGATTCAGACCATCAATCGGGGGCTGAAGTGGCTTTCCGCCAGACAGCGGTATCTAAACGGGAATCCTTTGGCGGGGTTCACACTGCTTTGGTTCTCGGGGCTTAACTTTAAAACGACGCTGTTCGACTTGGCAATGCCGCTGATGCCGAAGTCTGTGTTCCAAAAAGCGTTAAAGACGATTCGCGGTGAATCAGCATAAAAAGACAAACAAAAAGGCGGAATCTCCGCCTTATTTTTTTACTTATTCGAACATGCTTAAAGGATAGTCCATGACCGGGTAATCCTCCCAATCAGCATCATTGAAGTGCCACCATTCGCTGGTGTAGGTGGAAAAACCAGCGTCTTCCATCGCTTGGGTCAGGATGTCCAACAGCGTGTGCTGCTCGGCCGTCATGTAGGCACCGCGGGAGGATTCATCCACATCCATGACGCGGTCGTCGGTCGGCATATTCAAAGGCTTGCCGTTTTTGTACAGTGTCACATCCACCGCCGCGCCGCGATTGTGCTTGGAACCCTTTTTGGGGTCGGCCAGCAGTGTTGGGTCGCTCACATATTCGTACATGGCGACCGAAACCGAATAGGGGCGGTAGGCGTCCCAAAGCACCAGTTGGTAGCCCTGATCGGCCAGCGCTTTGGCCGCCGCGGCCAGTTTTTGTCCCGTGCTGTACTGAATCAGCGCCACATCCGCGCTGTACATTTTTTTGCCGATAAAGTTATCGTCTTTCGCCAGCGTTAAATCCACAATGACGTCCGGAGCGGCATGCGACACGTAGTCCAGGCGCGAGTACATCTTTTTACCCGTGACCGTATCGGCCACCTCAATTCCGTACAGGATATCGGGCAGCGGGTCGGGCTCCTCAAAGACCAGAAAGTCTGATCGGACATACCCCTTGTCCTCCCCGTATTCAACCTGATACCATTGGTAGCCGTCCTCCTGAATATCGGTGACGGAAAGGATTTTGACGGGTTCCCGATCGCGTACCAGCGTTAGGGACAGGGAATCGGTGCTGGGGCCAAGCCGAATTTTGACCGAAGAACCGAAGTCGCCGGTCTGAACCCAGCCCGTTTCGGGCAGTACGGCCGAAGGCGAAGGACTGGGGGAAGCCTCGGTTCCGTTGTGCAGAAAATAATATGGGTCGGCGGTGGGCAGATTTTCCATGAGGGAACTCTGCGACTGCTTTTCGTTTTGCACCGCCACCAACACCGTGGCAACGGCAAGGGCGACGATGACAACACCGACTGCCGACATGATGATGACGGACGGTTTAAACGTTGGCATCTTGAATGCCGGGCTCTTCTTTGGTTTCTTTGGATCAAAGGGATTCATTTTCATAGTTATCCTTCGAAAAGCGGCAGCAGTCGCTGGTTGATTTTACCTTTTTTTAATCATACACTAACGGGTTTTGCTCCGTCAACATTTCAGGGCTATTGGGACGGTTAATTTTATGTTAATATTGCAGGGAGATTAATCATATCAGGAGAGCAAAAGCATGATGTTTCTATCCGTGGCACTGGTGGTGGTGTCCAACATTTTCTATCATATCACCCAGAAAAGCACGCCCGGCAGTGTCAATCCCTTTGGCGCGCTGTTTGTCACCTACCTCACCGCCATGCTTTTGACCGTGGCCGGCATGTTCATCTACCGCCCCGAGGGCGGCGGCGCGATGCAGGTGTTTAAAGGCATCAACTGGACCAGCTTTGTTCTGGGCCTGGCCATATTGGGGCTGGAGGTGGGTACGCTGTTGATGTACCGCTCTGGCTGGCAGATTTCACTGGGCGCGCTGGTTTCCAATATCGCGCTGGCTGTTCTGCTCATCCCCATCGGGCTTCTGATTTATCACGAGAGTTTAAGCGCCAGCAAGATCGCCGGCATGCTGCTCTGCGTGGCCGGACTCTATTTCATCAACCGCTGAAGCTAAACCAATTTCTTTAATATATCCATCGCATCCTGCTCGGTAACCGGCGCGGGATTTTTTTTCATTGAAGAGCCCATGCTGGCTTTCGCGATACGCGGGATATCCGCTTCGCTTAAACCGATTGACTTCAAATCTTTGGGCAGACCTAGTTTTTTGCTCAGGGCTTCAATTCTTTCGACTAAAACCATACCCGCTTCAATCGGGTTCTCAAATCGTCTGCCTTCCAGAGCACTGGCGATATCGGCATATTTGGTCACGCCTTTGGAAAGGTTAAACCGAATGGCTTCGGGCAGAAGGATGCCGCAGGCCGCGCCGTGCGGGATATCGGTGTGCGCACCCAGACCCGCGGCCAGTCCGTGCGCCACGCCCAGACCGGCGTTGGCCAGAGTGAGCCCACTGACCATGGCGCAGACGGCCAATGTGGTGCGCGCGTGAAGGTCGTCGGTGTCATATACCGCCTCCAGTGCGTCCATGGCCATAACGGTATGGCGGAGCGCCAGCGCGTCGGTCATCGAATTGGAGTTTGCCGTGGTGTAGGATTCAATCAGTTGGCAGATGGCGTCCATGCCCGAAGCGGCCAGCACGCTTTTCGGCATTTTCTCTGTTAAATTCGGGTCCAGCACGGCGACATCGGCAATCATAGCGTCGTCCCGCATGCTGACCTTAAACCCCTTTGTTTTGGATGAGATCACCGAATTTTTGGTCGCTACGGTTCCGGTGCCCGATGTGGTGGGCACGGCGACAAAGAACAGCGGGTGGTTTTCGAGCTTTTTGCCCGAGCCAACACCCTCAAGGTAATCCACCACCGACCCATCGTTGACGGCCAGTGCCGCCACAGCTTTGGCGGTGTCCATCACGCTCCCGCCCCCGATGCCGACCACGGCGTCGATGCCGTTTTCCCGCGCAAACGCGGCGGCCGCATCCACGCCTTCGGGTGAGGGCTCGCCGCTCTCGGTCTCATAGAGATAGACCGAAGCCGGACACAGCCCGACCTGAATTTCTTCTAAGAGCGGCTTTTTGGCCAGCGAGCGTCCGTGCAGCAGCATGACCTTCTGTGTGCCCTTGGGCAGGTATGCGCCGAGGGATTTGGCTTTGCCCGCGCCGATATCGATTTTGGCGGGGGAGATAAAAGAAAATGAATTCATGATGGGTGTGCTCCGTTATTTTTCGTTAATGGCTGAGCCGCATATTATCCGACGTCACTTCGGGGTGGTGGTATGGCATCATACTGAAATGCTGGCCGCCCAACGTTATGGCGCCTTGAGCGCACCAGTTGATGCAGGCAAAACAGTTGACGCAAGCGTTGCCCCACACCGGTTTACCAC
>CALMFG010000155.1 GCA_937863465.1 uncultured Clostridia bacterium
GCCCCGGCTCATCGCAAAGCGGATGGTCTGGCTGGTGTAATAATCGATATCGGTCAGCCCCATCATGCCGGGTTTTACATATTCGCGCACATCCTGCATAAAGCGCACAAAGGACTTTCTTTCCAGATGGTTGATGTCGTGCGGATAGAGCGCCTGTCCGGCGCTTAAATACTTGCGGGTCAGATAGGCCAGTATTTCGGAAGCGGTCGTGGGCCCGCATCCGGACAGTGCCGCGAACTTCTGGCTGAACCAGTACTGATTGGCGCCGATGGTTTCACTGCTGCCGTCTTTAATCTTTATAAAATCAAGTTGATTCCTTGTCATAAGCTTTTCATTCCTTACTTTGTATGTGACTAAATTATAGCAAACTCCGGCATCCGCCTCAACGGACGGCGCGCGGTTTTAACAAAGAGTTTTAATATGAAAAAAGCGACTATCCGAAAGGGACAGCCGCTTTACGCGTTCTTTTCTTATTCTTCGGTCAGTGCCGGGGGCTCGGCATACAGCACTTCCGAGTCGGTGGTCAGCTGATTTAACCATTTCTTTTTGACAAAGATGATGATGCAGAGCACCGATTTCAGCACATCCTCCGAGTACATCGCGAGGAAGGCAAAGATAAATGGCGCCTTTAGCACAAACCCGACAAACAGCGTCACCGGCACGCCCACCAGCCAGACATTGATGCTGTCTATCCAAAGGCCGCTGATGGTATCTCCGCCCGAGCGGAAGATGCCGACGATGGTCATATACGGAATCATCCTGACCGGCGAAGCCACGGCATAGATGACAATCAGCTTGGCGCTCATCTGTACCAGATTCTGGTCCGGAATCTGCATCAGACCGAGAACCGGATAACGCAAAAGAATCATTAAGCTGCCCAGAATTGCCGCGATAAACGGCGACATAATCAGCACTTTGGCCGCATATTCATAGCCCTTCTGGATGTTTCCTCGGCCCAGTTCTTTCCCTACCAAAATGCTGGTGGCACCCGAAAGACCGATGAAGAAGGTGAAGAACATGCTTTCGACACTGTTGAAGATGGTATATGCGCCATAGTTGACGCTGCCGTACCGTCCCAGCACCACCGAATAGGTCATGGTCCCCAGCACCCACAGCACTTCGTTGATGAGCGCAGGCATCATGACTTTAAAAAACTTTCTGACAAAGGCTTTGTCCATCGCAAAGTACTCGCCGATGTGATGCATCAGCGGATGGTCTTTAATTCTGACCGCAATCATCATAAACAGCATATTGGCGGCATAGGAAATCACTGTGCCCAGTGCCGCGCCCTTCACGCCCATGGCCGGTGCGCCGAGATGTCCGAAGATAAACACCCAGTTTAAAAACACATTGACCAGAATGGAAAAAATACTTGCCATCAGAGGAATCTTGACCGTCTCGGTTGCCTTCAGCGACGTGGAGAAGATAAAGTTAAACGCGAAGATGACCAGCCCAAAAACCAGCATATGCAGATAATCAACGCCTTGCTCGATCATGGCCGGATCGTCGGCAAACACCGAAATCATCGGCCGCGTAAACAACAGGGCGCAGATTGAAAAAACGGCGGTCAGCCCCAGCCCAATCATCAGGCTGATGCCGGTGGTTCTTCGGATATTCCTGTAGTCCTTGATGCCCCAGTACTGGGAAACCAAAGCCATGGTTCCCGCAATCAGGCCGAAGTTGACCAGCATGATGAAGAAGAACCAGCGGTTGGCCAGCCCCACGCCAGCCGTGGAGTCCGCGCCCAGTTGTGCCACCATGGCAGTATCCGTGACCGAAAAAACCGAATACAAAAGCTGCTGGAGCGCGATGGGCACACCCAGTTTCAGCATGTTTTTGAAAAATACCTTGTCGCTAAAAAAATTCTTGATCATTTCTTTTATGTATTAACTCCCTTACAGTCAGCCCTGCAATTCTAACATTAATATAGTGCTTTTACAAATTAAATTTCGGTAAAATTAACATGAAGAAAAACCAGCTTTTTGTAACATATTCCAGCCTTCCCGATGCGTGGATTGACTTTTCTTTTGCCGCTCACTATGATGAAATTATCAGGTGTTCAAAGTTCATTAAACTTCGGACTGTCGAAGAAACAGACCCGCTTTGAATCCAAAATCCGACGCTGAGATTGATATAAATAGCCCGTTGGTCCGCATTTTTACACTGATTTAGGTTTATTTAGCGCTGAAGCTGTGCTATCATGGATTTAGAGAAAAGTTTTGACCCCAACTGTAAACTCATCCTTTTTAAGGAGTGAAATATTTTACAATGGATAAACCAGAAAGCCGAAAAGCCGACGCAGACTCAAAGGCCGTTCTTGAGATGGAAAAACTTCTCGGTTCGCTGAGCCCTGTCCCTGTCTGCAAGACCACCGCATGTCCGAATATGAGCGCGTGTTTATCGCGCCGTTCCGCCGCCTGGATGATATTGGGCGGTTCTTGCCTGCGCCGATGTGCCTACTGCGATATAGCGTTTGGCGAGCCGGACCCCATAGACGAAAGCGAGCCTGCGCAGGTGGCCGAAGCCGCCAAAGCGCTGGGACTTTCGCACATCGTCATCACCGCGCCGGCGCGGGATGACCTGCCTGACAGCGGTGCCGCGCACATCGCCAGGACCATCGCCGCGCTGAAGGGAACTCTTCCTTCTGCAACCGTTGAAGTGCTGATTCCCGACCTGAAAGGCGACCGCACCGCTTTAAAAGTTGTTCTGGATGCACAGCCGGACATCTTAAGCCACAGCGTGGGCACAGTACCCTCGCTGTACCGCGGTATGCGTCCGGCATCCGCCTACACACGGTCTTTGGAACTCCTGGGGCACGTTAAGGAATTGAGCCCCAGGGTCTTTACCAAAAGCGGACTTTGGGTGGGCTTGGGCGAGACCGGCGACGAGGCGCAATGGGTTCTGGACGACCTTCGCGCAGTGGGATGCGATTTTCTCACCATCGGGCAATATGAGCCGCCCACGCCCGAGCATATGGCGGCGGCGGAAGAGATTACCCCCGAGGCGTTTGAATCGCTGAAATCGGCGGCTCTGGACATGGGCTTTCGTGATGCGGTCTGCGGCCCTCTGGCCCGGATGACCTACGCTTCGCCCGAAAGTCTGGCTATGCTTGCTTCTAAACGCAAACCTTAAAAAACATTCAAGCGCTGATACCCGGCGCTTTTGTTTTTGCCGCCGGATTTTATGGTATAATTAAGTATAGAATCTGTTTTCACGAGGTAAGTAAAGATGCTGGGACTGGCTTTAGAAGGCGGCGGCGCGAAAGGCGCCTATCATATCGGCGCATATCGGGCGCTCACCGAAGAAGGGCTTGTTTTCGACGGCGTCACCGGCACATCCATCGGCGCACTGAACGGCGCCATGATTGCGCAGGGTGATTTTGAACGGCTGGAAGACTGGTGGAAAAGTGCCGATTCTTCGGCGCTCTTTGACGTGGACCAAATGAAAATCAACCGCATCCTGAACAACCATATCGACCGCGAAACCCTGCACTATCTTTTAAAAAGAACGCGCACCATTATCAACAACCGCGGGATGGATACCAAGCGCATCCGCGAAACATTAAAACAGTTTATCGATGAGGAAAAACTCCGCGTTTCGCCAATCGATTTCGGTCTGGTGACCGTGGCGATTTCCTTGTCCAAGTTAAAACCGCTGGAGATTTTTAAAGAGGATATCCCGAACGGCCAGATTATCGATTACCTGATGGCATCGGCCAACCTGCCGGTCTTCAAGATTGAGCCCGTGGATGGCAAGTATTTCATCGACGGCGGGTTCTACGACAACTGCCCCATCAATCTCCTGATTCAAAAGGGCTACAAAGAAATCTTTGCCATCCGCACCCTCGGCCCGGGCATCTCGCGGCCCATGACCGACCCATCGGTCAAGGTGACTAAAATTGTGCCCTCCGAGAATATCGGCAATGTGTTGAACTTCGACCCCGAAACCATCAACAAAAACATCCGGATGGGCTACTGCGACGCCAAGCGTGCACTGCTTCCGCTGGCTGGAACGCGATACTATATCCAAAACGCACCCGTCCCGCGCGATTTTTTCAAGGCTTTTTCACAGGTGAACAAAAGCGCCGTGGAGGCCATCGCCAACCGACTGTGGCTGCCGCGAATGGACGAAAACCGAATGATCTTTGAGCAGATTGTGCCCGAAGCGGTCAGCTTCCTTTCTTTGGGCGAAACCGCGTCCTACCGCGATGTGGGCATCGGTGTGCTGGAATCGCTGGCCGAATCCTGCGGCATCGACCGGCTTTCCATCATCTCCATGGACGCGTTTATTGCGGCGCTGAAATCGGCCGAGCGGCCAAAGCCCGACGCGTATAAATCCGACAAGGCGTTTGTTCTGGGTACACTCGGCGAGGCACTGCTGGAACGGCTGTAGCGGCCTTTTCTTCGGCCGCAAAAATGTGGTATAATCAGGATATCAACAGCCGGGCGGGACAGACCCGCGGCTGTAACCAATTGAATGAACGCATTTAAAAAGGGGGCTTTTTAAAATGAAGCGATTCTTTCTTCTCACGATTATATTGGGTGTTCTGGCGCTGGCGGTTCCTGTTTTGGGCTATGCCGATTCCAGCGTGCGCGTCACGCTGACCAGCAGCGATGTCTGGGTGGGCGACGGCGAACAGGCCAATTTAAAAATCGACGTGCTCAACACGGGCACCGAAGCCGTCACCGTGACCGGATACACCGTGAACGGCCAGACCGACACGACCTCGACGGTCGTGAACTCCGGCGCGGCTTATCGTTTCTACGTGAAATCCGCCATCAGCTTCGGCGGTGAATCTGAAAAGAGCATCATCTCCAGCGTCACCATCGACGGCCTCGGCACGGTTTCTTCCAACGCCATGGTGCTGTACAAAAAAACCAGTGTTCCGGCGGTGCTCACCATCGACCCGCTCAGCACGGTGGTGGACCGCGGCGACAAGGTGTAATACGCCATTACGTTTAAGAACACCAGCGCGTACGACTACACCAA
>CALMFG010000156.1 GCA_937863465.1 uncultured Clostridia bacterium
CGTTCCACTCTTGAAAATAAATGAGTAAGGAAAAATCGATTGAATTCACTACCGACTGTAGTGAGTCTATCATTTTTAAAAAAGCATTTTGCCCAGCCTGAATTATTGGCGCTACTGTTTGCATTGTTTTTTTGAATAAGCTATTGAATTGTTCTACTATTGATTCAATATAAAAAACAGGTTTTGGAATTTGTGAAACAGCATTCGCGAGTCCAGGGAAACTGGTATTAGCAATATTTGAAACGGATGATTGGAGATTAGAGAAGTCAACTTGATGGGTATACGGTGAAATAAAATCAGCTTCTAGTTGCGCCATCGCAGAAAGATTTGCTGGATTTGTTACATCTAACTTTTTAAGAGGGTTCGGGTGGTCAACACTTTCTCGGACAGTTTACTAAGCGACACTTTTCTGAACGCCCTGGTTCCAGCGCATTAACCATTGGTTTGGGCTAATATAGCCCAAACGCTTTTGGATTCTCCGAGTATTGTAAAAACCCTCAATATGCTCAAACATCTTTTGTCTCGCTTCTGCTCTCGTCTTAAAATGAACCCAGTGGACCGCTTCTTTTTTCATGTTGGCGAAGAAGCTTTCACTCCAGCTGTTATCACCTGGTTTACCCACCCTTGAAAAGCTTTGTCGTAATCCTTCTTTGATAAGCAGATTCTTTACTTCGGCGGATGTGTACTGACTTCCTCTATCGCTATGGAAGATGCAGCCTTCCGGTATATTCCATCGTTTAACCGCCTTCTCAATCGTTTTTGATACCAGTTCCGCCCGCATGTGGCTCTCCATGCTTTTGGCAAGAATAATGCCGCTTTTGACGTCCTTGATCTGGCATATATAATCAAAGCCTTCGCCGGTACGGATGTAACTGATGTCGCTTGATAAAACCTGAAAAGGCGAGTCGATGGTTAACCCTTTTGTCAGGTTGGCATATCCGTCTCCCCGTGCTCTTTTACTGTTGGTAAGGGGCTTCTGGCGCTTTTTACAGTGAATGGAGTGTAATCCCTGCAAATCCATGTATTCACGTACCTTGTAGAAGCTACAGGGGAACCCTTCCCGCCTAAGCTGCCCACAGACCCGATCAGTACCATAGGTGCCTTCACCTGACAGATATGCCATCTTAACGCGATTGGCATATTCAAGTTCTCTTTGTTCCCGTCTTGCTCTTGTGTGTTTCCAGTTGTAATAGCCACTCTTGGATACGCCGAGCTGTTTGACCCACCTTGATTCGGGATAATTGTCCTGCTCACTGATGAAATAATATTTTACTTCTGGAGCTTCGCAAAGTAGGCCGCGGCTTTTTTAACATGTCACGCTCCATCTTTAGTTCAGCATTTTCCAACCTGAGCTTTTTGACTTCCTCTTCCATCGTAGCGAACGGCGTCTTATCTCCGTCCCTGTTGTATTTCTTACGCCAGCTATACAGCAGGCTCTCGGCTATCCCCAAATCAGCTGCGATTTCCCTTATCGTTTTTGGGCTGGCATAGCTCAGCTTAACCGCATTGATTTTGAAGTCTTCGTCGTATTGATTCCGTTTTATCAGCATGATATTTCCTCCTGTTTGTACCATTATACTCTCTTATCATACTGTCCGAAATTTTAACACACTCCCACAAAATCAGCTTCGTCTAAATGTATCGTTTTTGCAGAAGTTGAATCATCGTACATATGAAATATTGCTTTTGCAAATGACGAACGGTAATCATTCCCTTTTTTGCATTGGTCGAACATTGTTATGCAACAATGCAAACTAAAGAGAACGCATATATCTATTTCGGATCCGGAAATATTTAATTTAATAGAATCCGCATTTCCAAAAAGTGGTGATGTCGAATTATCCATATTTTCTCCTTGTATAACCAAATCATACCATGATATTGTTGCCAAAAAAAGAGCGAGCAAATGAATATTTTCGTAGTATCTGATATCAACAAGAGAGAAAAATTCAACAAATGTTCGATCAATAATACAGGCTATAACCCCAGCTATATCCTGCTTGTAAAATATGGCATTAATCATTATAATTGTGCCAGAAGCAACTGATTTTTTGGCTTTCGAAAGTCGGTTGAATTCTTAAAAAACCTGTGCGGCAATTGAGGTGCGCGATGAAAAAAGTATTGTGCGTGATTCTGGTTGTGATATTAAGCCTTTCTCTGTTTGGATGCAGTGGCGCGCTTTCGGGAAAAGCGGCGGAGCAATCGGAGATGGTTATTTTCAGTGACCCGGTTCTGCAAGCCAGGGTGGAGAAAGTGATGTATCGTCTGCCGGGCACGCCGATTCAGCCCGCTGAAGCCGATTTGGTGACCGACCTTGATTTGGGGAACGATGCACAGGCGGACGGCGGGGAAGACACGCAAATCAAGGATTTGACCAGCCTGGCCAATTTTAAAAATCTGACGTCGCTGGATTTATCGAATAACGCGATTGCCGATATCAGCAGTCTGGCCGCGCTGACTTCGCTGACCTCCCTGACGCTGGACGGCAACCCCATCGCCGATTTGACGCCGCTAAGTCAACTGCCTAACCTCACCAGTTTATCGCTGGCGGGTTGTGAAATCACCGATTATACACCGCTCAGCCAGCTGACCAGCCTTAAGGTCATTGTGCTGGAGGATTCAAACGTGTCGGACATCCGCTTTCTTTCCAAGATGACCGGCCTTACAAGCGTCAGCTTAATCAACACAAAGGTCAGCGATATCTCGCCGTTGGCGGAACTTTACGGGCTGGAAGCCTTGAAGCTGGAAGGGTCGCAAGTGACCGACTATTCATCACTTTCCGGCATCTATCAAAACCTAGAAGACAAGGACTTTGCAGGCGTGTTTTCACTCGCCGAGCTGGGATTTAGGATGAATGAGACGGGCGTAACGGCGGATTACGATGAGGAAGGGCTCTCCGTCAAAATCAATCATCCGGAATGGGGCGTACCTTTTGCGGATTTGGAAGGGAACTCGGTTCGTCTGTCAAAGGATATGGACGGCGGCAATAACGTGACGGTTCTTTACTATCCTGAAATTCAAACCTATGTGTTTCAAGTGAGCGAAAATAATGTCGGTTCGGCAAACTATATTTATGATATCGCCAGCGGTGAGTTTACGGCTGGCATGGATGACCGTGAAAGCAACGAAGCGATTGTCAGGGCAGTGCTGGGGGACACGGGTTCGGGCGATATACTGCTCGCGCCGATGCCGTTTTTCAACGATATCATCGAGAGCACCTTTGGTATCACGGCCGATCAGCTGTTTGCATTGCCGCTAGGCGAATAAAATTGCGTTTCTTTTTTTTCATAAGACGCAACTATCATAGTCATTAATAAAAAACATTTAAGCAGGGAGATATCAAATGACGAAACTGGCAAGAACCATCATCATTGTACTGGCGTCCATCCTCTTTCTGGTGCTGGCGGCGCTCATCACCATCCCATTTATGACCACGGGGGAAATGCTGAACGTCAAGCTGACGTATGACCCAATCGATGCGACTGACTACGGCGTAACAGCCAAAGACGTGACCCTTGAGACCGATGACGGGCTGAAGCTGGCCGCGTACTTTGTGGAAGCCGAGTCACCCAAAGGCGCGGTGGTGCTGGTTTCGGGCATGCATAATCCGCCGGTGCGGAATTTCTATAGCTTTGCCAAGATGTTTCAGGATAATGGGTTTTCCACCTTGCTGGTCGAGATGCGGAGCCATGGAGACAGCGAAGGCTTTGGCGTTTCCATGGGCATGAAGGAATGGCTGGACGTCAAGGCGGGCGCCGATTATATTGATGCGTTGGACGATTACAAAGACCTGCCCATCATCGCCTACGGCACATCCATGGGCGCGGGCACCGTCATCATTGCGGGTGCAGAGGTGGACGCCATCGACGGCGTTATCTGCGCCTCGGCGTTTACGAAGTGGAGCGACCTTGTTGCCGCCAATTTACGCGATATGGGGCTGCCGGAATGGTACCTTGCGCTTCACAAACAGTTCTTTGATTTGAAATAGGGTTTAAAATATGGGTTTAAAAAGAAGCAGAACCACCCGAT
>CALMFG010000157.1 GCA_937863465.1 uncultured Clostridia bacterium
GCGGAACAAAGGTCAATGTCCAAATGCGGATACATTTTTTAGATTTGATCGGCGCGGCTTTAGGCTTTATGGTGATTTTCTATAGTATTATTTTTTTCATTCAACACGGGCTGAAAGGGATGATGCCCGGGCTGGCTTTTTTGTCGGCGGCGGCTATCATCTATCTGACCGCAATATCCCATTCGATGATGACTCGTAAACGTGAATTGTTTCACGCGTTGCAGATTGAACGATGAAGTAAAGACGCACAGGGCGAATAGAGTCGGGAAGCCGTGTGAATCAAATTGTAAATCACTGCAAACTGTGATACAATGCGACAAGTAAAAACCAGAGATGCCTGCAGATTGTGGCGGGCAATGAGGACGAGACAAATGACTGAGAACCGATTTTTTATCAAGAGACAGGCCCTGATTGCTTTTCTGCTCTGCGGAATCGCAAGCGCGGCAGTCGGCGTCTATCTAAACTATCCTTTGATGTTCGATGCCAGCAACTACTATGTCTTCAGCCAGTCGTTCATCAGCGATGGCACTTTCTCGTTTTCAAACTACATGTTGAATCTAAGAGGATATTTCTTCCCGCTGATGTTTCTGGGAATCACGATAATTGGCAATGTGTTTGGGCTGATGCCCGGCCAATCGATGGCCATTTTTGCATCGTTTTTTGCGGCGCTGATCTTCACAGTCATTCTGCCCGGCTTTTATATCCGAAAAAACACATTGAAGACGTTTTTCCTGCGCCTGTTCCTTTTTGCCGTATTCATGCTCTTCTGGTCCGATCTGGTGTATTATCCGCTTTCCGACCTGTGGGGATTCGGACTGGCGCTTTTGGCGGCTGTCGCCTTCAAGGCGATGCTGACCAAGGAGAAACCCTTGGGGCGGCAGTGGGCACTCGCTTTTCTGGCAGGCGGCGCGCTGTATGCGGCGTACAACACCCGAACCATCTATCTATTTATCGTTCCGCTGTTTTTGGTCGTCTATCTGGCCTTTGCCCTGAAGAAAAAATATCGATTCCTGACTTTGGCGCTTTCCGCGGTGATGATTTTTGCGGGTATGGCGGCGGTCTGCTGGCCGCAAATTCTGGTGAATGCGCATCATTTTCAAACGCTGTCCCCCATGGTCAATACCGTAGTCGGGCAGGAACAGACGCTCTATACCGGCCAAATCAAGGCGGGGCTCGCGATTTCTCGCTATGAGACCATGGCGCCAATGGCGGATACGGGTTTGAAAGGTGCGCTCTATTTTGTCGATGACGCAGGGGAGCAGTTGTCCGAGACTTTCCAAAATGCCATCAATGCGGGCTGGATGGGATTGATACGGTTTTGCGTTAAGCATATGTTTGACCTTATCGGCATCTATATGCGGCATTTTATCAATATTCTCTGTGTACCGTTTAACCACGTTTATCTCACCAGTTTGAATCATTTGAACAATGTGTTTATGTTGATTTCCTACACGCTGACCTTCTTTTCGGGCGTCTTCGTTGTTCAGACGCTGGCGAAAAAAACGGAACGAAAAAAGGCTTTTCGTGAACCGCAGACCTGGCTCCTGATGATGATTCTGGTGGTCTGCGCCGCCATTCTGCCGGGTATCGTGGAGCTGCGCTTTTTCCTGCCGATGTACAGCATGATTTATGCGATATTTATATTTGAATGCCTGAACGCCGACTACTTTAAGCGTATCTGGCAAAAGAAGTGGCGGTATCTCCTGCTATATATCATCATTTTGTTTGTTCTTGTCGCGGTCTGGTCCAACACGTTTGCGAACGGAGACCCCACCGATGTCTTTTTACAGTGGTAAATCAAAAAAACGGCGAAAGCCGTTTTTTAAGTTTAGAAGATTTTTTCTTATTCTTTCCTTCGGTCCAGCATATAGTTGCTGCCCGGCAGCATCTTGACCTTATGCTTGAGGTCGGCGCAGGTGTCGCTGACTTCGAGATAGCTTTGATATCGGCCGCTGCTTAAATCCACGCCCGAAATGCTGATCGAGACAAACGGGAACTGGACCAGATTGCCCTCGCGGTTGGTGGAGACGATGTAGCCGTTGTCCAGATCCGCCTTGTTGTAGAACTGGGTGATCAGTTTGTCAAAGGACTGGATGAAGGTTTCGGCATATGTCTCAGCTTCTGCGCTGTCCAGCGTCACCACAAAATCATCTCCGCCGACATGACCGAAGAACGCATCCCTGATGTTCAGTGCTTTGGCCACGCTCTGCATCTGCTGGGCGGTGAACAGGATGATATCGTCGCCCTTGGCAAAGCCGTATTTGTCGTTGTAGGATTTAAAGCTGTCCAGATCGCAGTACAGCACGCACCGCGCCTGATGCGTCGCGAGCAATTCTTCAATATGTTTGCGGATGCTGTTGTTGCCCGGCAGTTTGGTGATGGGGTTGGCGTCCAGAGCCAGACTGTACAGCCGTTTGATTTCCTTTAAGTTGACCGAGAGCTGAGCGTGGTGATGGATGCGCGCCAGCGTGACCACCGGAATAAACGGCTTTCGAATATAATCGGCGGCACCGATTTCGAAGCCCTTTTTCTCGTCCTCGGTGTCGGCGGCGGCCGTGACGAAGATGACCGGAATATCGCTGGTATCGGGGTCGGACTTCAAACGACGGCAGACTTCATATCCGTCCATGGGCTCCATCATCACATCCAGCAAGATCAGGTCGGGTTTCTTCTGTTTGGCAAGCTTCAAACCCGCGTCCCCATCGGTGGCGAAATACACGCGATAATCGGAGCGTAAGAGTGCGGACAGCGTTTTGATGACTTCCACGGCGTCGTCGATAATCAGGATGGCAATTGGTTCGTTCATCATGCTATTTTCCCCCTAAAATGATGCCGTAAGGTTTCAAAAACGCGGTTAAATCCGAAGCCGCATCTTCATACTTTAGGTCGCTTATTTTTTCTGCGATGGGCTCAAAAGCGCTGTGCTCGGCTTTGTCGAGTTTACCCAGAATCTGCTTGGCGGAGGATTGGGCATCCATGTTAAAGTCGGATAGCTGGCCGAACAACTCGCGAAATTCATCCGACAGGTCTCCAACTTTTCGACGCGGCAGAGTATCCTCGGGAAGCTCATGGGTTTTGCTGATGAGATAGGCGTGAATGCCGCCCGATACGCGGTCCAGCGCGGCTTTAAAAGGCGCCAGCACTTCGCCGCCGCGTTTGCCTTCGCGGTAGGCGGATTCCAGCTTTTCGGCCGCCGCGAAAAGATCGCCTGCACCGAGATTGCCGCCCGAACCTTTGATGGTGTGGACGATGATGCGGTTCTCCTCAAAAGCCTGTTTTTCGTCATTCTCTAGAATGTGAGCGTAGATGTCATGATAGCTGGTGTAGAAGCGTGAGAGGAGTTCGTCATACAGTTCGGCGTTCTCCATGACGCGTGAAAGGCCCTCTTTCGTGTTGATGCCGTCTACGTTAATGGATTTAGCCGCAGCGGGTTTTTCTTTCTTGGGCGGAGGCGCACCGCCGCCTTTTTTCTCGGGGATGTATTTAAGCAAGGTGGAGAACACCTCATGAAGATCGATGGGTTTGTTGATCTGCGCGTCCATGCCGCTCTTGATGTTGCGGTCCTTTTCCTCGGCCAGCGCGTGCGCGGTCATGGCCACGATGACGATATCACCGCAGCCATTATCCAGTTTGCGAATCTGCCGCGTCGCTTCGCGGCCGTCCATGACCGGCATCTGAATATCCATTAAAATCAGGTCATAATCGCCTTTCTTGGCTGCCTTCATCCGATCCAGCGCAATCTGGCCGTTTTCGGCGATATCCACCACCAGGCCTTCGCTCTCCAGAAGCTCTTTGCCGATTTGCTGATTGATGTCGTTGTCCTCTACCAGAAGAATCCGCGCACCCTGAATTTTCTGCACCTGCGCGTGATCATCCTGCGGCCTGCGCGGCGGGATTGGGCCCGATACCGATTTCTCGCTGAACATGGAAAGAACGGTGTCGAAAAGATGGGAAGGGTTAATCGGTTTATCGAGGAAATAATTGATGCTGGCCTCCGCCGCCTGCTTTTTGATATCTTCCTTGCCATACGCCGAGACCATCAGGATTTCCGGGATATGGCTTTCCGCCTGAATTTTGCGGATGGCTTCGGTGGCGGCAATGCCGTCGGTCTCGGGCATCAGATAATCCATGACGATGAGGTCGGGCCGGACGCTGCCTTTTTCGACCAGGACAATCGCCTCGGTGCCCGAGCTGGCGCCTATCACGTTAAACCCGAAAGACGTGAGCTGACGCTCGATAATCAATCGGGCTTCATCGTTGTCGTCCACGACCAGAACACTCAGATTTTTTAGGTAATCCGGGATAATCAGCGCGCGGTCGGATTCGCCGTACAGCGGCATATCCACGTCAAAGAAAAAACTGCTGCCTTTGCCGTAATTGCTGGTCACGCCGATTTTTCCGCCCATCAGCTCGATAATCTCTTTGGAGATGGACAACCCCAAGCCGGTTCCGCCGTATTCGCGCGTGGTGGAAGCGTCGGCCTGAGAAAAGGGGTGGAACAGCTTTTCAATCTGATCCTGCTTCATGCCGATGCCGGTATCGTTGACCTCGACGTGCAGATGGGTATTCTCCTTGTCGATGCGCGTGGTTTTGATGCGCAAGGTGATGTAACCCTCGCTGGTGAACTTTAAGGCATTATTGACCAGATTGACCAGCACCTGAGTCAGCCGAACCGGGTCGCCGACCAGTTTGTGCGTCGTGTCGATGGAAACATCGAACAGGAGCTCAATGCCCTTCTGTTCGGCTTTTAAGGTCAGCATGCTGGAAAGATTGTTCAAAATTTCATCCAGATCGACGGGTACACGTTCCAGCTCCATCTTTCCGGCTTCAATTTTCGAGTAATCCAGAATGCTGTTGATGATGCCGAGCAGTGCCTTGGCCGAGCTTAGGACTTTCTGGTTGTAGTCCAGCTGTTTTTCGTCCAGGGCGGTTCGGGTCATCAGCTCGGAAAGGCCGATGATGGCGTTAAGCGGTGTCCGGATTTCATGGCTCATATTGGCCAAAAACTGGCCCTTGCTCATGCTGGCTATTTTGGCCACCTTCTCCATCTCCTGAGACCGCGCCAAGGCCTTTTCCAGCTTTCCGTTGACGTGCTCCAGCTCCCGCTCGGTGGCAATCCGCTGGGAGATGTTGGTGGAGATGCCCCAAAGGCCGACGATGTTGCCTGCAACGTCCTTTAAGGGGTATTTGCTGACCTGATACCATTGAACGTCCCCGTCCGGCATGACCAGTTTTTCCTCTTTTTCCAAAAGCGGGACACCAGTTTGGATGACACGCTGTTCCTCATAGAAAGTTTCGCTGCCGAAATCGGTGGGGTAAAAATCCGCATCGGTTTTCCCGAAAACTTCGCTCATGGATTTGGCACCGAAGGAATGCATCAGCGCTTCGTTGATATAGATGAACTTGGAATCTCTGTCCTTGAAGAAGACATATTCGTGTGCGCTGTTGATAATGATATCAACCAGATCGGAGATTTCGATATTGAGGTTATTTTGAAAGTATTCAATGCTTTGATTCATGCTTCTCCCCCGTTATTTTTCAATTGTTAGGTATACCAATTACACTGGCATATATATCAATAAACAGAATGACGAGATGTAAACAAGAAGAAAAATATTTAATGGATGTTTATTGGATGGGTGATAAGAATAATGAATCGCGGATAGGGAAATAGGGCGTTAAGAACGGCAGAAGGCTTTTCGATACTGATACGGTGTCTGGTCAGTATACTTTTTAAACACACTGGAAAAATAGGCGGCGTTGCAGAACTGCAAAAAAGCGGCGATTTCGGTGACCGTCATGCGTGAGAATTCCAAAAGATTTTTGGCGGATTCCACTTTATTAGCCAATATAAAATCGGTGATGTGGACGCCCAGCTCCTCCAAAAAGAGCCGGGAGAGGTAATCGGGAGACAGGTGCACCATCTCAGCCAAATCGTGCAGGGTGATGCGCTCGGTCGCGTTTTCATAGATGTAGGCGACAATTTTTGAAACGGGGAATTTATATTTCTTGGTACGCGCGCATTTGACGTAATTTAAAAACTTCAGCGCCATCTCATACTCCAGCGCCGAGAGCGCCTTGCGCGTGGAGAGCGTATGGATGCGCTTTTGGAATGTTTCGGTCAGGCGGCGGGCTTCTTCGGACGAAAGACCCAAAACCACCGCGGCATCGGCATACAGCGTAAGCGATGCGCTGAGGGCACTACGAAAGGCGTCCAACGTGTCTTCGGACAGGGTTTCCTGCTCCATCTGGCGTTTGGCGGCCACGGCGGCAATCGCTTCGGGCTCGGAGCCGGACTGGATGGCGCGCAGGAGTTTCCGTTCAAAAATGAATGACGGATGCGAGTAATGCGCGGGGCCCATATAGGTGTTTTCGTCCATACCGGTGTGGTTCACTTCGGTAACCTCGAGAATAAGAAGATAATCATGATTATATCAGAAACTGCGAAAAAATCAAAAGCATCGCTAAATTTCTGCGCGATAGAGCTGACCATAGTATTCTTCCAGCATTCTTTTGACCGCAAACTGGCCTTTGGTGTCGGCGATGCTGGCCTGCATCATGCCCACCCAGCGTTTTCTGTCACCCTCGTAGGTCGGGAGAACCTCGTTTTCCAGGCAGTCATACAGGGCCTTTAGGTCATGCGCGTCCAAAACTTTCTCGTCTTCGGATTCAAATCCGTTGCCGAACTGCCATCCGTTGATACCGTGCCGGCAGCATTCGGGCCACCAGCCGTCCAGGATGGAGCAGTTTAAAACGCCGTTCATCGCGGCTTTCATGCCGGATGTGCCGCTGGCTTCCTGCGGTCGGCGGGGGTTATTGAGCCAGACATCCGCGCCGCGGGTCAGCGCCGCACCGATGGTCATGTCGTAGTTCTCAAGGAACACCACGTTTTTGGGGTAAGCCTTGCTGAAAGCAACCAGATTGGCCACGATGGCTTTGCCGGTGTCGTCCAGCGGATGCGCCTTGCCCGAAAAGACAATTTGCAGGCGGTTGGCCGCAAACAGCTTCTCGATGCGTGCGCGGTCGGTGAAGATGAAGTCCGAGCGCTTGTAAGGCGCGGCCCGACGCGAGAATCCGATGGTGAGGACGTTCTCGTCCAGATTAACGTCGTTTCGTTCCTCAATAAACCGAATGAGCGCGCGCTTTTCGGCCATGTGCGCCTGCCACAGTTTTTCGCCGTCCCCGGCGGCGTCCAGAACGCTTCGGCTGACCCAGGTGGGAACATGGATGGCGTTGGTGATGCCGATAATCTCGCATCGGCCGTCCACGTGCGACCACATGGCGTTGGCTGTTTGGGCATGCAGAGCCGCTACGGCGTTGGCTTTGCGCGACAGGCGCAAGGCCGCTACGGTCATGTTGAATGGGTCGCCCCCGATGGATTTCAGCTGTTTGGCTGACAGCCCGTTGCCCGCGCCCATATAGGCCAGACGGTGCAGAGTGTGCGATTCGTTGCCCTGAATGATGGGCGTGTGGGTGGTAAAGACGGTCTGACTGCGCGTGATTTTTACCGCTTCGTCAAAGGATTTACCCGCTTCCGTCGCCTCTTTGATGAGCTCGAAAGCGGCAAACACCGCGTGACCCTCGTTGAAGTGATAGACATCCACCGGAATATTCAGTGCGCGTAAGGCACGTACGCCGCCGATGCCCAGAATCATCTCCTGCGCCACACGTTCCTCGGCAAACCAGCCGTACAGTTGACCGCTGATCCATGCGTCCTCGTTTTTAGCGAGGTCGGTATCCAGAAGATAGAGGTCGGCGTTGCCGAAAGCCGTCACCTTCCACACCTTGGCGAAGACCTTGCGCTTGCGGATGACCACCGACACTTCCACGCCGGTATCCTCCAAAAAGGGATAGGTGCGGTTGTGGTAGCTGTCGAAGGGTTTTCCGTCCTGCCCGATGCACTGGTCGGTGTACCCCTGCTTCCAGAGGATGCCGATGCCCACGATGGGATAGCCGTGATCCTTCGCGCCTTTCAGGTAGTCTCCGGCCAGAATGCCGAGGCCTCCGGCGTATTGCTTAAATTCGTTTTCCAGCCCGTACTCCATGCAAAAATACGCGGTGCGGGGCAGATTGTGATTCTCCATGATGTCTCCTTAAAATCTATCGATTGATGGTGATCGTTTGATTCGCTTCCAAAAAGTATTCTTTGCCGTATACCCAAACCGCTGCCGCCTCGCCGCCCCGGTGCGCCAGAACCACAGTCTCCTTCGTCACCGAGACGGAAAAGCCAGTGCCGCGATAGACGAGATTGAAACGATAGTCCGTCCATTCGGCGGGGAGAACGGGGTTGAGCGTGAGCTTTTCCAAGGTGAACCTTAAGCCGCCGAACCCGTAGACCATGGAAAGCCATGCGCCCGATGTGGCCGTAATATGCAGGCCGTCCTCGGTATCATGGTTGTAGTCGTCGAGGTCCAGCCGCGCCGCGCGCAGGAAAAGCGCGTACGCTTTTTCGACGTACCCAATCTCGGAAGCCACCACCGAATAGACCCCCGAGGACAGCGATGATTCGTGCACGGTCAAGGGCTCGTAGAAATCGAAATTCTTCTGCTTGACGGGCAGACTGAACTCATGCGGGAAGTTGAAGATGCCTTGAATGACGTCGGCCTGCTTGATGTAGCAGGAGCGCAAAATGCGGTCCCATGACCAGTGCTGGGAGATGGGGCGTTCCTCGGGCGGAATATGCTCGGCGGGAATCAGCGCTTTGTCCAAAAATCCGTCCTGCTGGATATAGAGCTCGGGGTCATCGGACTTCGGGTAGTACATATCGGCCGAGATCGCCGAAAAGTGCGAAAGCTCATGGTGCGAAAGCCCCAGACGGTCCTTGGCGCGCTTATAGGCTTCGGGCGCGTTTTTCTCCAGATACCCCGCCGCTGTGACCGTGAAGGCCAGCGAGAAGGCCGCCATGCGGTTGGTGTACCAGTTGTTGTTCACGTTGTTCTCATACTCATTGGGGCCGGTGACGCCGAGAATCATGTATTGGTTTTCACGGGCGTTGAAGGTGACGCGCCCCGCCCAGAAACGTGCGGTTTCGACGAGCACATCGATGCCGAAATCCTCAAGGTAGCTGACGTCGCCGGTGTAATCAATATAGTTTTTAATCGCCAGGGTGATTGCGGCGTTACGGTGGATTTCCTCGAAGGTAATCTCCCATTCGTTGTGGCATTCCTCGCCGTTCATGGTGACCATGGGAAAAAGCGCGCCGGGCAGACCCAGTTTGGCCGCGTTCTCCTTGGCCTTGGAGAGTTGACGGTATCGGTAGAGAAGCAGGGATTTGGCCACGCGGGCATCCGCTGTGGACAGGAAAAAGGGCAGACAGAACATCTCGGTGTCCCAGTAGGTGCCGCCGCCGTATTTTTCGCCCGTGAAGCCTTTGGGGCCGATATTCAGACGGTCGTCGTCGCCGGTGTAGGTCTGATTCAGGTGGAAGATGTTGAACCGGATGGCCTGCTGGGCGGCGGTGTCGCCCGAAATCTCGATATCGCTTTGTGCCCATATCGTTTGCCAAGCGGCTTTGTGCGCGGCCAGCAAAGCGTCGAATCCGGCCTTTTTGGCGGTGTTTACGCGTTCAATCGCTGTCTTCGTCACGTCGGTTTCGGCAACATCACGGGAGGTGGTCACTGCAAAGTATTTAAAAAGGGTCAGGGTTTCGCCCTTTTTTAAGTTGATGTGATAGCCGCTCCCCGCGGTCAGTGTGTCGTGGGAGATTTCAGGTGCAAGGTGCACAGCCTTTCCGTTCAGTGTCAGCGCATCCGCTTTGGCTGTGGCGACCGTATAGCCGGTCTTTTTGGTTTTTAAGGTGATTTCGGCGACCTCGGCGGTGCAGTCGGACGAAACGGGTTCCCAGAACACCTCGTCGTAGTTGGCGTCCGCGTTTCGGACATCGCCGTTTAACATAGAAACAAAAGAAACTTCGACGTCGCCGGAATCGGCGGTAACAGCATACGACAGCGCACCGATTTCCTTTTCGGCCATGGAGACAAAGCGGAGCGTGCGAACAGAAACCGAGCGGCCTAAAGACGTGGATACGGTGAACTTTCGTTCCAGCGTGCCGCTCTGCATATCCAGCGTTTGGACGAAGTCTTGGGGTGGGGTTTTCGCCAAATCCAGCGGCTGTCCGTCCAAAGCGACATCCAGCGCGATCAAATCGCAGGCGTTCAACACCTTGGCGAAGTATTCGGGGTAGCCGTTTTTCCACCAGGCCACCTTGGTTCTGTCGGGGTAATAGACGCCCGCGACATAGGTGCCTTTCAGCGTTTTGCCCGAAAAGCCTTCCTCAAAATTGCCGCGCAGACCCATATGCCCGTTGCCGAGGCTGAATACGCTCTCGCAGATCGGGTTGTCCTCGGCGCTGAATCCGCGCTTTATGATGGTCCAGGGATGCAGTTCAAATCGCTCTTTCATATCCGTTCACCGACTTTTAATTGGTCTGATAATTTAATTATTGTATATAAACGGCGGGCAAGATGCAAGTGCCCGGCCGGCGCAAAAGGCACTTAATCGTTCGCATTGCAAATTGTTTTCAAAAAGAATAAAATAATCTCAATATTTGTTTATATTTTTTAACTCTCAAGGAGAAGCGCGATGGAGAAATACACGAGATGGATTTTTAAGTTTAAAAAGCCGCTGATGGCGATTTTTATTCTGCTGAATCTGACCGCTATATACGGCGTCACGCAGATTAAGATCAGCACATCCTTTGACGTCTTTAAGACGCAGGACAGCGAGTACACCGAAAATATGCGCATACTCGAGGAGGAATTCCCGTCCTCGGACGAGATGATTGTGCTCTGTGAGTATGATGATTCACTGAAGGACAAAGTTCTGGCGTTTGAGGATATGGCGCGGGGACTTTCCGGCATCAAGCTGGTCAAGGGCATCGAAACCGCCGAATCGTCGTTACCGGTGACGGTGGACGAGCTGTCACCGATCAAGACAGTGGACGGCACGACCTACGCCATCGTCACGCTGTTCCCGAACGATTCCTTCAAGTTCTCCGAGCTAAAGCAGATTGAGCAGACGCTGAAAGTCGAGGGATTAACCTACTACATCAGCGGCGATAAGTATATGCAGAACAAGATATTCGACTATCTCATCATTCTGCTGGTGTGCATCCTGCCGTTTGCCATCTTCATTCTCTTTAACATTTTCAGAATCCAGATGAAATCGATGAAGGCGACCGCGCTGTCGGTGCTGCCCGCGGTCATCGCGGCACTCTGGACGCTGGGTTTTGCCGGGCTTTCGGGCAACAAGGTCTCGGTGCTCACCGTTCTTGCCCCGATATTCACCATCATCATCGGCAGTGCCGATGGCCTGCATTTCAACTCGCATGTCCAGGAAAACCTGGAGGAGAAGAAGAGCATGCAGGACAGCATTGCGGACACTTTGAAGATGGTGGGAGTTCCCATGGTTATCACCACCGTGACATCGGTCGCCGGATTCGCCTCACTGCTGTTTATGAAAACCGCGGCCATCCATGATTTGGCCATCTATACATCCATCGGCATCGCGCTCGCGGGCATCATCACCTTTGTCTACCTGCCCACCGTCCACAGCTTTGAGAAGGTGGACATTTCCAAGAAGAAAGCGGCCAAAGGCTTGGATATCCCGTTTGACAGGCTGATGGGCTGGCCTTCATATGTCCTGCTCGGTCTTATCGTGATCAGCGCGTTTTTCGGCATCCCCAAAATCAAGACCGAATTTAACCAGCTGATGCTGTACAAAAACTATACGGCGGTGAGCAAGAGCTTTGACAAGATCATGGCCGTCAACGACGGTACCATCCCGATGTTTGCGCTGATTGAAAACGGCGGCAACCCGATGGACGCTTCGGTGGCCGCCGAAGCCGACGCGTTTACCCAAGATCTGCTGGACAGCGGCGAAGCGGTGAAGGTGGTGTCACTCTATTCGGTTTTGGGTAGCATCCAAAGCCAGATGCCCAAAGGCATGCAGCTGGATATTTCGCAAGTGGCCGGAACGGATATCTACTCCGAGATGGTCAGCGCACATTATTCCAAAATCATGATTTTTCCGAAGGATTTGAACAATGCCACCATTGAGGGCATTGTGAACATCGCAGGAAATTATGACAACATCATGCTGTCGGGCACCCAGCTGATGATGTACGAGTTAAACCAGCAAATGCTGGGCGGACAGATGTCCAGCCTGCTGATTGCTTTTGCGCTGGTCTTCCTCTCGCTGGTCTTAAGCCTTAGAAAGGTGTGGATCAGCCTTCTGTCCATGCTGCCCATTCTGTTTACCACGCTGTTTATGTTTGCGTTTTTGGGGCTGACCGGCATTTCGCTGAACCTCTTTACCACCACCATGTTCAGCGTCACCATCGGTGTCGGCATCGATTACGCCATCCACTTTACTTCGGTGTACAACACATACCGAAAAGAGGGCAATAACAGCGAACTTGCGGTCAGTAAGGCTTACACATTTTCGTCCCGGCCGATTATCGCTAACGCATTAGGGTTTGCCATCGGGCTGTCGGTGCTGATGCTGTCGCCGCTGAAAATTCATCTGTATGTGTCATTGCTGATGTGGGTATCCATGGTGCTGTCGTCGGTTTTAAGCCTGTCCTTCCTGCCGACGGTGTTAAAGAAAGTTAAATAGAAATTTGTTTGGAGAACAAGATGAAATACACTGCGAACGCAAAAAGATATGAATCGATGATATACCGCCGATGCGGGACATCCGGCCTTCAGCTTCCGGCGGTGTCCTTGGGCCTGTGGCACAACTTCGGCGGCAAAGCCGCGTATGATAATGGCCTTGAGATGCTGAAAACCGCGTTTGATCTCGGCATCACGCATTTTGACGTGGCCAACAACTACGGCCCGCCGCCCGGCGCGGCTGAAACGCTGATGGGCATGGCACTGAAGAAAACGTTTAAGCCCTACCGCGATGAACTGATTATCTCGACCAAGGCGGGCTACCACATGTGGGACGGGCCTTACGGAGACGGCGGTTCGCGCAAATATTTGCTTTCAAGCCTGGACCAGAGCCTTAAGCGGACGGGGCTGGACTATGTGGATATTTTCTACCACCACCGTCCCGACGAGAATACGCCGATTGAGGAATCTATGCGGGCACTGAACCAGGCGGTGGTCTCGGGAAAAGCGCTTTACGTCGGCATCTCCAATTACCGGCCGAAGGAAGCGAAGATCGCGATCGACATCCTGAGAGACTTAGGAACCCCCTGTGTCATCCATCAGCCGCGGTATTCCATGCTGGACCGATGGGTGGAAGACGGACTTTTGGAACTGCTGGAAGCCGAGGGCGTGGGTGCCATCACCTTTTCGCCGCTGGCCAAGGGAATTTTGACCGACCGGTATCTAAACGGCATCCCTAAGGATTCGCGCGCGGCGGGCGCCAGCCCGTTCTTAAGCGTTTCGGATATCACCGACGATGTGGTGGGTAAGGTGAAGCGCCTAAACGAGATGGCCAAAGGACGCGGACAGAGCATGGCCGAGATGGCGATTGCTTGGAACCTGCGGCAAAAAGCGGTGACTTCGGTATTGATTGGCGCCAGCCGTCCGGCGCAGATTTCCGACGCGGTGGCGGCGTTGGCCGGACTGGAATTTTCGGCCGAAGAATTAAAATTAATTGAACAGATTCTGGGAGAATAACGTCCGGAGAAAATGAATAGTGATATTTGAAAACCGCTGGAATACCGGCGGTTTTTTGTGATTTTCAGTTTTTTTTCGCAGCGCATCACCACGCGGCGAATCGGGGAAATTACTGACCGATTTTTATACAATTTACCATATTTTGAACGCTTAAGGAACGGATAAGGAACGCTTCTGTCATATCAGCGGAACACGGAATTCATATAATAATCAGTAAAGACATGAAACTTTAAGTTCTACTGAAAACTTTCCTACGAAAAAAGATTTGATTTAAAAAATAGATGGTCGGTAAAGGTGTTTTTGCTGGCAAAAAGAGGGATTCCATGACGGACAAAGAGATTAGAAAACTGAACCGACTTGAGCTTCTGGAACTGATGGTTTCCATCTCGGAAGAGAACGAAACGCTGAGGAGAAAGGTTGAGAGTCTTCAGACACAGCTGGATGAACGGGAGATTGATATAGAATCCGCCGGATCCATCGCCGAGGCTTCGCTGGAACTTGCGGGTGTTTTCGAGGCAGCACAGGATGCGGCCGACCGCTATCTGGAGAACATCAAGAAAGGCAGTGAATCGGCCAAGAAAGAAGCCGACCGGATGCTGGCCAAGGCCAAACGCGAATGCGAAGACATGGAGATTGAAGCCAAAAAGCAGGTGGATGAGAAGTGGGCGTCCTTGAAAAAAATGCTGGATGACTACATCAAAACCCATGACATCACCAAGGAAGAGTTAAAGACACTGGTGGTGGAGCAGAAACAGGCGAAAGTGCAGAACCCGGGATTGAACTAAACTATGGTGAAACAAAAGAAACTGCCCTCGTCCGAGCAGCTGAAGGAAGAGTTAAAACGCGTTAAGAACCGCGACCGATATAAAAAAGCGTTCCGGGGAACCATCTGGACGCTGGTCGTCGTAGCCGCGGCGTCCATCATCCTGTCCACATTTCTCTTTTCGGTGTTAAAGACGCAAGGCACCAGCATGGAGCCGGTACTGGCCGACGGACAGCTGGTCATCGCCGTCAAGACCAACTATTTCGAGTCGGGCGATGTGATTGCATTCTACTACAACAATAAAGTCCTGATTAAACGTGTGATTGGGCACGCGGGCGATTGGGTGGATATCGCTGAAAACGGCGATGTGACCGTCAACGAGGTTCTGCTGGATGAACCCTATGTGGTGGATAAAGCGCTGGGGGACGGGGATGTGACCTATCCTTACCAGGTGCCCGAGAACCGATGGTTCGTCCTGGGCGATCACCGCGCCACATCGACGGACAGCCGAAACAGCATCATCGGCAATGTGAGCAAAGAACAGGTGATTGGGAAAGTGGTCTTGCGTATTTGGCCGCTGTCTCAGATATCATCGATTAAATAAAGCAGCAACTTTGGAGGACAGCGCTTCTTGAAAAGAGAAGTCCGGGAGCGGATAAAAATATATATCCGCAACAAGAGAATACAGAAACGATTTTTCGCAGTGCTTTCTGTGCTATCTCTTGTTGTTGCGCTCGGCACCTTCTATGCGCTTTCCATACCGGCATTGACGCTGGATGATGAAGCGGCGGTCGGCATTTCAGAATCGGCGGAAGCTTCACCCAGCCCTTCGGCGGCACCCTCTGCCCAGGCCAGCGCAAACCCTGAAATGATCGATGAAGCCGAAAGCACGGCCAGCCCCGCACCCAGCAGCAGTCAGGCACCCGAACCCACACCCGAAGAATCGGCCCAGCCCTCGGCTTCGCCCAGCG
>CALMFG010000158.1 GCA_937863465.1 uncultured Clostridia bacterium
CTCGGTGGTCATGCCGTATGCCGACGGGCTTTTGTTCACCGCCGAATGGTACGCGCAGCTATGGGCTGAGAGTCTCGGCAAACAGGTGGATAACCACGGCAACAAGATATATGTGGGTCAGACGCCGGTTCGGGCGCTGGGCGTCACCGACCAGCACTCGCAGGTTCAGCTGTACAACGAAGGCCCCTTTGACAAGATCATCACCTTTATCCGCGTGAAGAGCCCGCAGACCATTGCGGCCATCCCCAAGGCGCCCATCAATCTCTACGATGCGGATTACCTGCAGGGCCAAACCTTCAACAAGCTGATTTTGGCCGAACTCGCCGCCACCGAATACGCGGTGACCAGCGCGGGCAAGATGAATATGATGATTACCCTGGACACCGTGGACGCCTACACCTTCGGTATGCTCCTCGCTTTCTTTGAGGTGGCCACCGCCGCCGCGGGCGAGCTCCTCAATATCGACGCGTTTGACCAGCCGGGTGTGGAAGCGGGCAAGATTGCCACCTTCGCTCTGATGGGCCGCGAAGGGTATGAAGCCAAAGCCAAGGAACTGAGCCAGACGAAAGACAAGAATAAAGCGTTTGTTTTTGAATGCTAGACCGCGATAAAAAAAAGAACCCGCAAGGGTTCTTTTTGGTTACTCAAGATTTATCTATTCTTCCACCGCTTTAGGTCGGGCAGAATTTCTTTCAGCATAGCGCGCACATCCGCTTCGGACACATCCAAACTTCCCTGCATCACAAAGGGTACGCAGGTCTCAACCATCTCGTCGATGTCCCCGTTCATGGTAAACGCGCCGTTCTGATAACAGAATTCACAGTAATCGCTGCTTTTGCAACCGTCCTGTTCGGTGCCGAACATCACGTCGGCATCGTCCATCGGCATGCCGCAGCTTTGGCAGACTTTCTTGTCCATGGTTTCGTCCTCCTTGTACTTCTATTTTACCATACGCGTCAAGGTGGTATCAAAAAAACGCCGGGCATCGGCGCTAATCTTGTTATTTAAACCGGCAGCGTTCGCTTCTGTTTCCGGTTCTCTGCCAGAATGTTTAGCACCTGTCCCGCCAGAATCAGCGCCGCACCGACAATGGCATAAACCGTGGGCACTTCATGGATAACCAGAAAAACGATGAGCGGGTTCAGCATGGGCTCAATCAGGGATATGATGTTTGCGTTTAAGGCATCCACCGTTCTTCTTCCCTTATTGAACAGAATATACGCAAGGCCGATCTGGATGATGCCGAGATAGGCCAGCATGACATAGCTTAGGCCGTCGGTCGGCCAGGGGTTCTGGCGCCAGGGGACGAATATCGCCACTACCGGAAACAGAAAGAGGTTTAAAAGGCCGGTAATCCCCACCGAGGAGATGCCGTAATCGCGCCCCAGATAGTAGATGACCAAAGCAAAGGCAACGCCGCTGACCATGGCGAGGAAGTTGCCGAGTCCATTACTGCCCGTGTTGGGTTCCATAAGAAAAGCGACAATTCCGAGCATAATCACAATCATGGGCAAAACCTTGGATGTGTCCAACTCTTTTTTAAACAGAATAAGCCCGATAAACATAAAGAGCGGCGACGAGTACTGGATGGCGATGGCGTTGGCCGCGGTGGTCAGGCGGTTGGCCAGCACATAGGTGGTGAGGCAGACCGTGTAGGCCGCAATCAGAATCACCAGCTCTTTGCTCCATTTGATATCACGAAAGCGGATAAACGGCAGAAAGAACAGCCCCGCCACCATACTGCGGCCCATCGCGATAAATGCCGGATGCGCATCGACCAGCTTGATGGCGATGCCGCCCGTACTCCAAAGCACCGCGGTAATGACGATATAAAGAACGCCTTTGTTCTTTTCGGATTGGATTCCCATAAATTCTTACTATATTAGCACACCACGGGTTTAAAAATCAATAAAAAAAGCAGCGGCTTTTATTCACCGCTGCGGGATCGTTTTTTGGTTATTCGGCCAGCCATGCGTTGCAGGCTTTCGCCGCTTCACAGCCTTCCTTGATGGCCCAAACCACCAGAGACTGGCCGCGTCTCATGTCGCCGGCCACAAACACGCCTTCGCTGCTGGTGGCGTAATGGGTATCGTCGCCCAGCACGTTGCCGCGCGGGTCGGTCGCCAGATCCAGCTCGTCAATCATCGCCTTTTCGGGGCCCATAAAGCCCATGGCGATGAGCACGATATCCGCTTTGTAGGTGGTTTCACTGCCTTCAATCGGCACTGGACTAAACCGCCCGTTGGCGTCCACCGACCATTTCACTTTGACGGCTTTCAGCTCGGTCACGTGCCCGTCCTTGTCCGTGATGACGTCAGTGGTCATCATCTCGTAATCGCGCGGGTCGCGGCCGTATACATGAATCGCCTCTTCCTGACCGTAATCGGTTTTCAGCACCTTGGGGTACTGCGGCCAGGGGTTGTTGGGCTGACGGTGCTTGGGCGGCATGGGCAGAATCTCCAGCTGAGTCACGCTCTTGCATCCTTGCCGGATGGACGTGCCCACACAGTCGGTGCCCGTGTCGCCGCCGCCGATGATGACGACGTGCTTATCTTTGGCCATCAGGTCTTCCTTGCCCTCGGCTTTTCCGCCCAGCAGGCGTTCGGTCGCGGCTTTTAAGAAATCCACGGCAAAGTAGATGCCTTTCGCGCCTTCGCGTCCTTTGGCGGATAAATCGCGCGGTGCGGTGGCGCCGCCGCAGAGAACCACGGCGTCGAATTCTTCTTTCAGTGCGGCGAGCGGTTTGCTGACGCCGATTTCGGTGTTGTAGACAAACTTGGCGCCGCTGTCTTCCAGCAGTTTCACGCGTCTTAACACCAGTTTTTTATCCAGCTTCATATTCGGGATGCCGTACATCAGAAGTCCGCCTGCGCGGTCGGCGCGTTCAAACACGGTGACGTCGTGACCGCCTCGAACCAGATAGTAGGCAGCCGAAAGACCCGAAGGGCCCGACCCCACCACAGCCACTTTCTTGCCGGTTTTCTTGACCGGCTTTACGGGCTTCACCTGTCCGTTTTGGAAGGCGGTGTCGATGATGGCACGTTCGTTGCCTTTGATGGTGACCGGGTCGCCGTTGAGGCCGGCTGTGCAGGAACCTTCACACGGTGCGGGGCAAACCCGTCCGGTAAATTCGGCAAACGGATTGGTCTGCAACAGACGCTCGTAAGCCTGATCGTACAATCCGCGGTAAACCATATCGTTGAATTCAGGAATCAGATTGTTTAAGGGGCAGCCCGAAACCATCCCCGCAATCATGATGCCGGTGTGGCAGAACGGAATGCCGCAGTCCATACATCTGGCTGCCTGTTCTTTCTGTGTTTCCTCGGGTAAGTTCACATGAAACTCTTCCCAGTTCTTTAAGCGCGCGTCGGGTGCAACGTCCTTGGCCGTCACGCGGTTATATTCCATAAAACCTGTGGCTTTTCCCATGGTTAGCTCCTTTCCTAGTTGCCGCTTAAGCGGGAGGCGTCATGAATGTTCTTGGTAAAGGCGTACATCTGGGCCTCTTCCTCAGCCATGCCTTGCGCTTTGCCTTCGGCAATGGTGTCCATCATCCGCTGGTAGTCTCTTGGAACCACCTTGACGAAATTCTTGATGTTCACGTCAAACTTGGCGAGAATGGACTTGGCCCGCTCGGAGCCGGTGTATTCCAGATGTTTTTCGAGACGGTATTTCAGCTCGGCTTTTTCCGCATCGCTGAAATCGGATGACAGGTCGGCCATGCTCTTGCTCATCATCGGCTCGAAAGATTTATCGTCGTCGTAGATGTAGGCGATGCCGCCGCTCATACCCGCGCCGAAGTTGATGCCGGTTTTGCCCAGGATAATCACCTGTCCGCCGGTCATGTACTCGCAGCCATGCGCGCCCACGCCTTCCACCACGGCCTTAACGCCCGAGTTTCTGACGCAGAAGCGTTCGCCCGCTACGCCCGAGATGTAAGCCTCGCCGCTGGTGGCGCCGTAGAAGGCCACGTTGCCGATAAGGATATTTTCGTCGGCCTTACCAGTGAAGTTGTCGGACTTATTGACGATAATCTTGCCGCCAGAAAGTCCTTTGCCAATGTAGTCGTTGGCGTCGCCGATGAGGCGAAGCGTGACGCCCTTGGGGACAAACGCGCCGAAAGACTGACCCGCCGAACCCGAGAAAATCAGGTTGATGGTGTCTTCGGGCAGGCCTGCGCCGCCATAACGCTTGGAAATCTCCGAGCCCAAAATGGTGCCGGTGGTACGGTTGCGGTTGATAATATCCAGGCTCGCTTCCATCGGTTTTTGGGTGTTCATCGAATCCTTGCAAAGCGCCAGCAGGATGTTCATATCGCTGGTCGCGTAGATTTTATGTTTCTGGCGTACCGTCCGGTACCGGTCGCTCGCCGATTCCGAATAGGGCTGGTACAACAGCGGAGAAACATCCACCGTCTTGGCCTTCCAGTGATCGACGTTGTCCTTGTGTTTCAGTAGGTCAGTTCTGCCCACCATTTCGTCGATGGTCCGAACGCCGATTCTCGCCATGGTTTCCCGCAGGTTTTCGGCGATAAAGCGCATGAAATTGACCACGTATTCGGGCTGACCCTTAAACAGCTTTCTTAAAGCTTCGTTCTGGGTGGCCACGCCCACCGGGCAGGTATCCAGGTTGCAGACGCGCATCATGACACAGCCCATGGTGATAAGCGGCAATGTGGCGAATCCGAATTCCTCGGCGCCGAGCAATGCGGCGATGGCCACATCCTTGCCGGTCATGAGCTTGCCGTCGGTTTCCAGCTTCACGCGGTTTCTCAGTTTGTTGATAATCAAAGTCTGGTTGGTCTCGGAAAGTCCAAGTTCCCAGGGCAGACCGGTATGGCGCACGCTGGTTCTGGGTGCCGCGCCGGTTCCGCCGTCATAGCCGCTGATAAGGATGACGTCCGCATAGCCTTTGGCTACGCCGGCCGCGATGGTGCCCACGCCCACTTCGGATACCAGTTTGACGTTGATATCGGCCGCGGGGTTGGCGCACTTGAGGTCATAAATCAGCTGTGCCAAGTCCTCAATGGAGTAGATATCGTGATGCGGCGGCGGGGAGATTAAGCCCACGCCGGGCGTGGACCCTCTGGTTTTGGCAATCCAGGGATAGACCTTTTCGCCGGGCAGCTGGCCGCCCTCGCCGGGTTTTGCGCCCTGCGCCATCTTAATCTGAATCTCTTTGGCCGTGGTCAGGTAATGGCTGGTCACGCCGAAGCGTCCCGAAGCCACCTGTTTAATCGCCGAACAACGGCTGTCGCCGTTGGCGTCGGGTGTATAGCGCTCCACGCGCTCGCCGCCTTCGCCGGAATTGGATTTTCCGCCGATGCGGTTCATGGCGATGGCCATGGTTTCGTGCGCTTCCTGACTGATGGAGCCGTAGCTCATCGCGCCGGTCTTAAAGCGCTTGCAGATGGATTCCACCGATTCAATCTCGTCGATTGGCAGTGGTTTATCCGCATATCGGAAGTCCAGCAGTGAACGGATGGTGGAAAAACCCTCCCTGTCGTTCAGCAGCTTGGCAAATTCGCGGTATTTCTCATAGTTCCCGTCCCAGCACGCCTGCTGCAGTGCGATGATGGTTTCGGGGTTGATGGTGTGGTATTCGCCCTCTTTGCGCCAGTTGAACATGCCGCCCGCCTGCAGCGGTGCATTTTTACCGTCCAGATTGGCGAAAGCGGCCTGATGCCGCATCATCGCTTCGTTGGCGATAATCTCCAGATCGATGCCGCCGATGCGCGAAGCCGTGCCGCAGAAGTACTTCTCAATGACGGTCTGACTGATGCCGACCGCTTCAAAAATCTGCGCGCCGCGGTAGGACTGGATGGTGGAGATGCCCATCTTGGACAGCACCTTGATGATGCCTTTGACCGTGGCATACGAGAAGCGTTTCAGCGCGTCTTCTTCGTTATATCCCGAAATCAGACCGGTCTTCACCATGTCCTTGATGGTGGCAAAAGCGAGGTACGGGTTGATGGCGTCCGCGCCGTAGCCCAAGAGCAGACAGAAGTGATGCACTTCTCTCGGCTCGCCGGATTCCACGATGATGCTGGCCTTGGTGCGTGTGCCGTTTTCCACCAGATGGTGGTGCAGTGCTGAACAGCCCAAAAGCGCCGGAATCGGTCCTTCGGTCTCGTTGACGCCGCGGTCGGACAGGATGATGAGGTTGTAGCCCGCATCAATCGCTTCGTCCGCTTCGGCGAAAATCTTCGAAAGCCGGTTTTTTAAGCCCACGCCGCCGCGCTCGATGTCGTACAGCATGGATATGGTAATCTGTTTAAATCCTTTTTTGTCGATATCCCGAATCGCCGCCACTTCTTCGTTGGTAAGTATCGGCGTGGCACAGTTGATTCTGCGGCAGGCATCGGGTGAATGGTCCAGCAGGTTTTCCATGGCACCCAGCCAGGTCTGCGAACCCGTGACGATTTCCTCGCGGATCGAGTCGATCGGCGGATTGGTGACTTGGGCGAACAGCTGTTTAAAGTAGTTGTATAGCAGCTGAGGCTGGTTGGAAAGCACGGCCAGCGCCGCGTCGTTGCCCATCGAGCCCACCGGGTCGATGCCGCGAACCACCGTCGGTTCCAGCACTTTCTGCAAATCTTCAAACGTGTAACCAAAAGCCGTCTGCTGGAGTCTTAAGTCCACAGCGTCGTTCGGCACCTGGGTTTTGGCCGCCTTTAATTCGGCCAGCTTCACTTCACTGGCGTCCAGCCATTTCTGGTAGGGATATTCCTTAATCAGCGCGCCTTTTACGTCCTCGTCGCTGATAATCTCTTTTTTCTGTGTGTCCACGACCAGCATTCTGCCCGGACGCAGACGTTCCTTGACGGCCACATTGGCGTCAGGGATATCCAAAACGCCCACTTCGGAAGCCAGAACCAGCATACCGTCCTTGGTCACATAGTAGCGGCTGGGGCGCAGACCGTTTCTGTCCAAGCTGGCGCAGACGCTGATGCCGTCGGTGGCCACGATGGCCGCCGGGCCGTCCCAGGGTTCCATCAGGCAGGAGTTGTAGCGGTAAAACGCCTTCTTCTCGTCAGCCATATAGGGGTTCTTTTCCCAGGGTTCAGGAATCATCATCATCAAAGCTTCGGAAACCGGACGTCCGGCCAGATACATAAACTCCAGACAGTTGTCGAACATAGCCGAGTCGCTGCCCTCTTCGTCGATGATGGGCATCAGGTTCTCCACGGCCGTTGGGAAGACATCGGTCTTAATCGAGGCTTCTCGGGCCTTCATGCCGTTGATGTTGCCGCGAAGGGTATTGATTTCGCCGTTGTGGATGACCATGCGGTAGGGATGCGCCCGTTCCCATGACGGGAAGGTGTTGGTTGAAAAACGGGAATGAATCAGCGCCAGAGCCGATTCCATACGGTTGTCGTTTAAGTCCAGATAAAACTTCTTCATCTGATAGGGAATCAGCATGCCCTTATAAACGATGGTGCGGCAGGACATGGACGCGATATAGAAATACTCGGCGCCGACCAGATCGACTCCCAGCATCTTCTTTTCAATGCCGCGGCGGATAACGAACAGCTTTCTTTCAAAGTCGAGTTCGTCCTTGATGTCTTCGGATTTTCCGATAAAAATCTGTTCGACAAAGGGCATGGAAACCTTGGCCATCTGGCCCAGGTCTTCGCCGTTGATGGGCGAAACGCGCCAGCCGATAACGGTCTGGCCGTGCTTCTTCACTTCCTCCTCCACCATCTTCTTTAAAATCAGGCGTTTGGCTTCGTCGTGGCAGAAGAAAATCATGCCCACGCCGTATTCGCCGAGCGGCGGCAGAACGAAGTTGTTCACTTTGGCCTGCGCCCGGAAGAATTTGTCCGGAATCTGGAACAAAATGCCCGCGCCGTCGCCGGTGTTCTCTTCGTTGCCGCGCGCGCCGCGATGATCCAGATTGTTCAGAACGGTCAATGCCTGTTCGATTATTGCATTAGTACGTTTGCCGTGCACGTTGACCACCGCGCCGATGCCGCAGGCGTCGTGTTCATAAGCCGGGCTGTACAGCCCCTGTTTCTTCGGTAAGCTCATCTAAATCTTCCCCTCATCTGAAATATAATAAATCTGTAACCGCTAAAAATCTATCAATCGTGTATTTAACATGTCTATACCAATTTTCTGCTTAAAAAAAATGGGTATCGGTAAATTTTAAAAAAAACAATGCGCATCTGCCGCCGCGAAAAACGCGACCATACCAAACGCCATTGTCGGTGACAGTTATTGTATCACGCTTTTATTTGTTTCGTCAATAAAACCCCATGAAATTTAAAAAGTTTCTTAGCATTTTTTTCTATCGGGCATCGGAAATTTCCCCGGCAAATATTGATTGGACAAACGGTTATCTTTTATGTTAACCTATGCTATGCAAAACGCAAAAAAATAAAAATACCTATTATATTGGACGGAATAAAAATCATGATTGGAACACTCGTCAACGTCGGGGCCATCCTTCTCGGTACATGCCTCGGCGTACTCCTAAAATCCGGCATCCCGCCAAAGGTTCAGAAAGTCATCATGCAGGGCATCGGCCTTTGTGTGGTGGTCATCGGCATCATCAGCGCGATAGAAACCAATCTGCCCCTGCTCTTTATATTCAGTCTGGTCATCGGCGGCGCGGCCGGCAACCTCATCGGCATCGAAGACAAGCTGGACGCCCTCGGCAACCGCGTGCAGTCGCGCTTTTCCAAAAGCGATGATTCCACTTTTGCCGAAGGTTTCGTCACGGCCACGCTCATCTTCTGCGTGGGCGCCATGGCGGTTTTGGGTTCCATCGAATCCGGCCTCAACGGCAACCACCAGCTGCTCTTCATCAAGTCTCTGCTGGACGGCGTGACCGCCATGATTCTGGCCGCCAGTCTGGGCATCGGCGTCGGTCTTTCCGCTGTGCCGGTTCTGCTCTATCAGGGCACCATCGCGCTGACCGCCGCATGGGTGGCGCCGTTCATGACCGATACCGTGATGACCGAAGTTTCGGCTGTCGGCGGCGCGCTCATTTTGGGCATCGGCATCAACCTTCTGGATATCAAGAAAATCCACGTGGGCGATATGCTGCCCGCCATCCTGATTCCGCCCATCTATTTCCTCATCGCAGGATTGTTTTAAACGAGAATATACGGATATAAAAAAGCATCGGCTTTATAAATAAGTCGATGCTTTATTTTTTAGTTGTGTCGACCTGCAAAATACTCCCGAAGCGCGTCATCCCATGGTTGTAAGTGATATCCGAATTTCTCGCGCAGGTTTTTATTGTCCAGCACCGAGTACTTGGGGCGTTTGGCCCGCGTCACATACTGCAGCGATGTACAGGGCGAAACCTTAACGTCCAGCCCCGCCAGCTCAAAGATGCGTTTGGCAAAGTCATACCAGGTGCACTGGCCTTCGCACACCGCGTTATAAACACCGTAAGCTTCAGTCTCAATCAGCATCGCAATCACCCGCGCCACCTCGGTCGCCGAGGTCGGCGAACCGGTCTGGTCGTTGACCACCCTGATTTCGTTCTGCGTATTCGCCAGCCGCAGCATGGTGTTGACAAAGTTATTGCCTTCGCCGTACAGCCAGGCTGTCCGCACGATAAAGTATTTTGGGTTGTTTTCGGTCACCGCGTATTCGGATTCCAGCTTGGTTTCGCCGTATACGCTCTGCGGATTGGGCTCGCTTTCCTCCAGATACGGCGTAGTTGCTTCCCCGTCAAAGATATAGTCGGTGGAGAGATGAACGATCTTGGCGCCGATTTTGGCCGCACCTTTGGACAGATTCCCGGCCCCTGTGACGTTAATCATGTAGGCATTCTCAGTATCGTCTTCGCAAAGGTCCACCTTGGTGTGCGCCGCGCAGTTGATCACCACATCCGGTTTTTCAGCGGTCATCACCCGCACCACATCCTTCTCGTCGGTGATGTCCATCTCATCCAGATCGGTTAAGACCAGCTGATAACCTGCTTTGTTCTTCAGCAGTTTGTTCAGGGCGCGGCCCATCTGGCCTTTGGCGCCGGTAATCAATAATTTCAAGTCAGGTTCTCCTTCACTGCGCGTCGGTACGTGTTTAGAAAGCACGTAACCCGTTTATTTATCTCACAAGCATTATACTTAAAACTTACGCCCGATGTCAATCTGATGCCCCTGCATTACTTTTGAATATATGGCTTGACAAACGTCAAACCGATCTCGGTTGGAGTGGGTCTCATGAGAAGAAAACTGGTTTCCTTATTTTTCATACTTGTTATTCTTTTCTTTGGGCTGCCCGCAAAAGCGGCCGCAGAGCCCGCCGATTTCACCCTGCCTCCCAAAAATGTACTCGTCATATTTTCCTATTCGCCCTCCTACCCGTCCTTTGATATGCTTTTGGACGGACTATACGAAGCATTTGCCGACCAAAACGTCCACCTGCAGGTGGAGTATATGGATACCAAACTGGTTGACCCGGAAACCGCAAGCGGCCTGATGTTCCATCAACTCCAGACTAAAATCAAACTCTTGAAAGATATCGATCTGATCATCACCTTCGATGATGACGCCCTGGCCTTTATCAACCAGTATTATGAGCTGCTCTTCGGCCCGGACAGCACCGATACCATTCCCATCGTTTTTTCGGGATGCAATAATTACGTGTCAACCGAAGCCATCTATGAATCCCGCAGCAATATCACCGGTTTTTTGGAGCCTTCCGCCCGCATTAAAACCTTGGATGTCGCCGTCAAACTCATCCCCGATTATCAAAGCATCACGATTTTGGTCGATGACTCGGCCACCGCACAGGGCGAAATGGAACAGCTGATTACCGAAAACGTCAACAACTATCCGCTCACCTTCATTAATTCGAATGACTATACCTATGCCGATCTAGCTGAAAAGCTGGCCAAGCTGACGCCCAGGGATATTTTTCTGTTTATCTCATGCTATGAGGACAAAGATGGGACACGCATGACCTACACGCAGTCGGCCAATTTCCTGTATACCACGCTCTCTACCCCCATCTTCTGCACCACTTCCTACAGCGTGGATACCATCTTCGCCGGCGGCTATGTGCATGACAAAAGCCAATCGGGGTACGATGCCGGGATGGTCGGCCGCGCCATTCTGTATGACGGAACGCCCGCCGAATCGTTCGGTCTCAACCGCGATCCCGATTCCAGCATGTCCTATATGTTCAACACCGATATGCTGGCGCGGTTTGATATCAGCGCATCCGCGCTTCCGCAGGAGGCGCTGCGCATCCATCAAAGCACGTCAGAACTAATCACCAGTTCCTATCCCAATATGGACCAGGACATGGTCTATCTGTCCATATTCCTGGGGGCCTGTATCTTTATTCTGGCCGGCCTCGCTTTCTTCCGCCACTATCGGGCTGTCCAGCGCGAGCAGATTGCGCTGACCGACTCGCTCACTGGAGCCGGCAGCCGGATGGCACTGGATACCAAACTGGATATCCTGATCAATTACTGTCTGGACTCTCTCGTCAGTTCCACACTCGTTTTTCTGGATGTTGACGGTTTTAAAACCATCAACGATCGCTTCGGACATCCGGGCGGCGACGCCATCCTAAAACAGGTCATCGAACGCATCCAGTCGGTGTTAAGCAAAAAAAGCGATATCTATCGTTACGGCGGCGATGAGTTCATCATCCTGATGCGGATGCCGCCCGCCGAATCCCGTCCCGAAATCAATCGGATTGTGGCGGCTTTTGATGCGCCGTTCACCGTCAACAATACCACCCTGCCGGTTCACGTTTCCATGGGCGCTGTTGAAATACCGGTGGACGGAGACACCGCGGAAGAGCTGGTCAGCAAAGCGGATATTGCCATGTATGCCGCCAAAACTTTCAACGCCACGCGCGCCATTTTCTTTTCAAATCTGCACTGACCCCGCCTGCCTTTCGCACGTTTAGGTCTTTTATCGCGGGCAGAAATAGTGTAGAATAACATTTGAAAATGAGACACCTGAGGGGGATTTCCATGGTCAACGCGATAATCGGCATAGCGGGCGCATCCGGCTCGGGCAAAACCACCATCGCCAACCGAATTCATGAGGCGATTAAAACCGACGCGGTTTTAATTACGCACGATTCCTATTACCGGGCGCATCCCGAACTGGATTTGGAAACGCGCGCAGGCATCAATTATGACCATCCGGATTCTTTGGAAACCTCACTGCTCATTCAGCACTTAAAGGACTTGAAGGACGGCAAGTCCGTCGAGGTGCCCCAATACGATTTCACCGTACATCAGCGCAAAAAAAGCACCGTCACGGTCAAACCCGTTTCCATGGTGCTGGTCGAAGGTATATTGATATTCACCGATCCCGTTTTGCGGGAGCTTTTTGATATCAAGGTATTTGTCGATACCGACCCGGATATCTGTCTGGCGCGAAGAATCCGCCGGGATGTGGAAACCCGCGGACGGACGCTGGATTCGGTTTTAAACCAGTACATCACCACGGTCAAACCGATGTATCATGAGTTTGTCGAACCCTCTAAACGTTACGCCGACATCATCATCCCTGAAGGCGGATATAACGAAGTCGCCAACGGCGTCATCATCGCCGAGGCCAAGTCCATCATCCGAAAAAACAAACGGCTTCAGGACATCATCTAGCGTCATTCGGCCTGTTTTCTGCAATGAGTTCGAGCTTTTGCGTGCGCGAAAGCTTTTTTATTTGCGCTTCCCGCCGCATGGCTGATACGCTGTCCGCGAGGACTTCCGAATACGCCAAACGGACGGGCCGCCGGGCCCGCGTGTAGCGGCTGCCTTTTTTCCCACCGTTATGCTCGCTTAAGCGGCGCTCCAAATCAACTGTCCAGCCGGTGTACAGCGTTTGGTCTGCGCAGATCAGGATGTAGACGTATGCCAAGTCCTCTACGCTCCTTTGGGCCAAAAGTGAACGATTCCGGTCTTGTATCCCCCGCCGTTTACCCAGACGTTCCGAAAATTCAAAGCATGGGTCCTGCCGTGCGTGGCGACGGTCACCGTTTCCTTAAGTCTATCGTACCCGATAATCGTCATCCAGTGCCACGTATATTCACGGATATCGGGATTCGGGTTGGTCAAAATCAGCAGTGCCAGCGGCAGTCCTTCGTCAATCACCTCGGTCACGGCTTCCATCGCGTCCGCCGTATCCAGTTCGGTGTCAACCTGTCTGGCGTCCAGCAGAACGCCCCGGC
>CALMFG010000159.1 GCA_937863465.1 uncultured Clostridia bacterium
GTCTCTGGCCGCCGGCTTGATCGGGTTGCCGTTGATTTCCAGCCGCTTTTCGGGGATGATCGCGGGGCCCCCGTCGATGGGGTTTCCCATGCCGTCGAAAACACGGCCCAGCATGTCGTAGCTGACCGCCAGCTCGATGCCGCGTCCCAAAAACCGCGCTTTGGAGGTGGAGATTTTTAAGCCTTGCGAGCCTTCAAACAGCTGAACCAGTGCCCTGTCATTTTCAATCTGCAAAACGCGTCCGCGGCGGACTTCACCGTCGGCCTGTTCAATCTCGACCAGTTCGTCATATTTAACGCCGTCCACACCCTCAACCAGCATCAGAGGGCCGACGACTTCTTTAATCGTCTTATATTCCTTAAGCATTGACGAATCCTCCCTCTTCAATCAGCTCGGTCATCTCTTTGACCAGCGTCTTGGCGATTTTCTCATATTCCACCGCCACATCGGCTTCGGGCACATACTTGGCGCGGCCGATCAGTTCTTTGGACGAAACGCCCATAATCTTGCTAAAGTCCACGCCGGCTTTCAGCGCGCCGCGGGCCGTCTCGTAATATTTCAAAATCAATCCCAGCAGACCCGCCTGTTTCTCGGGACTGGTGTAGGTGTCCACATCGTGGAAAGCGTTCTGGTGCAGGTAGTCCTCGCGGATACTGCGCGCCACTTCCAGCTTGAGTCGGTCGTCCAAAGACAGCGCATCCACGCCGACCAGACGGACGATTTCCTCCAGCTCGGATTCTTCCTGTAAGAGGATCATGGTCTGGGTGCGAAGCGCCTCCCAGTTGTCCGCAATGTTCGTGTCGAACCATTCCATCAGGCGGTCCACATACAGCGAATAGGACGTCAGCCAGTCGATGGCCGGGAAATGCCGCTTGTAGGCCAGCTGGGCAGAAAGTCCCCAGAACACCTTGACGATGCGAAGCGTCGCCTGTGAAACCGGTTCGGAGATGTCGCCGCCCGGCGGAGAAACCGCGCCAATCGCCGTGACCGCGCCAGTTCTGCCTTCGGAGCCCAGACATTTCACGATGCCCGCCCGCTCATAGAATTCGGCCAGACGTGAGGACAGGTAGGCAGGGTAGCCCTCTTCGCCCGGCATTTCTTCCAGTCGTCCGCTCATCTCGCGTAAGGCCTCGGCCCAGCGGGAGGTGGAGTCGGCCATAATCGCCACTTTATATCCCATATCGCGGAAGTATTCGGCGATGGTGATGCCGGTATAGATGGACGCTTCACGCGCCGCCACCGGCATGTCCGAGGTGTTGGCAATCAGCACCGTCCGCTTCATCAGCGGTTCGCCGGTCTTCGGGTCTTTCAGCTCGGGGAACTCCAGCAGAACGTCGGTCATCTCGTTGCCGCGCTCGCCGCAGCCCACGTAGACGATGATGTCGGCGTCCGCCCATTTGGCCAGCTGATGCTGTACCACGGTTTTGCCGCTGCCGAAAGGTCCGGGCACCGCGGCCACACCACCTTTGGCCACCGGGAACAGCGTGTCGATAACGCGCTGTCCTGTAATCATCGGTTCGGTCGGCGGCAGTTTCTGGGCGTACTTTCTTCCGCGTCTAACCGGCCATTTTTGCATCATGGTCAGTTTTTTCTCGCCGTTTTTGGTCTCGATGACCGCCACGACGTCTTCAATCGTATATTCACCGCTCTGGATGGATTTCAATGTGCCTTCCACGCCAAACGGCACCATAATCATGTGCTTAACCGCCGTGGTCTCCTGAACAAATCCCAAAAAGTCTCCGGCCGTCAGCTTGTCGCCGACCTTGGCCGTCGCTTCAAATTTCCATTTCTTATCGCGGGACAGCGCGTTCACCTGAATACCGCGCTCAATGCGGTCGCCGGCTTTTTGGACGATGACGTCCAGCGGGCGCTGAATCCCGTCAAAAATCGATTCGATGAGTCCGGGTCCCAGTTCCACCGAAAGCGGATCGCCCGTGCTGGCCACCGGTTCGCCCGGTCCCAAACCCGAAGTCTCCTCATATACCTGTATCGAAGCCATATCGCCGCGAAGCTCGATGATTTCGCCAATCAGCTGTTTTTCCGAAACGCGGCAAACGTCATACATCTTGGCGTCCGCCATGCCTTTGGCCACGATGAGCGGCCCGGAAACCTTAACTATTTTGCCCTCCATAAACTTTTAACCTGCCTTTGCTTTTCAATCGATATTTTTAAAGCGTGTCTGCCGCCGAATGGCCGCATTATTCTTCGTTGTTAAACAATATATCCGCCCCGATGGCCTTCTCCACGTTCTGCCGAATCCCTTCCATGCCCAGACCGTTTGTGCCCTGATTGTTGGGGATGGGGATAATCGCCGGGAAGGGGGAGGTCTTAAACTTATCCACCGTCTCCTTGGCGGCCAGAACCGCGTCTTCGGTCATAAAGACGATGGCGTATTTTTGGGCGGCCAGCATATTGACCGTCTTGCCCACGTCCTCGTCCGAGGTATAAAACACATCCAGCCCCAGCGCCTTAAAGCCCATGACGCTGTCTTTGTCACCGATTACTCCAATTTTATACATACGCTTTTTCCTTCATCCTAGACATACAGCGCTTTCAAGCGCGTGCCCATCTCTTCTGCGCCGATGTGATTTAGCATCGACACCATGAGGAGCCGCACCGCCGCCGCTTCGCGTTCCTTGGCGACCAGATAAGCCACCGCGCGCGAGGCCGTAAACATATTGAAGCGGCCTTTCTTTAAGATCATCAGCAGATAATCATCCCGCGCTTTTTCAACTCCGGCCATGCCCCCGCCGCCCGACATTTTCTCAAACGGCGTTTTTAAGTATTCTTCATACCCGTAGTGGTAAAAGGCTGAGACCGAACCGTCCGATTTGTCCTCATACGCCTTTTGCATATCAAAGAGGTTAAACCGCCCGCCTTCCAGCAGAACGTCCTTCAAGGCTTCGGCCGGGAATCCGGCGTTTTTCAGCCGCAGGACCACCATGATGTTAGTGAAGTCAAAGTAAGCTTTAAAGTACTCCCGCACCAGCGGGTTTTTCTCGTTCTTCATCGCCGCGTTCACCTGCCGGCTGTAGGCCTTGTCCAGCACCGGCCCGATCAGCGTCGGGTCTTCGTGGATGGCAAACCGCTTGTCCAGATCGCGCAACGCATCGCCCATGGGCTTTGGCAGACGAAAATAGGACTTATCCGCGATGCTTTGCTCAAACACGTCAAACGATATGGCGCCGTACGGGGACATATCCTTTTCGGAGAACTCCACGCCCAACAGGTTCAGCTTTAAAAGGGTTTTTAAGTTCAAGTAGTCGTACCGGAGCAGAAACAGCGACAACAGGTTTTCATCGGGCGCCGAGCCCTTCAAAAAACCCACCGCTTCTTTCAGCTCGTAAGTAACGATGCTTTCAAATTCGTACGCGTTGTCCAGTTCGACCGCGCCTCTGGCATAGCCTTTTTCCCGAAGCAGCATCATCGCCGATTCAGCCGTTTCGCTGGTCGCCGCCGTCATGATGGTCTCCCGGTCCAAAAGCGCTGTTTCGCGTGCGCTGATGATGGATGAAGAATACGGATAGGATCGCGCCGCCATCAGCTTTTAGCTCCTTCACCTTTAAACAGGATAGCGGCCACATCGGTCTCCATCTGTTCCCGCGCCAGAGCCACCACAGCTTCTACCGAACAGTCCATCTCCATGCCGCCCTTGCGGTAGACAAATCCGCCCTTCTTGTCGCAGGTGTCTTTGGCAAGGGTCACTTCGCCTTTTCCGGTCTTCTCTTTCAGCGCCGCGTTGGCCTTGGCCAAAAAAGCGTCGTTAATACGTTTGGTGTCGGCCTTGGCCACGGAAATCTCGCCTGTTCCGCTTTCGGCGCATTCCAAAAGCAGACGCGTCATCAGTCCGCAGAACTTGTCGTCGGGCAGTGCCGCGATGTCGTCCACCGCCTTGGCAAAAGCCGTATCCAAAACGCCGCGTTTCATGGCGAGAACGTCCTTCTTGTGCTCCAGGTCGTAGACCGATTTAATCCGCTTCCAGCGTTCCTCGGCTTCGGTTTCGGCGTTTGCCGCGGCCCTGTCGCCCGCGTCCTTCGCTTTCTGCTCGGCTTTGGTCAAAACTTCCCTCGCTTTGTCATCCGCGTTCTTTTTTTCGGTCTCGGCGGTGCTTTTAGCTTCCGAAAGGATTTTTTCTATTAGTTTACTCGGTTCGTTCAATGTTTCGTCACTCCGTCTCATTTGCGGCGTTTATCGCCGGTTTTTTTGTGACTATACGTTTATGTCGTTTTTTTATTTAACCAGCATGACAATCAGCATGGAGATCAGCAGTGCGAAAACCGCATAGGTTTCAACCATGATGGCCATAACAATCGCTTTACCGGATTCTTCGGGGCGTCTGGCCAGCATGCCGATACCCGCCACCGCGGTCTTGCCCTGTGCAATCGCCGAGGTTAAGCCGCCGATCGCGATAGGCAGTGAACCTAAGAAATAATAGAATCCTGTGGCCGTCGAAATCTCGCCGACTTCGCCGATCAAGCCGATTTTCATCAGAATCATAAAGCCGACCAGAAGGCCGTAGATGCCCTGTGTGCCCGGCAGCAGCTGCAGAACCAGCGCCGAACCGAACTTATCGGGGTCTTCCGAGACCAGACCGGCGGCCGCTTCACCTGCCGCGCCGACGCCGATCGCTGAACCCGTACCCGCCAATGCGACAGCGAGTGCCGCACCTAACATTGCCAGAACTTTGCCCAGTTCCATTCCTAAAACTTCAATCATTGTTTTCCTCCATCTTTAAAAAAGCGTGAATTGTTTATTATTTTTAATTTAAATTATTTTTCAAAACGATAGTGCTTGATATCCGTCCTTAACGGCCGGAAGGTTTTACCGCCGCCCTCAAAGAACTTACCGTAGTACTCAATATACTGCAGCCTGCAGGAATGCACGTACGCACCCAGCGTGTTGATGCCGATATTGAAGACATGGCCCACGACGAGGATGACCACTGCAAAGGGAATCATAAACCATTTGCCGAACAGCATACCCGCGATGGTGTTGAAAACCAGAGCGATAACGCCGGTGGCCAGACCCATGCCGAAGATACGGCTGTAGCTTAAAATGTCGCTTAAGTATCCGGTCGCGCCGTATAGCGCGCTTAAGCCCCCCATCAGCTTGCCGATGATGCTTTTCTTCTCGCGTCCCGCAAACAGCAGAACCAGCCCAGCGCCGGCCAGTGCCGTATAGCCGCCGATTTTTCCGATGATTCCACCCGGCAGCATAGCCAGAAGGCCGATAATCACCAGCATCCACGAGACCTGGTCAAACAGGGCGGCAAAAGGCTTGTGCCGCTTGATATTGATACCCGCGGCCACACCCAGACCGAACAGCACCTGGAAAGTACCGATGCCCAGACACAGCGCCAGCATGGTCAGCGGTTCCTCCATCGGGTTGAACCATTTTAAGTGCGTTAAGAACTGCAGTGCTTTGGGGAGATTTTCCACCGAAACGCCAAACCATCCGCCGAACAGCGCGCCCCAGATGAGGGTGGAAACGCCGCCGAAGGCGACCACGCCCAAAATCTTGCCGAACATTCCGGCGGGTTTGGTCTTCCAAAGGATAAAGGTGCAGGCCAGCGCCAGAACGAGGCCGTAGCCCGCGTCGCTGACCATCATGCCAAAAACGATAAAATAGAAGGGCGCCATCAGCAGGTTGGGGTCAATCCCGCCCGCGCTGGGCGTATCATACATCTCGGTAATCGCCTCAAACGGACGCGCCAGCTTGGGGTTCTCGATAATCGTGGGATAGCTTTCGCCTTCTATCGGGTCGCGGAACTGCACAATCGCGGTTTCGCTCACTTCAGCCACGGCTTTTTGCACGGCTTCCTGGCTGTGTTCATCTGTCCAGCCTTCCAGAACAAATGCGTTCTTGGTGTAACCAAAGGAGAGCGCGGCTCTTTCCCGCTGCAGCATGGCGTTGTAGTAGTCTTCCAGACGCTCCATATCGGGGATCTGGCCGACAAACGCCGCAATCTGCATTTTGATCTCGGCCTTCTTTTCGCTTAAGGCCGCAATCTCTTTCACGTGCGCGTCAATAATGCCCTCGGGTGAATCCGTAAACTGCTCGTACTTGGCTTCGGAAAATCCCAGTGTCTTTAATGTGGTTTTAATCTCATGGGTGATATCGTTGTGTGTCAGGACAAAAACTATGAACGTATCCTGCATCTCTTCGAGGATTTCGTAGGATGCCAGACCGTCGTTTTCTTCCATCAGCTGTATCAGCGCGTCTTTGTTTTCAATCGGCATCACGCCCACGGTCGCGGACGTATAAATATGGGTGCCCAGCGCGGAGAAGGTGTCGTCGAAATTGCGGTAGGGCTCCACCTGCAATATCAGATTTTTGGCGCGCGAAATGCTTGCCCGCGCCCAGTTCAGCTCCTCGGACAATTCCTTTAAGGAATCCACAGCAATCATCTGCTTGCGTTCCAGCTCCTTAAAGGCTTCCAGGCCCTTCTGGTCAATCGCGGGTTTTGCTTCTAAAAAAGGCTTTTTGCTTTCGTCATAGGGTTTTAGGAGTGTCAGTGCGAATTTGATATCCGCCAGCCGCTGTTCGGTTTGGGTCACCCCTTCGGTCGTCTCCACCACATCCACGTCCGAGAAGGTGTTCGCTTCAATCTGCACCGCGCCCAAACTCTGCAGGGATTTGACAACCTCAGGCCTATCCTCGCAAAGACCGATGACCGTCACCCGTTTTGCATTGATAATAGCCAATTAGAGGATCCTCCCGATGATATACGCGCTGGCTTGACCGATGTTTTTCTCAGCCGCCGCCTTCTGTGCGTCAATGTCCGCTTTTAAGCTGTCTTTTTCGGCTTCGAAGGCTTTGACAGCCGCTTTCTCCGCCTTTTCCAGCGTCTCCGAAGTACGCTGCTTAATCGTCAGCGTGTTTTCGGCCAACAGCTTTTCAGACTGGCGGTTTGCTTCACGAACCGCTTCGCGTGCCGCAACCTGCGCGGCGCTGATCATCTCCTGTGCGTCATCTTCGGCCGCACGGATAAGATTTAATACCTCTTGTGCCATGTTGTTCTCCTATATGAAACGTAAAAGTACTGGTATGCGTCAAATCTTCGATTTCTATTTGGTGCCGAACAGCCGGTCTCCGGCGTCGCCCAGCCCCGGAACAATGTAGGCGTGGTCGTTCAGTTTCTCGTCCACCGCACCCGCAAAGATATCCACATCCGGGTGGCATCTATTGAGTTCGGCGATGCCTTCCGGTGCCGCGATGAGGCAGACAAATTTGACGTTCTGCACGTTCTGTTCTTTTAAAAGCGTGATGCACGCGCTGGCCGAACCGCCGGTCGCCAGCATGGGGTCCACGACGATGACATCGCGTTCCGCGATATCGTCCGGCATCTTGTAGTAGTACTTCACCGGCTTCAATGTCTCGGGGTCGCGGTATACGCCGATATGTCCCACCTTGGCCGAAGGCATCAGCGAAAGCATACCGTCCACCATGCCGAGGCCCGCTCTTAAGATGGGAACCAGTGCCAGCGATTTTCCGCTGATGACCTGCGTTTTGGCCATGGCAACCGGCGTTTCAATCTCCACCTCTTTCAGCGGCAAATCCTTGGTCACCTCATAAGCCATCAGCATGGACAGCTCTTTGACCAAATCGCGAAAGTCGCGTGTGTTTGTTTTTTTGTCCCTCAGCAGTGAAATCTTGTGCTTGACCAAAGGATGTTTAATCTCTACTAGTTTCCCCATTTTTATCTCGTTCCTTTTGTATATTTCCGACCGTTTAGAAAGCAAAAGGCAGATACACTGCCTTTAAAAGTTGTCGGCCTTTATTTAAAATATTTTTCTTCAATCGCACTGATTTTGTTCACACGGCGTACATGCCGCTCATCGGTGGAAGCTTCGGTTTCCATCCACGCCTTCACAATTTCAAGCGCAACGCCAAGACCGGTGTTTCTGGACCCCAGCGCCAGCATATTGCTGTTGTTGTGCGAACGCGTCGCTTTGGCGGTGAATACATCGCCCACCTGCGCACACCGAATGCCTTTCACCTTGTTGGCCGCAATGGAAATGCCCACGCCGGTTCCGCAGAACACGATGCCCCGCTCAAATTCGCCGGATGCCACCGCTTCGGCTACCGTCTGCCCAAAGTCCGGATAGTCCACCGGTTCATCGGTGAATGTGCCAAAATCCTTCACGTCGTGTCCATCTTTGACCAGCAAATCATAGACCGCTTTTTTCATCTCGATGGTGCCGTGGTCGCCGCCAATTGCTACTTTCATCTATCCGTCAAACGCCTTTCTATTCCGTTGCTTTTGCTTTCACCAACCGCTGAACCGCTTTGGCAATTCCCGCCTCCATCGCGTCCGCGCAGGCCTCATATGTCTCGTAAGATTCCCCGAACGGATCCGGGATATCGTATCGATCGTCGCCCGGGTAACCGTCCATGTCTTCGCCGTAGGCCAACAGCGTATGTGTCTTGCCTTCGGCGTCGGGCGCCATCGCTTCAATCTGTTCAATATGCTTGGCTTCCATGGTCAAAATCAAATCCGCCCAGTCCGCCAAGTCCGCGTCAAACTGCTGGGAACGATGTCTTCTGATATCCATTCCCCGTGCTTCCATCACGTCTATCGCTTCGGGTGTCGCCGGCATGTCTTCTGCCGCAAATGTTCCTGCCGACTTCACCTTGATACTCCCCAAAGGGTCGTCGTCAAGATTCTTCATCATCTCGGCCGCCATCGGCGATCGGCAGGTGTTGCCTGTGCAAACAAACAAAATGTTCATGGTTCTGTTTCGTCAGCCTTTCAGATATTAAAGATTAACCGTCACTGCATATTAACGTAAAATCGATGATTTTTCAATACTATTTGACTAAAATCAGCTTAAAACCTGCCGCCCGGATAATCCGGTTCATCACAGCCAGTCCGATGCCGGTTTCGGGCACCGCCTGAAAATAGACGGTGGTGCATGCCATGGCGTCCGCTTCCCGCAGGTTTTTAAAGAGCGACCGTGCCACCTCGGTGACGTCCTTGCCCTGGGTCAGCACATTCATGTCCTTAAAGTAGACGCTGTCCGACGCAAAGCAGAAAACAATCGGCTTGCCGCCGCCGCTCTCGTCCTTTTCATACATTTTTCTAATCTGCGCCACCGTGCTTTCCTTGGGCCCTTTCACCACAAACACCTGGGCGTTCGGCGCATAGTGCGTATATTTCATGCCCGGCGAAGCCGCCGTCTCATTCTCGTTTAAGGGTTGAAGCACGCTGGCCGAAATTTCCACCATGCCCGCCAGTTCCTTGATGTCCTCGGCCGTCACGGCGCCGGGACGCAGAATCAAAGGCGTATCGGAAGTCAGGTCACACACCGTGGATTCCAGCCCGTATTCCGTATGCCCGCCGTCCAGAATCAGAGGAATCCGGCCCGCCATATCGGTCTCTACATGAAACGCCTCGGTTGGGCTCGGACTGCCCGAGATGTTGGCCGAAGGCGCGGCGATGGGGAAGCCGGAGCGCTTAATCACTTCCAGAATCCCGGGGTTCTTGGGCATGCGAAGTCCGATGGTATCGAGCCCCGCTGTGACCACGTCGGGAATGCCCGCTTTTTTTCTGACCACTGCGGTAAAAGGCCCCGGCCAGAAAGCCTCCATCAGCATTCTTGCCTTGTCGCTGATCTCGCCCAGCGTTTCGGCCTGCGCGATATCCGCCACATGCACAATCAGCGGGTTGTCCGCCGGTCGGCCCTTGGCTTTGAATATCTTCCTGACCGCTTCTTCAGAAAAGGCGTTGGCGCCCAAGCCGTAGACGGTTTCGGTGGGAAAAGCCACCACTTCGCCCGCCTTAATCAAGGCGACCGCTTTTTCAATGCCCGTCTCAAAATCCGTTTTGATATTGATGGTTTCGGTTTTATACATAGAAACTCCAATGGCCGCGAAAAATCATCGCGGCTGGAAATTTTAAAGACGTGTTGTTTTTCGTTTAACATTATAACAGATTTTCCGGCAATGTGAAAATAAATTACCTGAAGCACCTCTCTTTCAAGGGAAACTAAAAAGGACAGCCGGTTCAGCCGCCCTTTATGTCTCGTTCATTCAGTCGCTTACGCGTATTTCTGCTCCAGCGTATCCGCCAGCGCTTCGGCCACTGCCGCGCACATAATCCTGCCGCCATAGGTGTTCAGGCCCAGCCGCAATGCCGCCGAATCGGCCAGTGCTTTGTCCACGCCCTTGTCGGCCATATCCAAAAGCCAGGGCAGCGTGACGCCGGTTAAAGCATACGTGGAGGTATGTGCCACCGCGCCCGGCATATTGGCCACCGAATAGTGCACTACGCCGTGTTTCACAAAAGCCGGGTCATTGTGCGTGGTCACACGGTCGATGGTTTCCACCGAGCCGCCCTGATCGATCGCCACATCCACAATCACACTACCGGGCTTCATGGTTTTCACCATCGCCTCGGTCACAATTTTGGGCGCCCTGGCCCCGGGAATCAGCACCGCGCCAATCAGCACATCCGCTTTCTCCACCGCCTTGGCCACGCCCATCCGATTGCTCATCAGGGTGCGCACGCGTCCGCCGAATTCGCTGTCGAGCCCCGCCAGCCTGCGCTGGTTGGTGTCCAGAACCGTCACGTTGGCTCCCATGCCCGCCGCAATCTTGGCCGCATTGCTGCCCACCACGCCGCCGCCGATGATGACCACTTCGGCCGGCGCCACGCCGGGTACCCCGCCCAGCAGCATGCCGCGTCCGCCGTAGTACTTCTGCTGCAGCATGGCCGCTACCTGAATGCTCATGCGTCCCGCCACTTCGCTCATGGGCGTTAAAAGCGGCAGCGAACCGTCGGGCAGCTGGATGGTCTCGTAGGCCACCCCGGTAATCTCTTTTTCTAAAAGCATCTGCGTCAGTCCCGGATTGGGCGCCAGATGCAGGTAGGTGAACAGCGCCTGTCCTTTTTTGAACAGTGCGTATTCGCTTTCCAGCGGTTCCTTCACCTTTACAATCATATCCGCGCCGTCAAACACCGCCTTGGCGGTATCCATCATCCTGGCTCCGGCTTTGGCATATTCTTCGTCCGTGATGCCGCTGCCGACTCCGGCGCCTTTTTCAATCAGCACAGTGTGTCCGTGCGCCGCCAGTTCATAGGCGCCGTCCACCGTAATCCCCACGCGATTCTCGTTGTTTTTAATCTCCTTAGGTACACCAATGACCATCGTATTTCCACCTCGAAATTTAAAGTTTTAAGGAGAAACGGAATAACTTTCCTTAATCGTGGTAAGCACGATAATCGTCCGCGTTCGGCTGAACTCGGCCAGATTCCGAAGCTCGGAGATCATCTTTTCCAGCATCACCGTATCCTGGGTGGCAATCTCGATCATGTAATCGAAATCCCCAGTGAGGAAGTAGCAGGACAGGATGTCCTTCTCCTTGGCGATCACATCCATAAACTTCTCGGCTTTTTCGGGACTCCTAAGCGTCAAAAACATAAATGCTTTCATGGTCTTGCCCAGCGCCTTGGGTTCTAAAACCACCGTGTAGGCTTTGATGACGCCTGCGCTTTTCAGCTTATCCATGCGCTCCTTCACAGCCGGTGCCGACAGGTTCACGGCCGCCGAAATGTCCTTCACCGGCGTACGCGCGTCTTTTTTCAGGATGTTGATGATTTGGATATCGGTTAAATCCACGATTTAACTCCTTTTCGAAGGTCATTTTACGATATGACTTTGTTTTATTAAAATACTTTTCGGCAAAGTCGTATTTAAATTAATTATATCACTAACTTAACCTAATTATAATAGGTGAAAATCAAATACGTTTTATTTTTTGAGGCAAAAGAATAGAGCGGCTTTGTAAACCGCTCTTTCGATGTTTCTTTTTTTGTTGGTGTTTACGTTTCCTTGGTTTGGGGATCTATTTTCTGCGGGCGTGCCACCCCGTTACGGCGTCCAGCACACGCGCCGCCGTGCGCACATTATCGAAGACCGGGATGCCGGCCTTTTCCATGATGCGGACGAATTCATCGTAGTAATCGCCCGCGTTGATGGAAACCACAATCGGTTTATCGTATTTTGTGTAAATCCCGCAGATAATATTGGCTAAAGAATCCGCGTCTTGACAGCTTTCGGGCGAGGCTTTCAGGCTGTCCACATGCGGCACCGCGCTGATCATCATGCAGTCCACATTGTCGTCCGCCAGCAGCGCTTCTATAAACGCGCCGTACATCACGTCGCCGGTCATGGGCGTCACGTCCACCACGGCGCTGCCCACCGAAGCCAGCCCGTGCGTGTTGATTTCACTCAGCCGTTTTTTGGTCGCGTCCGAAATATCGGCAATCTGCATGCCGCCCAGTTCGTCGCTGAAGATGGTCGCTTCAAAGCCCGCATTGGTCACGGCCGCCACACGCGTGCCCGAAAAACGTTTTTCGGCCAGCAAAGCGAAGCCCTTCACCACGTCGCCGTACATCTCGACATCCTCCACCAGAACCACGCCGCTCTGCGCGCACGCCGCTTCCAGCGCGTCGTAGCTGCCGGTCATGGCCGCGGTATGCGAAAGCGCGGCTTTGGCGCCTTCCTCGGTTTTGCCGCCCTTGTAGAAGATCAGCGGCTTTTGCGCCTTTTCGGCCAGCTCATAGAACATCCGGCCTTCCAGCGCATCGAAGCCTTCCAGATACATGGCGATGACTTTGATGGCTTCGTCCGCCTCAAAGTAGGCCATCAGGTCATCCAGCTTCACGTCGTATTTATTTCCAAACGAGCACACCGCCTTAAACAGCGGCACCTCTTTGAATTTATCAATCAGCGTAACCGCAAACGCGCCGCTCTGGCTCAGCATAGCCGTGTTGCTGAAAGGCCCGCTCTTAATCTGCAGGCGGTCCTCGTCGAAGAACAGCGTGTTGACACCCGGCGTTTCGGCATCCGGCCCATAGTACACCCCAATGCAGTTGGGCCCAACCACACGCGTCCCCGCCGGTATGGTGCTTTTCAGTTCAGCCGCAAAATCGGCGTATGAGGTGCCGTGCGGGATGCCCGGAATCAGCACCACGGCCTTTGGCTTGTTGTTCTTCATCTCGCGGAAGAACCCGGGAATAAACTGCGCTGGTGCACAGTACACGGCCATATCCACGGCCTGCGGTAAATCCTCCAGCGACGGGTACAAAGTGAACTCGCGCCCGCCGTAGACGGCCGAACCGCCCTTGGGGTTGACGCAAAAGATGTCCTCGCGCTTTAAGTCAATCAAAAGCTCCAGAATTTCTTTGGCCAGCGAAGGCTTGTCCGCATCCGCCGATACACCGATGACCGCCACGCCCTTGGGTTTAAACACACTGGAAAGCCCCGCTGTATTGGTTTCGGGCGCTCCCGCCCCGTCCGAACGCGCAAATTCGGCGTAGCCGTCAATCGCCACCAGCCGGTGGTCGCGCGTGATGACAAACGGATTGATATCCATGCCTTTGATGTGATAATCCGCCTTTTCACGACAGAGCGGCGAAAAGGTGTAAGCGAGTCCGCTCAAGACCGAGATGGTATGCGATAATAGGTCGATATACTCGGGGTGCCCAATCTGCTCGTATTTTTGGCGGATATGAATGCCCCGCACCAGCTCGGCGGCAGCCTCCTCGGTGAGGTAGGGCAAAAACAGGTTGGCCGGGTCGTAGT
>CALMFG010000160.1 GCA_937863465.1 uncultured Clostridia bacterium
TATGCCTATCTTTTGGAGGGCATGGAAGCCGAATTTAAAAAGTCCGGGTGCTATTTAAATCTGATTCTCACCGGCGATATGCCGGATAACGAAATTTCCGCGGTCGAATCCTTACTCAAAAAAGACGTATGCGGCATCGCCGTCATGTCCTGTCTTCGCGACCACAAGTTCTATAAGAATATCAAGGATACCTCGCTGGTTTTCATCGACCGTAAACCAGCATTTGAAGAGGCCAACTTCATCTCGATCAATCAATATGATACGATGATCTATCTATTGGAGCAGCTTTACGATCACGGCTACCGCAAGATTGCGCTGGTGGCTGGCCCTGAGCATTTCAGCTGCGAGGCAGCCTATGCCACAGCCTATCGCGATTTCCTTTCCGTGCGGGGATTGGAGCCTAACGAAAACCTCATCCGGCATATCCACATGACCAAAGAAGAGGCTTTCCGAACCGGACTTCCGCTGTTTCAGGATTCCGCGCCAGATGCTGTCATCTCCACCTCGCGGTTGGTGACCAACGGTTTGGAGCAGGCCGCCTATTTTGCAGGGATTTCATTATATGATGATATGCTGATGATTTCGATCGGTGAAGAAACCCTTTCCAGCATCATCAAATATAACAATATCGTCGTCACCATGCGTCCAGCCTATTATTTGGGAACAAAAGCCGCGCGTCTGCTGCTCAATAATATCTCGAGCCCCTTGATGTTTGAGAAACAACAAGTGCTGATGCAGGACAAAATCATCGGCAAAAATCTATTTGAACCGCCAAAAGTCGAAGTGGTTTCCACAAAGGCCACCGACAAAACCCTTAAAGTGCTGTTTCTGGATTCCCCGAATGCGCACGGCATCATCCGCGCACACGCCGACTTTTCACGCAAAACCGGCATCGACGTCAACGTAACGCTTTGCGACCACAGTACTTTGCTCGAAAAGCTGAGAAATCAGGGATACCTATCCGAATTCGACGTGTGTATGTATGACAATCCGTGGCTGGATATTCTGGTGGAAAAGAAGCATCTGCTGGATATCAGCGCATTTGTCAAATCCGAGGGTTTAAACAATTCAGTTTTTCTGGATAATCTGCTCGAAAAAGTCGGCATGGTCAATGGGCGCTATTATGGCCTGCCCTTCCTCTTCGGTCCTCAGCTTCTGCTCTATCGGCGCGACCTGTTTGAAGACCCTGCCATCTGTGCGGCATTCAAGAAAAAATACGGCACTAATCTGCATGTGCCCAGAACGTGGTTCGAATTTAACGTCATCAGCAGTTTCTTTACGCGCTCCATCAACGCCGCTTCGCCTGTGGAATATGGCACGTCTCTGCCTTCCAGAAGCGATATGATATTGCTGCCCGAACTGCTGCCCCGGATATGGGCATACAACGCCAAAATTTTTGATGAGCACGGCAGAGCGGCTGTGACGTCCGCCGACTTTAAAAAAGGCGTGAATAATTTTATTGAAACGTTTAAATTCGCACCGCCGGATACCTTGAATTACAGTGTTGAAGATTCAATTCAAAATTTCTATTCGGGCAACACGGCCATGCTGATGAGTTACGCCGCTTTCATTGTGGACGTAAACAATAATGCAAAATCCAAGATTGTCGGCAAAATTGGCTATGCCAATATTCCCGGGAATCATTCGGTACTCGGCAGCTGGGGCTTGGCTATTCCCGCCACCGCGCAGGACCCGTCAGCCGCACTGAAATTCCTGTCCTGGACCAGCGACGTGGAGATGAGCCGATACTTCACCATTCTGGACGGTCAGTCACCCTTGAAGAATGTGTATACCAACGATGAACTCGCCAACCACTATCCGTGGTTGCCGCTGATCTATCGCACCTATGCCGGTAACATCCAGAGAAAATCGATTAAAGCCAAAGACGGCAGCTTTGTCTCCATCACGGTGGTTGAAGCGCTGATTTATCAATACATCATGCAGATACTGCGGAACGAGATTTCGGTCGATACGGCCATGTCAAAACTCAGCAAAGAATTAAACGGGCTTATTCAATAATAAGCCCGTTTCCTATACCCTTAAATTTATTTTTCTCCTAGCCGAAAGAATCACACGCTCTCGCGCCCGAATGCTGCATATTCGGACGTTTTTTCTTTTAGGTCACGTCCGTTCTGCCGGTCGGAAAACATTCCATCGTCCAGATTCTCGGAAGCACGCCGTTCGTGGCCGATGAGCGCCCACGCCGATTCCACCAGATGGGAAAATTCAGGGTACATTAGCTGCTCACAGATAAACGATTGCCGCGGTTGGTTGATATCCTCCCCGCTGATTTGAAAGAACCCATGTTTGTCACTCAGCGCCATGATGCGCTGAACTTGCTCACGGGTATTGCGCGAAGGCATATAGGCGACCGCCGGAATGCCCAGCACTTCCAGATAGGCGAAAAGCTCATCCAGATACGCGTCCTCAAAAACCTGCGCTTTTTTGTCGCCTGTGGGCGATGCGGTGACATCGCCGAGATACGCATAGCTGAGAATGGCCCCAATCTCTTTGCAGAACATGACGGCCTCCTGAATAGTCGGTGTTTCCGGTGGTTCGGCCGGAATAAATATCTTGGCGACAAAATTGCCTTTTAAAACGTTCAGTACATCATACGCGTAATATGCGTAGTCAATATCCAAAAGCAGAGTGCGCTGGCTTTCGCTTAAGAAAAGCCCCAGCTTTTTTGACAAATATTCAATCAGAGGTTCGCCTTTGCCACAGATTTCAAACAACTTGTTGACCAATGCAAACAGAATATGCCGCTCGGTGATACTGCCGCCGTCATTCAACATGGAGATTGGAACCACATCTTCTTCAAACGACAGGTGGATATCGGGAACCTGCGCATTGATGCGTTCGGTCATCCTGCGGTTTCTCTCGTTTCGCGCCGAAACAATGCCTTTTAAGAACATAGCCGCCTGACCGACTTTTTGATGCGGAACGCCGTGGACGCAAAAATAAGCGCACCCAATCTGATCGGGGTTATTCAGCCGTCGGTCCTTAAACGGCGTATCCAACCAATCCGTCCGGATTTCAAACCCGATAGTGGTCGCGATGCCAAAAGCTTTTCCCGCTTCGATGAATTCCTCTGCGCCGCCGATGGAATCGTGATCCATCAGCCCGACGACATCCAGATGATTTTGGTAGGCTTCATATACAATCCTCGCCGGCGTATACGGCGAAAACGAATAAGTCGAGTGGACATGATTGTTGGTCATCCCTGAGTTTTTACCCTTCTCCAAGGCTAACCCCTTCACCGTCTCAATGGCGGTCATGCGCTCACTTTTGTCTTGGCTATTCAGTTTTTCTTTTAAAGCCGCAATATCACGGTTCTCCATCCGAGACCCCACTAGTTCATTTGCTGTCCGCCGGTCACGTTCATCGCCTGTCCGGTGATGTAGGACGACGCATCATCCGCCAAAAATAGCATCATATTCTCCACATCCGAATACTCGCATGAGCGCTTCAGCGGCACCTGGTCGATATATTTCTGCCGAACTTCCGCTTCGGTAATTCCCTGATTCTTGGCGTACTGCTTAAACAGGCTGTCCGTCCAGAGCGGCGAATTCAATAGATTGCCCGGGCAAATGGCGTTTACGCGAATATTGTCCTCGGCCAGCTCCAAAGCCAGGCTCTGTACCAGCCCGATACCGCCGAATTTCGAGGCGGCGTATGCGCTGTTCTTGTAAGAGCCTTTTTTGCCGGACTTGGAGTTAATCTGGATGATGACGCCGCTTTTGTTGGCCTTGAGGTATGGCACGGCGGCCTTGACGGTGTTGTAGAACCCGCAAAGGTTCACTTCAATCACCTTTTTCCACTTGTTCGCGTCAAACTCCTCGATGGCGCCGGAAAGCAGGATGGCCGCATTGCTGACCACCACATCAATTCTACCATATTTTTCGGCCGCCGCCTGCATCAAAGCTTCGCATGAGCTGTAGTCGGTCACATCCAACTGCATCGCGATAGCCCCTCCGCAAAGACCGGCTGTTTCTTGTGCGCCCTCCAGATTCATGTCCCCGATAGCCACCTTGGCGCCTTCCGCCGCCATGCGTACGGCCAGCGCACGTCCCAAGCCCTGCGCCGCACCCGTGAT
>CALMFG010000161.1 GCA_937863465.1 uncultured Clostridia bacterium
GAAATCTGAGGCGCCTGCGGCACAAGCTTCGGTGTTCACCGATGAAAAGCTATCGAAAGTACGAAAAGTGACAGCCGAAGCGATGCACGCTTCGCTGTCGAACATGGCCCAGTTGACGCTGAATACATCCTTCGATGCCAGCGGTCTTCTGGAGTTTAGAAAGCAAATCAAGAAAAGCGGCGAAGCATCCGGACTTGGCAACATCACGCTGAACGATTTGGTGCTGTTTGCCGTGGCAAAAACGCTGAAGAAACATCCGGCCTGCAACGCGCATTTTCTGGACGATAAAATTCGCTATTTCAACTCGGTGAATCTCGGCATCGCCGTGGATACCGATCGCGGACTTCTGGTCCCGACCGTTTTTGCTGCCGACGCCTATACGCTGAACGAACTTTCGAGTGCGGCAAAAAAGACCATCGAGCTGGCCAAAACCGGCAGCATATCGCCCGACCTGTTGCGGGACGGAACATTCACGGTCACTAACCTCGGCGCATTGGGCGTGGAGAGCTTTACGCCGGTCATCAACCCGCCGCAGACCTGCATCCTCGGCGTATGCGCTATCACCGAACGCGTCCGGACAATCAACGGCTCGATATCGACCTATCCGGCGATGGGCCTGTCGCTGACCTTTGACCACCGCGCGCTGGACGGCGCTCCGGCGGCACGATTCTTAAAAGATCTGGTGGAGAGCCTTGAGAACTTTTCTCTGCTGCTCGTCTAAAAAAGGAGATTATAGATGATTTATGATTTGATCATTCTCGGCGGCGGGCCGGCGGGGTACCTTGCGGCCGAACGCGCAGGCCATGCGGGTTTGAAAGCGCTGTTGATTGAAAAAGAGCATATGGGTGGCGTCTGTCTGAACGAAGGATGCATCCCCACAAAGACACTGCTGTATTCGGCCAAAATCGCCGACAGCGCGGCGCATGGCGAAAAATATGGCGTGAAAGCCAGCGTGAGCATCGACCACGCGGCGGTGGTTGCGCGCAAGGATAAAGTGGTGAAGAGCCTGACCAGCGGTGTACGCGCGTCGGTAAAAGCCAGCGGTGTTAAGATTATCGATGCGTTCGGCAAGGTGACGGGCAGAAGCGCAGGCGGCTACACGGTGGAAGCCGGCGGAGAAGCCTATGAAGGCAAACGGTTGTTAATCGCGACCGGTTCCAGCGCAATTGTTCCGCCC
>CALMFG010000162.1 GCA_937863465.1 uncultured Clostridia bacterium
AAGGCGGCCTATTCAGCGGGCAGCGGCACCACGTTGACACCTTTAGCCGTGAATTTAAGCAACAGCGATGTCACAGAGACAACCGCCATACTGAACTGGAATCCCGAGCCCGGCGCGACGCTGTATCGAATTTATAACGGTTCAGGGGCACTGACGGGTACGGTTTCCGCGCCGACCGTGATCTACTTATTAACCGGACTAACCCCGCACACCACCTATCGGTATACCGTGGTGGCGATGGACGGCGCAACAGTGCTGGCGACCAGCAATATTACCGAGTTCACCACGCTGGGTGGCGCCAGAGTACCCAATCCGCAGACCGGAGACCCTTCCCGGTGGTCAGAATGGTTCGGCGCGCTGTGGAATTGGATATTTTGATAAATTAAATAAAATAGCGTATAATTAATAAAGCCCGAATCGGGCTTTTATTAATTCGTATGGCAAAGGCGGATGCTATGCATGATGCGGGCGAAAAACCGAAAAAAAAGCAGGGCTGGATTATTGGAATTTTCGGCGCATGTTTGCTGTTGGTTTTGATGGTCGGATGCAATCTTTGGGTGCAATCTCATCCGGCAGACGATGCCAAACAAGCCTCTGTGCGCCCTTCGGCAACGGTTACTCCGTCGGCATCACCTTCGCCGTCTGTTGAAGCGCCGGTCATGCTCGAGACGGTCGCGGCGTACTATCAGGAAAACCCCGATACCGTCGGGCATCTCCGTGTTCCGAATACAGGCATTGATTATCCCGTAGTATACAGCGGCGACAATGCGTTCTATCTGACACATGACTTCAACAAAGATTCTTCCGAATACGGCGCCATCTTCCTGGACTTTCGATGCAGTTTGGAAGACCTGAGCAAAACGCGGAATAATATCATCTACGGGCATCGCATGAAGGACGGCAGCATGTTTAAGCCGCTCACCCATTATCAAAATGCGCAGTTTTTCTACGATAACCGAATCATCGAACTGGATACGCGATATGAAGAACTGCATTGGGAAGTCTTTGCAGTGTTTATCGCCCATGTTGATTTTTACTATATCGACACCTATTTCCCGACCGATGAGAAGTGGCTGAGTTTTTTGGCGGAATGCCAGAGCCGCTCCATGTTTGAAACCGACATCGAATTGGATGCGGCGGATATCGTGCTGACCCTTTCCACGTGTGCGGCCAAAGAGAATCAGCGGCTGGTCGTGATGGCCAGACTGATTCAGGACTAAGGCTTTCGGGTGGGATTGAGAAAAGCTGGAGGCGACAAGACGTGGGAATGAAGAAGCCCCAGGCTAAGCCAGCTCCATCACCTGATCCTGATGATGCGCCAGAATCAGATAATTTGAAAAATCCTTCTCTTTGGTTTTGCGCTTGATGGCGGCCATATACTCGGCGAATTCGTCCAGACTGGCAAACTGATCCAGCCGCCCGAAGTAGCTGGCGATGTTGATGTTGACGAGCGCGCAAGACTGATATTTCCCGCTCCGCGCGGCATCCGCGATGTGCCCGGCGGAATAATCGCCTTTGGTATAGAAATGCGGTTTAGCCGCCTCGAAGTCGGATATGATATCGTCCATGATGCGCTTGGCCGCCATATGACCGCTCAAATCCTCCGAATCCATCTCCAGCATACAGACAAAATCATCCCCACCGATATGCCCGATGAAACTCTCGAACGGCTGATTATTTAAGTGCCTGCGCAGGATTTCGGCGGTCTCCTTGATGACGGCATCCCCTTTTTCAAACCCATAGAAATCGTTGTAAGCCTTAAAGTCGGACAGATCGACGTAGATAAAGAGGACGCTTTCGTTGCTTCTCAAGTACTGGTCAATATTGTTGTTGATGATGTTGTTCCCGGGCAGCGCGGTGAGCGGGTTCAGTTGGGTAGCCGCCCGACTGTCCAGTGCGCTGACGACGCCGATGATATCCCGCATGGATACTACGCCATGATAGATACCGTTGTCCGCGATGATGATATCGTCGTACGCGTAGTTGTCGGTTCGGTTGATTGCGGCCTGAAGGGCCTGCTTCACCGGCGTAAAGTAATTCAAAATCAGGGGGTTGGGGTTATAAAGGGCTTCAATCGGCCGATCGCTGTAGAGCGAATATCCGTACTTGGTGGACAGCGCCAGATGCAGCGCCTGCTTGGAGATGAATCCGGCAATCTTCAGGTGTTCATCCAAAAAGCAGACTGAATCATAATCGCGCGTCTTGAAAAACTCATGAACTTCCTGACACTTAATCCCGCTTCTCAGGCTCTTGTAGTTTTTCATGATATGTCCCACATGCGTCTGAACCACTTTTTCGGGGGCGGCCAGATATCGACTGCGGTTGACGGTTTCAATCCGTTCGACCACAGCAGCGGATACGGGGGTGTGCGCGGCACCGGGCTTGCCGATAAAGTACCCTTGCGCAAAATCGACATTCAGCCGAATCAGGGCCGTCAGTTCACCACTGGTCTCCACGCCCTCGGCAATCAGCCGTGCGTGCTTGTAGCGGGCGTACATCGAAAGCGCCTTGACCATGGCGCGCTTGTCCGCATCCTGATCGATGCCGTGCACCATATGGCCGGAAATTTTAATATAATCCCACTCGCACTGTAAGAGGCGGGGCAGACTGGCCGTATGCGTATCCACATCGTCCAAAGCCAGCCGATACCCGGCGCGCTTGTAGTCCGTAAGGGCGGCGGTCAGCTTGTCGTCATTCACATCATATTCACGCTCGCACAGCTCCAAAACCACATCTTTCGGGCGAAGACCCAATTCATGTATCAAGACATTGAGCGCATCCAGATGATTCCGGTTGCGGCAAAAAGTAAGCAGCTCGGTGTTAAGAAAAACCCGCTTTTTTGCCGAAGCGTGGATATGCCCTTTTAATGCCATGCTGTGGATATCCGAATCAAAATCCGGGATTTTGTTCATCGCCCGAACAGCGGCCAGCAGCGTGAGCGGGCTCTCTTGCGTTCCGCTGCGCATAAACGCTTCCTCGCCGTTGACGTGCCCGTTTTTCAGGTCAATAATCGGCTGGTAAGCGATGGTGATATTCTGAATCATCGTTTCGTAAAGTGTATTCATGTCATCATCCTGGTGTACAATATCTTTTCTAAAGCATAACAGCCCTAGTATATCGAGAAATTATCGCAAGGATAACGCTGTGTAAAATGAAGCGCGGACGGCCCTAAAAACCCCGGATGCGCGTCAATCGCCTATTGTTTAAACAATATGCCGTTCGGGTATATAGATTTATACAATCTGATTATTTTGGCGGATTTAACTTGTTTCAAAGGCTTTTGATGCTAAAAAAATACTGGAGAAGCGTGTATGAATCTCACTAATAACTCATTTTCATTCGATACCATCAGCTTGGAGACCCTCTTCTATCTGGTTGCGTTGGTTCTCCTGTTCATCTTGCTGTATTTCTTTCTGTCCAAGATGAGCAAGGGAATCGGGCGGTCATTCGCCGTGTTTACGTCGCTGACACAGTTGGCCTATATCGTCTGGCGTATCGGATTCACCCTGCCGATTTTCTCGGTGGTGGGCATGATCGTGGGCGTCATTCTGGTCGGCATGGAGACCTTGGGTTTTTTCCAATCCTTAACCTACCATCTGCTGTTCATCAAAAAGCCCTTAAGCGAGACCAAACGCATTGAAACGCTGGACCGGTACCCGATGGTTGACATCATGATACCGACCTATAACGAGCCGGTACGCATCATCAAACGAACGGTGGCCGGGGCTTCGATGATGAAGTACCCGAAAGATAAACTGAACATCTATGTCTGCGACGACGGCAGCCGCAAGGAGGTCAAGCAGATTTGCGAAGCGTACGGCGCCCATTGGGTGACGCGCAGAAGGCACGATAATGCCAAAGCGGGCAATCTGAACCATTGCTACAAGACGCGTGCGCGCGGCGAGTTCAGCGTCATACTGGACGCCGATATGGTGCCGCGGAACGACTTTTTGGAAAAAACACTGGGGTATTTTGAGGACCCCACCATCGCGTTTGTCCAAACACCGCAGGTCTTCTTCAACCCGGACGTATTCCAGCGGAATCTGGGCCTGGAGGACGACATCCCCAACGAGCAGGACTTTTTCATGGAAGAAATCCAGCGTCAGCGGGAGGCGTTCGACGCGCTGCTGTTTGTGGGCAGCGGATGCGTTTTTCGCCGGAGTCACTTAAAATCGATTGGATATATCCCGGTCGGCACCATCACCGAGGACATGGCCACCAGCCTGCTTTTGCAGGATAAGGGCTACCACGGCGTGCTGGTGACCGATACGTTTGCGCAAGGCCTTTCGGCCGAAACTTTCGCCGACCATATGGTACAGCGGATGCGCTGGTGTCAGGGCAACCTGCAGGTTTTAAAACGCTATAATCCCTGGAAGATGAAGGGACTATCCTTCATGCAAAAGGAAATCATCACGGACGGCGGCATCTATTGGCTGTTCGGACTTAAAAAGATGATCTTTACGCTGGCACCGATCTTTTTCATCCTTACCGGCATCCCGGTCTTAAAAGCCGACATCATCTGGATATTCCTGCTGTGGCTGCCTTCCTTTGTGGCCAGCATGCTCTCGATGCGGCTGTTCTCGCACAAAAATCGTTCATGGGGATGGGCACATATCTATGAGATGTCGCTGGGCCCGGCTTTGGCCTGGGCGGCGCTTTTAGAGATGTTCTCCTTCGGCGACAAAAAGTTTGCCGTCACGCCCAAGGGCGTTCCGCACAACAAGACGCACTTCGCTTTCAATCTGGCGCTGCCGCATCTGGTTCTGGCGGGGCTCAGCATAGCCTCTCTGGTTTTAATCGGTCTAAGGTTCAAAACCGCCGGTCCTGCGATGATGATTGTCTACGGCATCAACGCGTTCTGGATACTCTACAACCTCTACGCCATCATCGTCAGCATTCTGCTCTGCTTTGAAAAACCGCGCGTCCGGCAGTACGACCGGCTGGCCGTCAATCGCTCCATCGGTATCCGCTACAACGGCGTATATACCATCGGCAGTCTCATCAATATCTCGGAAGGCGGATGCAATATCTCGCCCTTTGATGACAAGATGGCACCGACGCTGGAGGGCGTCAAGCGCATCTCGCTCACCATCAACGGCGCTGAAATATCCGGAACGATTCTGGGCTATATCCGGCACACCAAATCGTTTGCCATCCAGTTTGACCCAATGAGCGCCGAGGACTACGCGCGTCTGGTGGACTTCATCTTTTCGGGCAAGGACGAAGGCTACGGCGAGATGAAAGATAAATTCGTCGCCGGAGCGCTGATTCGCAATGTATACCTGAACCTTAAACGGGATGGGGAAAAGAAAAAGTATATCAAACAGCTGGCCGAAGGCGCCGCTTCGGCCGCCGATGTGGAAAACGCGCCCAAGGACACGGTAGATATCAGCATTAAAAAGAACGGTACGGCATAATCCATCATTTACCTCTCAAACCTTCAAACCTTGAAGCATCAACCAAAGAAGCAATATCGCGGCTGAATCGCCGTGGATATTGCTTCTTTGGTTTTCACGGCGCGGAGCAAAAAAAGAACAGCGGTTTATCACTGTTCCCCTCCATGGGCCCGAGAATCGGGCCGAAAGGCAAGTAAAGGAAATAAAAAATGAAAAAATATGATTTTCGCTAAAGGGTGCCGCCGTTACTTTGAATCACGTCAGCATACCATTGCGCAGAATCCTTAAGGATGCGTTTCTGTGTGGCGTAATCGACATACACCAGTCCGAAACGCTCGTCATAGCCCTTTGCCCATTCAAAGTTATCGAGAAAACTCCAGTGCAGGTAACCGCGTACATCCGCACCATTGTCCATCGCGTCTTTCAGGGCCAGAAGATAGCGGTGGAGGAAGTCGATTCTCGCGGGGTCGTGCACCTGGCCATCCAGAAAGACCAAATCGTTGCAGCTCTGTCCGTTTTCAGTGATGACGATGGGCAGACCGTAACGCCGATACAGGAATTCGATGCCATACTGCATGGATTTTGGGCTCACCGGCCATTTCAGCGGGTTTTTGGGATGCCCGGCCGGAAAGCCCGCCGGTTTCCCGCTTCTATCCACAGGAACGCCGTTGTAGATGTTGACGCCCATAAAGTCGAATTTCTCCATCAAATCCCAATCGCTTGGCGGGATGGTCTTTTCAAAGTCCTTGATAAACGCCGGCGCATCGTCCGGATATTTCTTAAACGCAGTGGTATCAAAGGCGGCGTTGAACGTGAAGCACCAGTTGTCCGGCCAAAGTTTGAAAGTGGCCTCATATGCGGCTTCAATCCCGGCTTTGTCCTCGGTTTCGGGGTAGCAGATTCTGCCGCAAAGCGCGGTGCCGACCATGATGGGCGCGGTGCTGACGGTTCTTAAGGCGCGCGCGGCCGCACTCTGGGCCAGCGCCAGATGATGATACACTTTTAGAAGCCCTTCGTTATCCAGCTTGATGCCCGGGGCGTGTTCCAGATTGCCGTGCCCCAGAAAAACGATGCACTCGGGTTCGTTGATGGGCATATAGTATTTCACGCGGCCATCAAAGTGTTTGCCGATCAGTGCGGCATATTCAGCGAACGCATCGATTGTTTCACGGTTTAGCCAGCCGCCTTTTTCCTGCAGGGCGGAGGGCAGATCCCAATGATACAGCGTCAGCCAGGGTTCAATGCCGTTGGCGATGAGTTCATCGACAAAGCGGTCGTAGAAATCCAGCCCGACCGCATTGACCGCGCCGGTTCCGGCGGGAAGCACACGCGGCCAGCTGATGGACAGTCGAAAAGTCTTGATTCCGACCTGTTTCATCAGGGCGACGTCTTCCTTATACCGGTGATAGCTGTCGCAGGACACATCGGCGTTCTCGTCGCCCGTCACATGCCCCTGCCCGGTGAAATGGGTAAAGTCATCCCAAATACTGCGGCCTTTGCCGTCCTCGTTCCAGGCTCCTTCGCTCTGGTAGGAGGAGCAGGCGGCTCCCCAGATGAAACCTTCCGGGAATGTACTCATACGGTCACCTCAACATGGCAATCGCCTTTGACGGCGCTTGCCGGAATAATCTCCCCGTCCATCGCCTTGCCGTCCACAGCCAGCGAATACGCGCCGGTCTGTTTTACATGGATATTGTAGGTCGCGCCGCGGAATTTGCGCACGACGGTGTAATCGGTTAAATGCTTCGGCAGACAGGGCTTGATGCGTAGTCCCGCTAAGGTAGGGATGACGCCCAAAATCGCCTGACTGATGTTGACAAACGCCCAGGAGCCCGTGCCGGTCAGCCAGCTGTTCTTGGCTTCGCCTTCGTTGAAGGATTCCCTGGACGCAATGGTCTGCGCGTACACGTAGGGCTCACTGCGCCGAATTTCGCTCTTGTCTTCGATAAACGCCGGACAAACACGGGCGTACAGATCGAAAGCCGAATCGCCCCGCCCTAAGACGGTTTCGGCGATGCTGACCCAGGGGTTGTTGTGGCTGAAGATGGAGCCGTTTTCCTTATATCCCGGCGGATAGCTGGTGATTTCGCCCAGCTCCACATGGTAGCGCGTATAGCAGGGAGCCAGAAGCTCCATACCGAACTCGCCGAGCAGCCGGTTCTTGGCCGAATCCACCGCGGTTTTGGCTTTGCCGTCGTCCAGACCGATGCCGGCCATGACGCAGAATCCCTGCGGTTCGATGAAGATTTGGCCTTCGTCGCAGGTGTGGGAGCCCACGGGGTTGCCGTAGGCGTCATAGGCGCGTAAGAACCATTCGCCGTCCCAGCCGTGCTGTTTCACCACATCGGTCATCAAAGCCACTTCTTTTCGCATGGTCTCGGCTTCGGAAGACAGCCCGACGAGGTCGCAAAGGTCGGCGTAGCATGCGCCGTACATGACAAACATGCCTGCGATAAAGATGCTTTCGGCGCCGCTTTCGGTGGTGCCGCAGGTCTGGAAGCTTTCCCCGGGAACCGTGCTGAAGCTGTTCAGGTTCAGGCAGTCGTTCCAGTCGGCCCGGCCGATTTTGGGCAGGCCGTGCGGGCCGCGGTTGGCCAGCGTAAACCCGACGCTCCGCCGCAAGTGCTCCATCAGCGGTTTTTGGCTGTTGGGCTTGTTGTCAAACGGAACGGGTTCGTTCAGAATGCCGATGTCGCCGGTTTCGGCGATGTAGGCATGCGTGCAGGCAACCAGCCACAGCGGGTCGTCATTGAATCCGCTGCCCACGTCGTTGTTGCCCTGCTTGGTCAGCGGTTGATATTGATGGTAGGTGCTGCCGTCTTCCCACTGCACCGAAGCGATGTCGATGATGCGCTCACGTGCCCGTTCGGGGATGAGATGGACAAAGCCGAGCAGGTCCTGACAGCTGTCTCTAAAGCCCATGCCGCGTCCGGTACCGCTTTCAAAGTAGCTGGCCGAACGGCTCATGTTGAAGGTGGTCATGCATTGATACTGGTGCCAGACGTTGACCACACGGTTTAAGGTGGTATCGCCGCTTTGAAGGGTGTAGCAGCCAAGGAGGTTGCTCCAATATTCGGCCAATGCGTCCAGTGCCGCATCCACGGCTTTGGGGTCTTTAAATTGATCGGTGACGCGCTGGGCGGTGTCCTTGCGGATGACGCCGGGCGAAATAAACTTGTCATTCTCGGAATTTTCAGCATACCCTAAAACATAGACAAAGGTGGCTTCCTGTCCCGCCGCCAGCGTAAAGTCGTTCTGAAGAACGGCTACCGGCGACCAGCCGTGCGCTTCGGATTGGGAACAGCCGCCGTTTTCGAGCGCAATCGGGTTGTTCCATCCGCGCGACGCGCCAAGAAAAGCGTCTCTGGACGTATCATAGCCGGAAAGCGGCTGATTGACACTGTAATAGGCGTAATGATTCCGGCGTTCGCGGTATTCGGTTTTGTGGTAAACCGTGCTGTCTTCCACTTCCACTTCGCCGATATTGAGGTTGCGCTGGAAGTTGGCCGCATCGTCCACCGCGTTCCACAGACACCATTCCACAGCGCCGTACAACTGAACCTTTTTGGTCAGCCCGCTTTCGTTCTTAATGGTCATGCGGTGCACTTCGCAGTTCTCGCCGATGGGCACAAAGCAGGTCAAAGAAGCGCATAGTCCGTCGTATTCGCTTTCAAAAACGGTATAGCCGAGTCCATGACGGCAGCGATAAGCATCCAGCGGGGTATCCACCGGATGAAATGCGGGGCTCCAGGCCACGCCGTCCGCTTCCTTTATATAATAGAAGCGTCCGCCGATGTCGGCAGGAACGTTGTTATAGCGATAGCGCAAAAGCCGCAGCAGTTTGGCGTCGCGATAGAAGCAATATCCGCCGCCGGTATTGCTGATCAGTCCAAAAAAGGACTCACTGCCCAAATAATTGATCCAAGGCAACGGCGTTGCAGGCGTCTCAATGACGTATTCCTTTTGGCCGTCGTCAAAATAGCCGAATTTCATATAAATAAGCACCTCAAACATGAAAAAATGGACGATTCATTTCTTAAAGAAATTTACGTAATCGTATAAGTATGTATCGACATCATACCGAGTCGGCGGAAAAAAGTCAACGATTTTTGGAGCGGACGAATAAAAAAGTTAGATTTAATTAAACTTTTTGTAAACGAATCTTTAATATTTTTTGGAGATTAGGGTTGACGCCGCTTGACCAGTTGTAATATAATGAATCCGCGAAAACGATTAAGTGAAATTATACGGGGAAATTCGGGTTTTTCTTATTTATTCTCAAGAAAACGATTGAATAGGGGTTCTTATGTCGATGGTGACGATGAAAGACATTGCGGTCAAATGCGGCGTTTCGCCAGCCACCGTCAGTAAAGCACTCAACGGACATTCGGATATCGGCACAGACACGGCCGAGCACATCCGATCTACAGCCAGAGAAATGGGATATCTCCCGAATGCTGCGGCCAGAGCTCTGAAAACCAACCGTTCACTGAATCTCGGCGTCCTGTTTGCGGACAAAACTTCATCAGGCTTGGCGCACGAGTACTTTTCAACCGTACTGAACAGTTTTAAGGTGGAAGCTGAGAGACTGGGTTACGATATCACATTTATCAGTAAAGATATAGGCAATTTTAAAATGGACTACTACGAGCATGCACGCTACCGCAACTGTGACGGCGTGGTCATTGCTTCGATTGATTATTCAGACCCGTCGGTTTTGAGGCTGATTGACAGCGATATACCGGTTGTGACCATCGATCATGTGTTCAACAACCGCACGGCGATTTTATCGGACAACGTTCAAAGCATGGTGGATATTGTGGAATATGTCTATGGACTCGGACACCGCAAGATTGCGTTTATTCACGGCGAGGATACATCGGTTACCAGAAACAGACTGGCCAGCTTTCGGAAGGCCTGCATGAACAAGGGCATCGACGTGCCGGAGGACTATATCAAGTCCGCGGTCTACCATGATCCAAAGTCCAGCGGCTTGGCCACGCGCGAACTGCTGGCGCTTCAAGCCCGCCCGACCTGCATCCTGTATCCGGACGATTTCTCTTTCCTGGGCGGAATGAGCGAGCTGGAACGGCAGAGACTGAAAGTGCCGGACGATATCAGCGTGATGGGCTATGACGGGATTCTGCTTTCTCAGGCGCTTCGCCCCCGACTCACCACTTTTCGGCAGGATTCAGAAGGCATCGGCAGACGAGCGGCAGCCAAACTCATCGATGAGATTGAGAACCCGAAGATGTTTGTACCCACACAGGTGCTGGTATCCGGGTCGCTGCTGGTCGGCAATACTGTAAAACAAGTTTGATAGCAAGCCTGCTGTCAAAATAATAAAGCGCACTATTCATCGAAATAGCAGCGCGATAAAAAATGAGGAGGAACACATGAAAAAACTAGTATCTCTATTATTAGTAGTGATCATGGTGCTGAGCCTTGTAGCTTGTGGAAGCTCTACTGCGGCGACAACTGATACCGCAACAACAGACACAACTACTGATACCAGCGCAACCGGCAAAACCGTCCTTAACGTATGGGCGTTCACGGAAGAAGTTCCGGGAATGGTCACAAAGTACATGGAAGCACATCCTGATGTTGCTGAAAAGTACGAAGTTAAGACAACAGTTATTGCCACTACTGATGGAGCATATCAGCCCGCTCTGGACCAGGCTCTGGCTGCTGGCGGCGCAGACGCCCCGGATATCTACGCAGCTGAATCTGCATTCGTTCTGAAGTACACCCAGGGTGATGCTTCTCAGTATGCAGCTACCTATGCTGACTTGGGTATTGATGTTGACGCTTTAGTTGAAGCTGGCGACATCGCTCAGTACACTGTTGATATCGGAACCAGAGGCAGCGACGGCGTTGTTGGTCTGGGCTACCAGGCTACCGGCGGCGCGATGATCTATCGTGCTTCTATCGCTGAAGATGTTTGGGGAACTTCCGATCCTGATGCGGTTGCCGCGAAAGTCGGCCCGGGCTGGGAACAGTTCTTCACAGCGGCTGCTGAACTGAAAGCTAAAGGCTACGGCATTGTTTCCGGCGACGGCGACATCTGGCATTCAATCGAAAACAGCTCTTCCACCGGCTGGGTTGTAGATGGCAAATTGGTTATCTCTCCCGAACGTGAAGCTTTCCTTGATTATTCCAAACAGTTGAAAGACAATGGATACACCAATGACACTCAGGACTGGACCGATGCTTGGTACGCTGACATGTCCGGTACCGGCGCACAGCCGATCTTCGCATTCTTCGGACCCGCTTGGCTCATCAACTACGTTATGGCTGGCAACGCTGGCGATACCGTTGGTGACTGGAGAGTCTGCACACCGCCGGTTGGCTTCTTCTGGGGCGGCACTTGGGTTCTTGGCTCTGCTTCTTCTGAGAACAAAGAAGTTGTTGGCGATATCATTGAGTGGATCACTCTGGATACCAGCGAAACCGGCCTGCAGTACTACTGGGCTAACGGAACTCTGAACGGCGAAGGCGGCACAAAAGATACTGTTGCTTCCGGCGTTGTAATGAGCAAATCCGACGGAACTCTGGACTTCTTAGGCGGACAGGATATGTTTAGCGTATTCGTACCGGCTAACCAGTACGCAAACGGCAAATGCTTAACTCAGTACGACGAAACCATCAATGGTTACTGGCGTGATCAGGTCCGTGCTTACACCGCAGGTGAAAAGACACGTGACGAAGCGATTGCTGCTTTCAAGCAGATGGTTGCTGACAACCTGGATGTTGTCGTTGAATAACAACGTATAATACCATTTTGGGCTGGGATAGCCGGAGTCTTCCGCTATCCCAGTTCACTTTATTAGGAGGTGAGTGATATTGAAACGCCGGAAAAGCTTTAGCTACGCAAAATATGGATATATTTTCAGCATTCCATTTATCATCACATTTTTGATTTTCTCGTTGTATCCAACGATCTACACAGCGGTGTTGGGCTTTACCGATTCCAAGGGACTCGGCAATACGAGCTGGAAGATTTTAACGGACGACCCGTTCAGGAATTTCAAGCTTGTGCTGAATAATGAGTCTTTTATTACCGGATTAAAAAATACAGCAGCCATATGGATGATGAACTTTATCCCGCAGATGCTGCTGGCTTTGCTATTGACCGCTTGGTTCACGTCTCGGCGCAGCAACCTTAAAGGCCAAGGCTTTTTTAAAATTGTATTCTATATGCCGAACATCATCACGGCGGCAAGTATCGCTGTATTGTTCGCAACCTTGTTTGGTTATCCCGTTGGACCTGTCAACAGCCTGCTTTTGAAACTTGGGCTCATCAAAGAAAAATTTTATTTCTATATAAATAAGGATGTATCACGCGGTATTATCGCGTTTATCCAGTTCTGGATGTGGTATGGTTACACCATGCTGATTCTGATTGCTGGTGTTAAAGGAATCAATCCGGAGATTTTTGAAGCGGCGGAGATTGACGGCGCTTCCGGAACTCAGACGTTCTTCAGAATAACGTTGCCGAACCTCAAGACGATTCTTCTATATGTTCTAATCACAAGCCTTATTGGCGGACTGAATATATTTGATATTCCAAGATTATTAGTACCATACAGCGGCCCGGATAACGCAACATTGACGGCGAGTGTATTTATCTACAACCAGGCTTTCAGCGGCAGCTATTTCTGGAACCGCGCGGCAGCAGCCAGCATGATACTCTTTGTCATCATCGCGGTCTGCTCAGGCATACTATTCTTCATCATGCGCGATAAAGAAGCTGCTGAACATCGGAAGGCAGTAAAACGACTGGCGAAGCAGCAAAGCAGCAAATTAAAAGCACAGGAGGCGAAGTAAGATGAGAAGAAAATCCTCCCTCGGCGGAATCCTGTTCAAGGCTGTCGCATATACTGTTTTAATTTTACTGGCTATCTTAAGCATTCTGCCTTTCTGGATTATGATTGTTAACTCAACCAGAAGCACATTCCAGGTACAACAGAGTGCGTTTGCGCTGCTTCCTTCAACTTTCCTTCAGAGTAACTTAGATGTTCTGCTTGGTAAAACGTTTGATCCAATGACGGGCTTTGCAAACTCCATGATTATTTCTGTTGGTGCAACGGTATGTACTTTGTACTTCTCATCACTGACTGCATACGCTTTGATTGCTTATAATTGGAAACTTCGGCAACCATTTTTTACGCTGATTATGGCAGTCATGATGATACCCGCGCAGATTACGATTATTGGTTTCTATAAGTTTATGTATCAATTAGGTATGACGAATAACTTCCTGGCGCTGATTCTGCCGGCTATCGCGGCACCACAAGCGGTATTCTTTATGCGACAATTCATGGTGGCATCATTGCCGATGGAATTGCTCGAAGCGGCGAGAATTGACGGATCATCCGAGTTTTTCACCTTCAACCGAATTGTTATGCCAATTATGAAACCGGCGCTGGCCACACAAGGCATTTTCACATTTGTATTCAACTGGAACAATCTGTTCCTGCCGTTGGTTCTGTTAACCGACAGTGAGAAGTATACAATGCCGATTATGGTCAGCCTGCTAAAAGGTGATATTTACAAGACCGAATACGGCGCCGTGTACCTCGGTTTAACGCTGACCGTACTGCCTTTGTTTGTCATCTACTTCCTGCTCTCCAAGTACATCATTGCTGGTGTGGCATTGGGCGGCGTAAAGGGATAAAGGACAAATGCTTTTAGGCAAAAAAATGATTTAATCGATACATTAAAACTGCTGCAAACTGAATTGCAGCAGTTTTTTTATTGCCTAAAAACTGTGGATAAAAAAAGTCGGGCGAATTATCCGCTCGACT
>CALMFG010000163.1 GCA_937863465.1 uncultured Clostridia bacterium
AAGGCAATTTCGCCGATATAGGTCTTTTTTCCGTTCATCAGATAATCGGAGAGCTTGGTCGCTCTGCCTGCCAGAATGACCAGTACGCCGCTGGCGCCCGGGTCCAGCGTTCCCGCATGACCGACTTTCTTCTGTCCTAAAAGTTTTTTAAAAAAACCGACGGCATGGTTCGAAGACATACCGGGCGGTTTTAGAAAATTGATGATCCCATTCATTCGCTTTTAAAAAACATATCCTTGACCAGACTGATGACGTTCTGCTTGACTGTCTCAAAATCGCCGTTCACCGCGCAACCGGCCGCGTTCTTGTGTCCGCCGCCGCCGTAGACCTGTGACGCCTTGGCCACGTCTACATCGCCCTTAGAACGGAAGGATACTTTAAAGAAAGATTTCGTAATTTCACGAATGAAAATCGCGACCTGTACGGTTTCTACATCCACAGCAATGTTCACCAGTGTCTCGCAGTCGCCTTCTTTCGCGCCAACCTGCGTCATATCGTCTTTCATAACAGTGATGAGCGCGATTTTTTCATCCTGAAACATCTCCATCTTGCTGATGGCAAGGCCAATCAGCCGCGTTTGCGCCAGAGATTTTTCCAAAAAGAGACGACGTGCGATATCGACAAACTCAAAACCCGTGTTAAACAAGCGTGCCGTCTTTTCAAATGAATTCTGCGTGGTGTTGGAATACATAAAGTTGCCGGTATCGGTCGCAATAGCGGTATACAGGCATGTTGCGATATCTTTGTCAATTTCAAATCCAAAATCATCAAAAATATCCACGACGATTTCGCCCGTGGCCGCAACCGGCTGGATGATATTGATGCTTCCGAACTGATCATTGGTCACATGGTGGTCGATATTGACCACTTTTTTGGCTCTTTTCAGATAATCATCGGATAAATTTAAGCGTTCCTTGTCCGCGCAGTCCACACCGATAATCAAATCCAGGTCGGACGGAACAAGTTCCAGCGGCAGGAACGTATAGTTTTCGGATAAAAACGCATATTTGGATGGAATCGGGGTATGTGATATCAGCCAAACGTTTTTCCCCATGCGTTTCAAGGCAATATAAATGGCCAGAGACGATCCAAGCGCGTCGCCGTCCGGGTATTTGTGGGGCACAATCATGATATTGGATGAGGATTTAATCGCCTGATAAAGCTCTTCGTATTTTCTACTCATCCCTTACCCCGATATCATTCAGAATTTTGGATATTTTGTCCGATTGCTCCATGGAATGATCCAGCACGATGCGGAATTCCGGGGTTTTTCTTAAATTCAATCGCTTGCCAACCTCAGAACGCAAAAACCCCAGCGCGTGTTCAAGCGCCTTGATGGTCGATTTCTGCATTTCTTCGTTATCGTATACGGAGATATAGGCTGTCGCGTAGGACAGGTCGTTGGTGACGTCTACCCGAAGGACACTGGTCATCATCGAGATTCTGGGGTCCTTCATCTCCAAACGTATAATATCAGCAAGAATTTTTTGCATTTCGCCGTTTATCCGGCGTTGTCTGTTTCCTGCCATTTCAAATTCCTGTAATCTTTCTAACGTTCGACTTTTTTCATTTCAAACGCTTCAATGATGTCGCCGACTTCAACATTGTTGTAATTTTCAATTGAAATACCACATTCATATCCGGCATTAACTTCTTTTACGTCATCTTTAAATCTTCTTAAGGTGCCCACTGCGCCTTCATGGATGACGATGTTATCACGAAGCAGCCGCAGCTGTGCGTTGCGGTTGATTTTGCCGTCCAGCACATAGCTGCCCGCAATGGTTCCCACGCTGGAAACTTTAAACAGATCGCGCACTTCCACATGACCCAGAATTTCCTCTTTGTACTCGGGATCCAGCATGCCGACCATGGCTTTTTCCACGTCTTCAATCGCATCATAGATGACACGGTAAAGCCGGATGTCCACGTTTTCGCGTTCGGCAGCCGCACGCGCCATGTTGTCCGGCCGTACGTTGAACCCGATGATGATAGCGTTGGCGACGCTGGCCAGCAGAACATCTGCTTCGGCGATGGCACCGACCGCCGCGTGCTTAACCACGACTTTCACTTCTTTATTTGAAATTTTCTCAAGCGCCTGTTTAATCGCCTCGGCCGAGCCCTGTACGTCTGCTTTAACGACGATATTCAGATTCTTCAAATTGCCTTCGGCAATCTTATCAAAGAGATCATCCAGGCTGACCTTGGACAGGTTCTTGAGCTTCTCCGCTTTTTGTTTATCTTTGCGCTCTTCTACGACTTTGCGCGAAAGCTTATCCATCTCAACCGCGTGCAATGTATCCCCAGCGGCCGGAACTTCACCAAAACCGATGACTTCCACAGGGATGGACGGGCCGGCTTCGTTGACCGGTTCGCCGTCGTCGTTCACCATGGCGCGGATACGGCCGGAAGCTGTTCCTGCGACAATCATGTCGGTGACTTTCAATGTGCCGTTTGTGACCAGAACCGTGGCAACCGGGCCGCGGCCTTTATCCAATTTGGCTTCGATAATCGTACCTTTAGCCAAACGGTTGGGGTTGGCTTTCAGCTCCAGAACCTCGGCTACCAGAAGAATCATCTCCAGTAGTTTTTCGAGGCCTTCCATGGTTTTGGCGGATACCGGGACCATGATGGTATCGCCGCCCCATTCTTCGGCCAGTAGGTTATACTCGGTCAGCTCCTGCTTGATTTTTTCAACGCTGGCGCCGGGTTTATCAATTTTATTGATTGCAACAATAATTGGAACTCCGGCCACCTTGGCGTGGTTAATCGCTTCCACGGTCTGGGGCTTCACGCCGTCATCCGCCGCAACCACCAGAATCGCAATGTCCGTGGCTTGCGCGCCTCTGGCACGCATGGCGGTAAACGCTTCGTGTCCCGGAGTATCCAAAAACGTGATGTGTTCATTTTTATGCATAACGGTATAAGCACCGATATGCTGTGTAATGCCGCCCGCTTCGCCTTCGGTTACCTTGGTTTTCCGAATCGCGTCCAGCAGTGAGGTCTTACCATGGTCAACATGGCCCATGATGGTGACTACCGGCGGGCGTTTGACGAGATCCTTCTCGTCATCCACTGTGTCTTCGTCATCCAGCGCGTCTTCTGCGGTTTTTTCAAGTCTCTGTTCCAGCTTAATACCAAAATCTCCGCATACCAACTGAGCGGTATCAAAATCTATCTCGGAATTGATGGTGGCCATCACACCGAGCAGCATCAGTTTCTTTAGAATATCGGTGACTGGCTTGCCTGTCTTTTCGGCCAGCGATTTAACTGATACTTCGCTGGTGGTGATGACGGCGCTGTCGATGACTTTTGTTTCAATCACGATATTTTCTTTAAACTTCTTGCTCTTCCGTGGGCCGCGCATCCGGGCGTCGTCCTGGAAGATATCGATATTGTTGGGGTTAAAGTTCTGTTTGCCCGAGCGCTTGGTTGCTCCGGTTTTGCCAGTCTGTCCTTTGCCGGCAGATTTTCCGCTGGCGGCCTGTTTGTTGCCAAAAGGAGAATTGCCCTGAACAGCTTGAAAACCGGTCGATTTGCTCTTGTGATCCGGCCTTGCCGTATAGTCGTCATCCACGCGTTTTTTAACGTCGGGTTTTCTTTCGGGCCGACCTTTACCAGCAGCAACAATGTCAACAGGTATTTCGCCGACAGCCTGCGGTTTCGGTTTGTCTTTGCCCGGATATGGTTTAGACCGATTGTCCATCGGCGGTCTTTTGTCGGTTCTTACCGGCGGTTTTCCAGCGCCGGGCCTTGTATCTGCGCCGCTTCTGGACGCCTGAGGTCTGGCTTGCTGAGTCGGCGCTTTTGTCTCTACAGGCTGCGTTTTTACGGTCTCTTCTTTTACGGCCTCCACTTTTTTAGCTTCGGCTTTTTTTGCCGTTTCTTCCGCCGTTCTATTCTCTTCCGCCGCTTTCTTTTCTTCGGCTATTTTCTTTTCCGCTTTTTCTTTGGCTTCTTCGGCCTCTTTGGCCGCTAAAGCTTCTTTCTGGGCTTTCTGTTCTTCCGCGGCTTTACGTTCCCGCTCAAGGCGTTCTTCGTGTTCCCGTTTAATGCGGTTTTCTTCGGCCTGTTCCTTCGACTTCTTAATCATTTCGGCTTCAAGCTTTTTGGCAACAGCAATACTGTCCTGCGTGTCCTTGATTAAATCATTGTAGGATTTAATCTTTTCGTCCGCGCTGGTTTTCAGCTGTTTGTTAATCTCAAGTACTCTCAGTTTGCTCATTTACTTCTCCCTTTAAGGACGGTTCATTTTATCTATCAACGCCTTGGCGAATTGTTCATCTTTTACGCCCACCACCTGGTAGGCAAATCCGGTCTGTGCCTGAAAGCTTCCCGGCGGCATCATCAATAATTCTACACCATTCTCCTGGCAAAGTGAATGATAATTTTTGATGGTGCGCGGTGCGCTGGATTCATCCAGCAAAAGCAGAAACAGCCGTCCGCGCTTGGCCGCTTTCTCGCAGGCCATCGACCCCAGTTCATATTTCCCCGCGCGCAGGCCCAAGCCCAGCAGGTTGCAAAAGTCACTATAGCTCACGTCTTAAGATCACCCGCTTTAGCGCATTGTACAGGTCTTCGGACATATCAACTTCCAATGCGCGGCTGAAAGCCTTGGTTTTTTTGGCTTTCTCCAGACATTCCAGCTTGGGGCAGATATATGCGCCGCGTCCATTGGCTTTGCCGGTTTCGTCCACCACCAGTGTATGGTCATCCACACGTACGACCCTGATGAGCTCCCGCTTCTCAATATTTTCTCGGCAGGCGATGCACATCCGGGTCGGGATTTTTTTCTTTTTCTGTACGGTCAATTCTATCCCTCAAGTTCCTCTTCAATATCTGCGAGCAGGTCGTCCAGATTGACGTCCTCCAATTCCTCCAACGCTTTGTCGGCGGCCTGCTGAACATCACTGAGACCATCGTCAACCGCGCTGTGCGCTTTCTTGGCCGCAACTTCAATCTCTTCGGTCACCGCATCCTGTGCCGCGCTGACCACTTCGTCTATCGTGTCGTCCACTTCCATCGCTTCCATCTCGTCATCTAAAATGCTTTCGCCGGAATTTCGGTTGAAGATGGCGCCTTCAATCTGAGACTGGCTCTTAATGTCGATTTTCCATCCGGTCAATTTGGCCGCCAGACGCGCGTTCTGACCTTCCCTGCCGATGGCCAGAGAAAGCTGGTTATCAGGAACGATGACCTTGGCCGCACGTTCAAACTCATCCACCTGTGCCATCACGACCTTGGCCGGGCGTAAGGCGTTGGCGATGTATTCCACCGAATCTTCGCTCCACGGAATCACATCGATTTTTTCGCCTTTCAGCTCATCCACGACGCGCTCAATACGCGAGCCCTTCTGGCCCACGCAGGCGCCGACCGGATCCACATTGTCCTCGTTGGCCGCCACGGAAATTTTCGTTCTGAAACCCGCTTCCCGCGCGATGTTTTTTATCTCAACAATATTCTGTTTGATTTCAGGCACTTCCATCTCAAACAACCGCGCCACCAGGTTGGGGTGCGTACGGGAAACCATAATCTGCGGTCCCTTGGATGTTTTTTTGACTTCGGTGATATATACTTTTATTTTCTCGTTAACGGCTAAATGTTCGGTGCGAATGCATTCGGAAGGCAGCATCAGCCCCTCAGCTTTGCCAATCTCTAAAAACACTTTGGATTTGTCGATGCGGTGAACCACAGCCGTCAGCACTTCGCCTTCTTTTTCGGTGTACTGCTCAAATATAACGCCCCGTTCGGCTTCGCGGATTTTCTGCATGACCACCTGCTTGGCGGTCTGTGCGGCCAGTCTGCCGAAAGCCGCAGGCGTCACTTCAAACTCCATCCGATCGCCCACTTCATACGCCGCGTTTTTCATTTTGGCTTCTTCCAGACCGACTTCATCGCTGGGGTTTGCCACTTCATCCACAACGGTCTTGGCACACAGCACTTTGATGTCGCCCGTGTTCTGGTCGATGTTGACATATACGTTTTCGGACGACCCAAAGTTCTTCTTGTAAGCCGAAATCAGAGCCGCTTCGATGGTCTCGATTAGAATCTCTTTATTGATGCCTTTTTCCTGCTCCAGCTCTTCCAAAGCATAAATGAATTGTTCGTTCATAGTTCTCCTCGTTTAACCTTTTAAAAATCAATATGCTGTTTAATCACAGCGATTTCACCGCGGTTTAAGCGGGTTTCCTTTTTGTCCAATGTGATGGTCACCGTGTCGTCATCGTAAGCCGACAGCACCGCCACAAATTCTTTTTTCTTTCCGATGGCCCGATAAGTTTTAATATAGATTTTTTTGCCGATGTTGCGTTTAAAATCCTTCTCGGTCTTCAGGGCCCTGTCCAGCCCGGGTGACGATACGCTTAAGATATATTCGTTTTCAATCGGGTCGGCCTCATCCAGCATTACTTCCAGCTCTCGGCTGACCAGTTCGCAGTCATCCAGCGTGATGCCGCCCGGCTTATCGATATACAGTGTCAGCGTATATTCCTGACCCACCTTCACGTATTCACAATCGATGAGTTCAAACCCGTTGCGGTCCAAAATCGGCTGTGCCAGCTCAGCGGTCAATTCTTCAACTTTTTTTGCCAATCGCTTATCTCTCCAAAATTTCTCTCCAACAAGTGAAAAGAGCGGGTAAACCCACTCTTTCGCATGTCCTCTAAATTCATGTTTATATTACCATAAACTTCTGATATTTACAAGCACTTTTTATTCCTCACACACATGCGTTTCGCTGCGTTTTCGCCGTTTTAAATCCAGTTCGGACAGGATGACGGAGCCGAAGATAATCAACCCGCCGACCGGCACATTGACGCGAAAGGCTTCCAGTCCGATAAGGATTGAGAACAGCGAACCGAACACGGATTCCATGCTCATCATAATCGCGGCTTTAGATGGCGAAGTGATGGTCTGTGCCCAGGTCTGGAGAAAATAACAGACCGCCGAGCTGATGAGACCGAGATACACGACCGCCATGATCCCCGAATGCCAGTTGATGTCCGGCGAAGCCGCCGCCGGCATGTCCTTGGCCAGAAAAACAAACGCGCCCAGCACCCCTGCGGTCATCATCTGCAAAAACGTGATGCTGATGGGGTTAAAATCCCGCGCCTTGGTACCAAGGTATGCGATGTGCGCCGCAAAGCCGATGGCGCAGAGGATTAAAAGTAAATCGCCGACGCTGAACGAGATGATGCTCTGCCCTTTTTGATAGGTCAGAACAAACACGCCGATAAGGGTGGTGAACACCAATATGAACATCTTGAGTTTAGGCGGATGGCCTTTGAATATCCAGATGATGAACGGTACCAGCACCACATAGATCGCCGTGATAAACGCCGCATTGGAGACCGAAGAAAGCGCCTGCCCCAGCGTCTGTGTCAAAAACGAAAAATACAGCAGGACTCCAGCCACCACGCCGGTAATCAGCTCCTGCTTTTTTATTCCCAATATGGTTTTGGGCTGAATCGCGAATACCGCCAAGCCCCCTAAGATGAACCGCATGGCCACAATCAGCGATACCGGCAGGCCCGACCGGATGGCGTACTGGACGGCGATGAATCCCGCGCCCCATAAAAAAGACACTACGATGAGTGACAAGTCCGCCAGTCTTTCTTTTGATTTCAATTCCCTTCTCCTCTTTTGCTGTAAATTTCTCCGTCTGTATTACAGTTGGTTTTTTCTTAAAATATCGCCCTTTTTCAAGGGATGCGGGCAGTTGATAACCAGTGTCTGTTTGGGATGCGGCGCACTTTCCTGTGCCTGCCCGTCCGAATCGACGATGCTATCCACCGTAAATTCCGGAAAAGAAGCGTTCGGGTTCATCGCTTCCAGAGAATCACCCAATATAAACTTATTCCGCTGTTCGATGGTCACTTTTCCATCCGCCGCGTCTTCCAGCACACGTGCAATGAAAATCGAGGGTTTCAGGTCGGCCGTATGCACTAAGTCCTGTCCTTCGCCCATCGGGTTGCCAAGGAAGAATCCCGTCGTATATTCACGCGTGCCGCATTTGGCCATCTCTTCCAGAACGGCGTTGTCAAATGTATACGCTTTTCCCTCGCGTAAGACCTTATCGATTTCGGCACGGTACAGCCGAACCACACTGCCCACATAATAGGCCGATTTCATCCGGCCCTCGATTTTAAACGAGGTGACGCCGGCGTCAATCAGTTTGTCCATATGCTCAATCATCATCAAATCTTTGGAGTTAAAAAGATATGTGCCGCGCTCATCGCCAAACACCGGGAACAGCGCGCCGTCCTTCTCTTCCTGCACATAGTACTGCCAGCGGCAGGGCTGGGCGCATTCGCCCTTGTTGCCGCTTCGACCGGTGGTGAAATCCGAAAAAAGGCATCTTCCCGAATAGGAGATGCACATGGCGCCGTGCACAAAGGCCTCCAGCTCCATCTCGGGCACCGCGTCCTTCATGCGCCGGATGTCGGATAGTCCCGCCTCACGCGCCACGATAATACGGCTGATGCCGATTTTGTGCCAGAACTTCACGGCATGCGCATTGGTCGTGCTGGCTTGCGTCGATAGATGAATCGGCATATCGGGCAGTGTCTCTTTGGCCGCCAAAACCACGCCGGGGTCGGAGATAATCAGCGCGTCGATACCTGCCTTATTCACCTGTTTTAAGTATTCATCAAATCCAGTAAAATCATCCTCGTGAAAAACCGCGTTGCTGGCCAGATAGACCTTCTTCTTCATCGCGTGCGCTTTCCTGCACGCCTCAGTCAGGTCTTCCAGCGAAAAATTATCGGCAAAGGCACGTAAACCGTAGGCCTTTCCCGATAGATATACTGCGTCGGCGCCAAAGTAGAACGCCGTATTCAAACATTCGATATTGCCCGCCGGAGCGAGCAGTTCCAGTTGTTCTTTCAATCAAAACTCCAAATTCTAATTGCCCTGGCTGGCGTCGTACGCCGCCCAAAGGTCTTCATATTTCGCCACATTCGCCTGATGTTCAGCGTAGGTTTTGGCAAAGGCGAGCTCTCCGCTTTCGGGGTCTTTCGAGCAGAAGAAGTAATATCCTTCGGCCAGATAATCTTCGTCCGGGTACAGCGCCGCTTCAATGGCCTGTTTGCCCGGGTTGGAGATTGGGCCCACCGGCAGTCCGGCGTTTAAATAGGTGTTGTAGGGTGAGGTTGTATCCATCTCGGTCTGGTCAAACTGCAGTTTCTTAATGCCGGTCACATATTGCAGCGTGGCGCAGGATTGCAGTTTGTCATCCTTCTTTAACCGATTGTGGAATACAGCCGAAATCTTCTTAAAGTCCTGCGGCTTGCCTTCGCGCTCAATGATGGAAGCCAGCGTCACCACTTCGGAAATGCTCATACCAATCTCATCGGCGCGCGTAATATAGTCGCTGGTGAACACTTCCTGAAAACGATTCAGCATTTTGTTGACGATGGTCTCAGGTGCGGAATTGATGAATATTTCGTAAGTGTCCGGGAACAGGTAGCCTTCCAGCATGAACTTGACATGGGTTTGTCCGCTGGCCGCGGCCTGCGCGGTTTCGTCCACGTCAGTGTCAGAGCTCAGAAACTCCAAGCTGTCCACGCCGACGCCCGTCTCGCAAATCTCCAAGAAATCCGTCTTATCGTCCAGTATGCCCGCGTCCACAAACATATTCGCCATGTCATTCACTGTCATGCCTTCGGTGACCGTAAAAGAAGTGACTGATATATTGGTGGTGCCGTTGCCCAGAATGGCGATGACGTCATCCATCGTCATGGTTTTGTTCAAATCATATGTGCCCGCCTGCATCTTAGAGGACATATCGTTGAAATCCACGTACAACTTAAAAACCGCCGTATTGCGGATGATACCTTTTTCGTAAAGCACATCCGAGATGGACGACAGCGACGAGCCCAGCGGGATTTCCACGCGTATCGGCGTGGTATCGTTTTTGTCTACCGGGTCAAAGTAATTATGCTTTAACACATAGTACGCGCCGATCACAATCATCATCGCCAGCCACAAGCTGACCAGTGTAATCATGATGGAACGCACCGTGCCCAGAAGCGGCGAAGCCAACCGCGATTTTGCGTCCGCCTGCTGGTTAATCGCGCGTTTATCCACGATTTTTGTATGCTCTCGGGTGCTTTCGATATCGTTATTCATCGCTTACTCCTTAAACATGTCCAAATCCAGTTCGCACGCGTCGCCGATAATCTTGTAGATATCTCCGATCAGCGTATTGAAATTATATTCGGCCAAAAGATATGCCGATACATCCGGGTTAAACTGCAGCACCTCGCCGAGCTTGGTCATCCGCTCCATCAGTTCCTGTGCGGGTTCCTGCCCGGTCATATAGGCCGTTTGCGCCTGCAGCTGCATGGTTTTGTAGTCTTTCACCAGCGCTTTGTTTTTTTCGTCAGCCAGCGCGATGTCCTTGGTGCGTTTATATTCCTTAAACACGTCGCTTTGCCGGATGCTGGACGCCAGTTCGTTGGCTTTGTCGTATACGTACATCGGTTCACCTCTTAAATCTCAATAATCACAGGCAGGATCATCGGGCTTCTCTGTGTCTGGTCGTACAGGTAGTCGCGCAGTTCTTTCTTAATCCGCGGTTTAATCGCGGTCCAGTCGCGCATCTTTTTGCCTTCCGATTCGCTGACGATATCCATCACCAAATCCTTGGCGTTTTGGATCAGCCCTTCCGATTCCTTCACATAGACGAATCCGCGGGAGATGATTTCGGGTCCCGAAATCCGTGTTCCCGTCTGCTTGTCCACCGCCACAATGACCACTAGAAGTCCATCCTGGCTTAACAACCGTCTGTCTTTTAAGACCACATTGCCCACGTCGCCGATGCCGAGTCCGTCAATCAGCACGCGTCCGGACGGCACTTTTTTGCCGATTTGCGCGCGGTTATACCCAATTTCAATCGGCATGCCGATTTCGGGGATGAAGATGTTTTTGCGCTTGATGCCCAAATCCTCGGCCAGCTCGGCGTGCTTATACAGGTGCTTAAACTCGCCGTGCACCGGAATGAAGTATTTCGGTTTGGTCAGCGTATGGATGAGCTTTAATTCCTCCTGACACGCGTGACCCGAAACATGCACATCCGCGCCCGCTTCATTGATAACATGCGCGCCCTTGTGATGTAAGAGATTGATGACATCGGCCACACCGCGTTCGTTCCCCGGGATAGGCGACGCCGAGATGATGACCGTATCGCCTTCCTTGATGGTGACCTTGGCGTGTTCGCCGGCCGCCATGCGTGTGAGTCCCGCCATCTGCTCGCCCTGCGAACCCGTGGTAATCAATGTGACCTTTTTGTCGGGCAGCGAATTAATCTGCTCCAGTTCGACAACCATTTTTTCGTCGATGGTCAATATACCGAGTTCCTTGGCTACGCCCGCGATACGCACCATAGATCTTCCAGTGAAGATGATTTTTCGGTTAAAATGCTTGGCCGCGTCCACAATCTGCTGGAGACGGTGGATGTTAGAAGCAAACGTCGCGATGATGATACGTCCGTTGGCTTTTTTAAAGTGGTTCTCGAATGAATCGCCCACGATGCTTTCGCTCATGGTATATCCGACTGTCTGCGCGTTGGTGCTGTCGGCCATCAGAAGCAAAACGCCCTTGGTGCCGAGTTCGGCGAATTTGGCGAGGTCGATGACCTTGCCGTCCACCGGGGTGTAGTCCACCTTGAAGTCGCCGGTATGCACGATGGTGCCCATCGGTGTTTCAATGGCGTAGGCCACTGCGTCGTCAATGCTGTGGCTGACCTTGATAGGCGTCAGCTTAAAAACGCCCGCTTCAATCGTATCGGTCACCTTAATATCATATAAATCCTTTTTGACAATCTCATGTTCTTCAAATTTGGTACGAATCAGCGCATTGGTAAAGCGTGTGCCATAGATCGGTACTTTCAGTTTCTCTACCAGATAGGGCAGTGCGCCAATGTGGTCCTCGTGTCCGTGTGTGATAAATACGGCTTTCAATTTATCAATATTTTTTTCTACATAGGTGATATCCGGCAGAACATAATCAACGCCGAGCATATCATCCCTTGGGAAAATGAGCCCGCAGTCGATCATAATCATGTCGTTGCCGTACTCAATCAGCGTCATATTCTTGCCGATTTCACCCACTCCGCCGAGCGGAATGATGCGTAAATCCTCTTGTTTTTTGTTCAAATTTGTCCTCTTTCTTCTGTTCTTAAGTCAGGTTATTAATTATATAATAGTCGAATCCATACCCATTAGCAAGATTTTCAATCTTTCTTTTAAGGCTATCGTAATTCGCTGCATAGAAAAACCGCCTCTTTAACCCAGGCGGCGGTCATCCCAGCGATTATAAACGATTTTTTAATATTGTTCAAGTATCATCACTTCAATGCCGAGAATATCTTCAACGGTTTTGGCGCCGAAAACGCGTTTTGCTTCTTCCATATTGACGATATGCATCATCGCGTATTCTTCAGTCTCCGCGTCCGGAATTTCAAAAGAATCATCCACAAAGATTTCACCGCTGAATTTTTTCTGCATCGCGCTGATGCCCGCTTTGGCAGCCTCTTCATCGATAAACAGCGTCTCTACGCTGACGATCTTTTTTTTCTTCAAATAATACAGCGCATATCCGATGGGCTGTTCGTTTCGATACAGCACACTGGCCCGACCGTCATCGACCGCCATGGTGTCCAGCATGTCGATAAATGTCGTCTTTGTCCGCAAAAAATAGCTGCGTTTTCGCTTGGCAAAATGATTATACATGTCCAGCAGAAGTTCCGGCTTTGGCCATTCTTTCCGGCTGTAGTTTCTGATGACAATATCGTCCTGCGTGTCAGGGAATTTAGTTTTGCCGAGCGTCACTTTTTTCATCCACGAAATCGTGTGATACCCTTGCTTCTTATAAAACTGATGTTCAAACGGGTAGAGATATACCACGGGTACCTTCATTGCATAAAGCATTTCTAAGGCAGAGTTCAAAATTACCGAAGCCAATCCCTGTCGGCGATAGGCTTCGTCGGTCGCCACGCCCGCAATAAAATAGACATCGACCCGATTTCCCGTCAGCGTACAGGCCAATGTCTTTTTCATCATATACAGCATTGTGGCCAGACGTTCCCTGTCAAAGCCGCCTAAAGAAAAGCTTAAATCGATATTCCGTTCAAAATTAAAGTCGATATATGCATCACTGTCGTTAAATGCCTGCTTCCAAAGCAGCTTCGCCTGGGGCAGGTCTGCTTCCGTTATCTGTCTATATTCCATCACAATCACCATCAACCGAGCACGAGTACTTTTCCACCATGGTGACCGGGTTGTAGGAGAGTTTGGCTTTTCTCAGTCCCTCCAACCCCATGTCTTCCTCTCTGTTGATGTATTTATACTCTGCCCATTCCCTGGCCACAAATTCGCGGTTGATATACGGGTACAGCCCGCGTATCTCAGGGTTCGCTTTCTCAATATGGATGATCGCGGTATCCGCGTTCAGCGCTTCGCCAAAGGTCAGCGCCTCCACCTTGCCGTTTACCAGCACCACGGCGCCCTTCACATCCATTTTATCGTAATTATCGAGTATAGTATTCAGCACACCGATTTCGTCGCGCAAGCTCTTCATGTCGTCCTTATGGTCCACCCAGTCTTCGATATGCGCGATGCATTCATCTTTTAGGGATTTATCATACGGCCGATATTCGTACGTAAAATTCTTTTCAAAGTAATTGATATGGTTGCGCTTGGCGTGCAGCTTCTTGCCAGCCAGCGTGATCAAGTCTTCCGATAAGTAAATATACTCAAAGTTGTTACGGTCTTCAAAAAATTTGAAATCCGCCTGAATCTCCCGTTCAATCTTTTCCTTGATGTCCTTAACCACGCCTTTGATACAAAAAGTCTTGCCTTCTGCGTGGATATGCGTCCGTAGTTCCTTCAGCGCCAGCTTAATCGGTGCATCAAAATCATAGAGATACGGTGCCAGATAGCTGACTTCGCCGTCTACTGCCTGAAACCGCGCATACATGGCATATTCTCCATACGCGATTTCAATATGATAGGGTTCTGACCAAAGAAACATATTGGTAAAGGAACTCTCTGCATTCTGATAGTAATGCCTTTTGACTACTTCTTTAAAACGGTCTTTGTCTTCACATTTCAGTCTATTGAATTCCAAGTATTAAAGCCTCCACTCTCATTCCTATTTTAATCATTTAATAAAAATTGTCAAACGGCTGAGATTTAATTTAAAGAAATTTAATATTTCCGAGTATTTTACTATGTATTTTAATGTCAACCTCTATTTATATTTATAGTTGACATTAGATTGAATATATATTATCATGCTTTCAGAAAATTTAGTCGTATAAGGAGTCCGTCATTTGAATAATTCCAGGAACCGCTTAAGATACATCATTCTGGCGGCCATTTTTTCGGCGCTGATGGCCATTTCCGCATGGTTTAAGATTCCTCTGCCCCCCACCATGACGCCTGTCACCCTGCAGGTGATGTTTGTCCTGTTCACGGGTCTGTTGCTGCCACCGGTCTATGCCTTTGCCGCGCAGGCTGTTTATGTCTTCATCGGCCTGGTTGGGCTTCCGGTTTTCACCGAAGGCGGCGGATTTGCTTACGTCCTAAAGCCGACTTTTGGCTTCCTCATCGGGTTCATTCTGGCCGCGTGGCTGATTGCTCTGCTCGTTAAGCATATGAAGTCCAGGAATATCTTTCTGCTGTTTTTAACCGCGCTGTTCGGTGTGCTGATTATCTATCTGGTCGGCGTACCCTATGGGTATATCATCTTCAATCGCGTGCTCGGCATGGATTGGTCCCTAAATCAGGTCATCCTCGCCTTCTGCACCCTGTATCTGCCGATTGATATCGTTAAAGCGCTCATCGCAGCGACTATCGCCTTTGCCGTTCAAAAAAGGCTTCCGAAAAATATCTAAACATCATATTTTTTTAAAACAAAAGGAGCAGTGTCCATCTATCGGCACTGCTCCTGTTTTGTTTAATTAAACCGGGTGAACCAGATTTTCTTTGTCCAACAGCTCAGAATCAATCTTGTACTTCTGCGCTTTTCTTTGTTCAAAGAACTTCAGAGCAACCTGCGGGAACAGTGCATAGGACAGCACATCTTCATCCTGCTCAATATACTCTTTAATCTCTTCACGTAATTTATCCATTTCAGGCGCAAGCTCATCAGCCGGTCTGCCGGTGATGACTTTAGCATCGCCGATGCATTTTTTGCGGATTTTTTCGTCCACTGGTGCCGGAAGCTGACCGTACTCGCCGCGAAGCAGTGCTTTAGATTCATTGGTAACCATCTTGTAGCGTTCGCCGGCCAGAATGTTCAGAACCGCCTGGGTGCCGACAATCTGAGAAGTCGGTGTAACCAGCGGCGGATATCCGAATTCTTTTCTGACTTTCGGAACTTCATTCAGAACGTCCTGAAGCTTATCCAGCGCGTTGGCTTTGTCCAACTGATCCAGCAGGTTGGAGTACATTCCGCCCGGAATCTGGTAAATCAGCGTGTTGATATCAACAGACAGCGAATCGTCTTTGATAAAACCGTCATCCTTCAAGCGCTTCGCCACTTTTTTGAAATGCTTAGCGATTTCGTTCAGCAGAACCAAATCCATGCCGGTGTCGTACGGTGTACCTTTCAGCGTGGCCACCATGGATTCAGTGGTCGGCTGGGCGGTACCGTTGGCCAGCGGAGACAGCGCGGTGTCAATGATGTCTACGCCCGCTTCAATCGCCTTTAAGTAGGTCATGTCGCCAGTGCCGGATTTGTTGTGCGTATGCAGGTGAATCGGCACTTTAACAACCTTTTTCATTGCGGAAACCAGATCATACGCTTCATAAGGCAGAAGCAGATTGGCCATGTCTTTGATGCAGATTGAGTGCGCGCCCATCTTTTCCAGTTCCTGTGCCAGTTTGACGAAATATTCGTCGGTGTGAACCGGGCTCTTGGTGTAGGAAATGGCGACTTCGCACCATCCCTTATACTTGTTGGTCGCATCAATCGCTTTTTTCATATTTCTGACGTCGTTCAGCGCGTCAAAAATACGAATTACGTCGATACCGTTTTCAATGGCCTTTTTGACAAACTCATCCACTACGTCGTCTGAGTAGTGCCTGTAGCCCAAGATATTCTGGCCGCGAAGCAGCATCTGCATTTTGGTGTCGGGACAATGTTTTTTGATAATTCTCAATCTTTCCCACGGGTCTTCATTTAAGAAGCGCAAGCAGGAGTCAAATGTCGCACCGCCCCACATTTCTAAAGACCAGTAGCCCGCTTTATTCAGCATTTCCAGCGCGGGTACCATTTCAGCAGTCGTCATACGGGTAGCCGCCTGAGACTGATGCGCGTCTCTCAAAATGGTGTCGGTGATAAAAACTTTTTTACCCATTTATCTATCCTCCGTAATTTTTTAACCGAAGAGCGAAAGCAGTACGCCGGCCGCAACCGCCGAACCGATAACGCCCGCCACATTCGGACCCATCGCATGCATCAAAAGGAAGTTGGACGGATTGTCCTTCTGTCCCACTTTTTGCGATACACGGGCCGCCATGGGAACCGCAGAAACACCGGCAGAACCGATGAGCGGGTTAACCTTGCCGCCCGAGAATTTGCACATGATGTTACCAAAGATTACGCCGCCGAACGTGCCAAAGCCGAAAGCAAACAGTCCAAGGACGATGATATACAATGTCTGAAGCTTCAAGAAAATCGTCGCTTCGGCTGTCGCGCCAACGGTCAGTCCTAAGAATATCGTTACAATATTGATGAGCTCATTCTGCGCCGTTTTGCTTAAGCGTTCAACCACGCCGGATTCACGGAACAGGTTGCCCAGCATCAGCATACCGACCAGCGGAATCGCCGCAGGCAGCATCAGACCGATGAAGATGGTTACCGCAATCGGGAATATAATTTTTTCTGTCTTGGAAACATCGCGCAGCTGTTCCATCTTGATCATGCGGTTCTTTTTGGTTGTGCAAGCCTTCATGATGGGCGGCTGAATAATTGGAACCAGCGCCATATAAGAGTACGCCGCTACCGCAATCGGGCCTAACAGGTCGGGAGCGAGTTTTGACGTGACATATAAAGCGGTCGGGCCGTCCGCACCACCGATGATGCCGATGG
>CALMFG010000164.1 GCA_937863465.1 uncultured Clostridia bacterium
GAAGGACGGCAGCCGTGATATGCTGTGGCCGGATATGCTCTGGTTCTGGATTATTGCTTATGACATTTGGAATTTTGCCTACACCTACAACTGTCTGCCCAACCATTCTTGGTACTGCGGTTTGGCACTGCTTTTGGCGCCCACACTGTGCGCGTTTACGCTGGGCAAAGGCGCGTGGCTGCAGCACAGAGCTCAGACGCTGGCCATTTGGTGTATGTTTGCGCAGACCTTCCCGATGTTCCAGGATGCGGGCGCTTTCCGCGTGGACTCCACGTACAACCCGAACATCTATTTTGCCATCAGCCTGCTGGCGCTTTTAGCCAACGTGGCAGTGGTTGTTTACATGATCTATAAAGCGAAGAAAACCCACCGCAACCCCTACAAAGGCGAATTGTTTGTGGATTTGGCAGAATACAAGGCCATCAAGCAGCTGGCCGAATAGGAGAACTACTGAATGGATGATTTTAGGATACTTGAAATAAAGCAGAGCGTTTTTGAGGACAACGACCGCGAAGCGGATGCGCTTCGAAGCGAGATGAAGGAAAAGGGCGTATTCCTCTTAAACCTGATGTCTTCGCCGGGGTCTGGCAAGACGACCACGCTGGAAGGCACCATTGCGCGGCTGAAAGACGAATTCAGCATCGGCGTGATGGAGGCGGATATCGATTCGGATGTGGACGCGCGCACCATTCAGCAGACCGGAGCCAAGGTCATTCAGCTGCATACCGGCGGCATGTGCCATCTGGATGCGGGTATGACGCGTCAGGGCGTCGATGCACTGGGTGTGGCGGGCATTGATTTGGCTATCCTGGAAAACGTGGGCAATCTGGTGTGCCCGGCGGAGTTTGATACCGGCGCGGCAAAAAACGCGATGATTCTGTCTGTGCCTGAGGGAGACGATAAACCGTTGAAGTACCCGCTGATGTTCACGGTGTGCGATGTGGTGCTGGTCAACAAGATGGACGTTCTGCCGTATTTCGATTTTGATCTGGAAGCGGTGAAAGAACGCGTTAACCAGCTGAACCCCAGCGCTAAAGTCATCCCCATTTCATCCAGAACCGGTGAGGGAATGGATGAATGGATTGCATGGTTAAGAAGCGCCGTAAAAGCATGGCGCGGTTAAAAGGATGAAAAGGACGGCGGCGGAAACGCCGCCGTATCTGTCCAGGCGACTAAAAAAATATGAGGAGAGCAAACAACGATGGCTGAAATAATGAAGGAACAGATCGGAACCAAAGCAGGGAATCCGAAAATTTTGGCACTCGCCAATCACATCGGGCGAAAGAAGCCCGGTTCAACAGGGGCGTATGATTATGACGCGCCGGAATATTTGATTTTGGAACCCGTGGTTTCGGACGACATGGCAGAAGCCTGCATGACCATGGCCATCCGCGAAAAGGTGACAGCCGAAACGGTGAGTGAACGCACGGGCAAAACCACCGAGGAATGCCATAAACTGCTTCTGGAACTGGCCGACGCCGGCGTTTGCTTTGTCAACACCATCGACGGCAAGGATACCTTCTGGTATGACACGTGGGTGCCGGGCATCATGGAGATGATGGTGAATCATCCGACCAACCCGAAGAAATATCCGCAGATTGCCGAGGCCTTTGAGGCATACGGACGGGTACGCGGCGCGGGAACGGCGGGTATGACGCCGGTGGGCATTGGGCTCATGCGCGTTATTCCGATTGAAAAAGCGATTGACGGCGAAAGCCGAAGCGCTTCTTACGAGGAACTCTCCAAGCATATTGAAGAACACGACATCTTTTCGGTTTCCAACTGCTCCTGCCGGACGGCACGCGAAATTATGGGCGAGGGCTGCGGGCACTTAAAAGAGGATATGTGCATCCAGATGGGGCATGCCGCCGAATACTACATCCGTACCAAACGCGGCCGGCAGGTGGAAAAAGCGGAGGTTTACGAGATACTGCGCCGAGCCGAGGAAAACGGTCTGATGCACCAGATTCCCAATACCGACGGGCCGGGCAAG
>CALMFG010000165.1 GCA_937863465.1 uncultured Clostridia bacterium
TGGACAAACGCTATGCCACCACGCTGGTAGATGTCTATAATTCGGCGGATAAGCTGGCCACGCTTGAAAGCTGGTTTTCGGATCACTTAGGTTTGCGTAAAACCGCCATTTCGGCGTTTTCACATCTCAATGTCGCCATCGGCGTTTCCAACAACCCAAACTATGTGGTGCTGGGCAAGGACGGATGGATGTTTCTTGGCAACGTCCACGCGGCCAAGATCGACCAGTATCGCCGGATTATTAACTACGACGAAGACTGGGTCAAAAAAGATGTCGCCCGAATTTCGGCTTTAAAGACCTATCTAAACGAAAAAGATATTGCGTTTTTGTTTGTGGTCCCACCCAACAAGGAAAACGTATACCCCGAATATATGCCCGCCTGGATGACCGTCGACGGATACGCCAAATATGCTGAAATCTTCAAAGCGCAGGGCGGAGCGGATTTGCTGTTCGATTTATATCCCGATATCGCGGCGGCCAAAGACGAATACGGCGATATCCTGTACCCCAAAACCGACGCGCACTGGACCGCGCTTGGCGCTTATTGCGGTTACGCCAGCATTATCGACCAAATTAACGCCGACGACGGAACCAGCTACCGGCCGATTTCGATGACTTCCTATCGCATCGAACCCTTTGATGATTATGAACTGACCAAAGCACTGGGATACGCCGGAAACTATGACGACATACAAACTGTCGTCGATTTTACACCGAAAAGTTCTGTTGACCCCGTGTTTTTAACCGACGACACCACCTGGCAGGGCTTGCAGTATTACAGGAATGACAGCGCGCCCAATGATGCCTGCGTCCTGATCCTCGGCGATTCTTTTTCGGGTCAGCTAACCCCCTATTTCGAATCTACTTTCTCGGATTACTATTTCGTTCATTATATCAATGTGTTCGGCGGAAGCGACCCGGCTCTGCCGCTGGACGAATTGATCGAGATGACCCATCCGGATGTCATCCTGCTGGAGATTATCGAGCGCCACTTGCCGACATCCATCAATCAGATGCCCGAAATCTATCCGGCAGAATAAACCTTTATCGTTCTTTTAAGGATATGTAAATAAACACATATCCTTTTTGTTTGACTTGAAAAACCAGAGGTTTTCCTCTATTATAAACTGAGTCGTAAGAAATAAGCCCCCAAAAAGGAGAAGTTATGAGCAGTCTGTCCCATCTGGATAATCTGGAAGCGGAAGCCATTTACATCATGCGCGAAGTAGCGGCCGAATGTGCCAACCCGGTCATGCTGTATTCCATCGGCAAGGACTCTTCGGTCATGCTGCATCTGGCGCTGAAGGCCTTTTACCCTGAGAAACCCCCGTTCCCGTTTATGCATATCGACACCACATGGAAATTTAAAGAGATGATTACCTTCCGTGATAATATCGCCAAAAAACACGGGATCGAAATGATTGTATACACGAACGAAGACGGCGTAAAACAGGGTTTAAACCCCTTTGACCATGGCGCCGCTTACACTGACATCATGAAAACCGCCGCGCTGAAACAGGCCTTGAACCAATATAAGTTTGACGCGGCCTTTGGCGGCGCACGGCGCGACGAGGAAAAATCCCGCGCCAAAGAGCGGATTTTTTCTTTCAGAAACAAAGAACACGCATGGGACCCCAAAAACCAGCGCCCCGAAATGTGGCGTTTGTTTAACACGGCCATCAACAAGGGCGAGAGCATGCGTGTCTTCCCCATCAGCAACTGGACCGAAAAAGACATATGGCAGTATATTAAACGCGAGAATATCGATATTGTCCCGCTCTACTTTGCCGCCGAACGTCCGGTGGTCACCCGCGACGGCAACATCATCATGGTGGATGACGACCGGATGCGCCTTAACCCCGGCGAAACCCCCGAGATCAAGAGCGTTCGGTTCAGAACGTTGGGCTGCTACCCGCTCACCGGCGGCTTTGAAAGCAAAGCCGATACACTGGATGAGATTATCGACGAAACTCTGGCCGCAATCGCCAGCGAACGCACCAGCCGCGTGATCGACAACGAAGCGGCGGGCAGCATGGAAAGAAGAAAGCGGGAGGGGTATTTTTAAACATGAAAAGCATACTGAAATTTCTGACCTGCGGATCGGTGGACGACGGAAAATCGACCCTGATCGGTCATATGCTGTATGACGCCAAGCTTCTGTTTGCCGATCAGGAGAACGCGCTGAAGCTGGACAGCAAGGTGGGCAGCCGCGGCGGCGCCATCGACTATTCTTTGCTTTTGGATGGTCTCATGGCCGAACGCGAACAGGGCATCACCATCGACGTGGCCTATCGCTACTTTACCACCGAAGAGAGAAGTTTTATCGTGGCCGATTGCCCCGGACACGAACAATACACGCGCAACATGGCTGTCGGCGCTTCGTTTGCCGACCTCGCCATCATTCTGGTGGACGCGTCCAACGGCGTAGCTGTCCAGACTCGCCGCCATACGCGCATCTGCGCGCTGATGGGCATCCGCCACGTGGTTCTGGCGGTCAACAAGATGGACCTCATCGAATATGACAAAACGCGCTTTGAAGCGATTGAACAGGAGTTTCGATCCTTAAGCGCCAACTATAACTTTAAAACACTGCACGTGATTCCGGTTTCGGCCACCGAAGGCGACAATCTGACGCTGAGTTCCCCCAACACCCCCTGGTACAAGGGCGGCCCGCTTTTGACCTATCTTGAGAACATCGACGTGGAGACCGACGCGGTTCAGCACAGCTTTGTCATGCCGGTCCAGCGCGTCTGCCGGCCCGACCATACCTTCCGCGGTTTTCAGGGGCAGATTGAAGGCGGCCAAATTCAAGTGGGCGATGAAATTCTGGCGCTCCCCAATGAAGAAACCGCCAGGGTGAAGAGCATTTTTGTCGGCGACAAAAACGTGAGCAGCGCGGTCGCGGGACAGCCGGTGACCATCCAGTTGGATCGTGAAATCGATATCAGCCGCGGATGCGTGCTGGTGAAGGACGAAAAACCGATTGTTTCGGATATGTTCAACGCCAACCTGCTCTGGATGGACAACGACCATCTGGTGGCCGGCCGCAACTATATCCTGAAATGCGGTACCATGACCATTCCGGCCACGGTTCTAAACATCAAGTACAAATTAGATATCAACACGGGAAGCCACTTATCCGCCAAAAAGCTGATTAAAAACGAAATCGCGTCCTGCGACATCATCACCAGCAAACCCATCGTTTTCGACGAATTTGAAAAGACTAACGTGCTCGGCGGGTTCATCCTGATCGACCGCGTATCCAATATGACCAGCGCATGCGGCGTCATAGCGCACAGCCTGCGCCGTTCCGAAAACGTGGTCTGGCAGGACACCGACATCACCAAGGACTTCCGCGCCAACCAGAAGAGTCAACAGCCCTGTACGCTGTGGTTCACCGGCCTTTCGGGCTCGGGCAAATCCACACTGGCCAACGCGCTGGAGAAGAAACTGGTGGCCATGGGCAAACACACCATGCTGCTGGATGGTGACAACATCCGCCACGGCCTGAATAAGGACCTCGGCTTCACCGAATCCGACCGCGTGGAGAACATCCGCCGCATCTCAGAAGTGGCTGCGCTGATGAACACGGCCGGTCTGGTGGTGCTCACCGCCTTTGTTTCGCCCTATATATCCGACCGGGCGCAGGCGCGCGACATCGTCGGCAGCGATTTCGTCGAAATTTATGTGTCCACACCTTTAGAAGTCTGCGAAGCGCGTGACGTGAAGGGCCTTTACAAAAAAGCCCGCGCAGGCGAGATTCCGAACTTTACCGGCATCTCCGACCCGTATGAAGCGCCCGTGGATGCTGAGATTGTCGTGGATACATCCGAAATCACCATCGATCAGGCCGTTGATATGGTGATCAAGGCGCTGGAGAAACTTGGCACCCTATAAAAAATAAGCGAAAGAAACGAGCTCATGGATACAGAAAAAGCACTGCGGCTTTCCAAGATGCTGGCTTACGAGGCCGGCGCCGCAATTATGGATATCTACCGTCAGGATTTTGATGTGGAATTGAAGGACGACGCGTCGCCCCTGACCCAGGCCGACAAAGCCGCCAACGATTTGATTCTGGCGGGTCTTAAGGCTGAGTTCCCGGACGTCGCCTACTTGAGCGAAGAGGAAAAGGACGACTTTTCGCGCCTCAAGGAAAAATACTGCTTCATCATCGACCCGCTGGACGGCACCAAGGAATTTGTCAAGAAAAACGGTGAATTCACCGTGAATATCGCGCTGGCTAAAAACGGCGAACCGATGATGGGCGTGGTGTATGCGCCGGTTTTGGAGGAGCTCTACTTTGCGCTGAAGGGCGCGGGAGCATATCTGGAGGACAAAGACGGTCATGTGACGCCTTTAAGCGTCACCAGCCACACCGAAAACCTGAAACTCGTGGCCTCCAAGTCCCACCGCTCCGAAAAGCTGGACGAAATGATGGAAGCCAATAAGGACAAGATCACCGAGCTGGTTTCTTACGGCTCATCCCTAAAGGGGTGCTTGGTGGCAGCGGGCAGCGCCGATATCTACTACCGATTCGGGCTGACCTGTGAATGGGACACCTGCGCCATGCAAGCCGTCGTGGAATGCGCGGGCGGCATCATGATGCAGATGGACAAAACGCCGTTGACCTATAATCGTGAAAACACGCTGAACGAAAAAGGTTTTTTCATCGTCAACCGAAAAGAAAATATCTTCGTTTAGTTAATACAAAAGCAAAAGCGCCGTTTGCGGCGCTTTTTTTCTTACAATTCTTTAATCGGCAGGTAGATATCGATCAGGTGCTTCTTTTGCGGATGCGTTTTCGGGTTGTTGAGGTACGCCTCAAACACCGGCCCATCCCCCGGCTGATACCCGCTATTGGGCAGCCACTCGCCAAACATCAACTGCCATGCCGCCGTTTCCTGCGCGCCATTATCCAGAGAGAAATGCCCGATGGCGTATAGCCCGCCATCCAGCGTCATCTGCCCAAACTCCCCTTCGATTTTCGTGCCCGCCGGAATGGTCAGGCACACGCTGGTACGCCGCTTTTCATCGGCTGTGATGTTCGGATTATCGTGGTAAACCGCAATCAGTTTGGTGCTGTCGTTTAAAAGCGTGTGCTTCTGCGCGTAGGCGAACAGTTTCATCATCATGGGGTGAAACTTCTTGGCCAGCCCCGCGTATGTCCCCACGTGCCGTAAGTACATCACGGACATTTCCTCTATTTTTTTAGTTTCTACGTTGTACGCTAAATCCATGGCTTCGCTCCTCGAAAAAGAATTTTCTTCATTATAGAGCGATGCTTCGTTTTGTTCTTTGCTTTGCTTGCTTTGTTTTCGATATCGGCTGGCGCTGATGCCATAGGTGCGTTTAAACGCGCGGGCAAACTCCGATGAATCATTAAACCCGAAATCCAGCGCAATATCGGTGATGCTTTTTTGCGGAACCGACCAGAGCCATCCCTTTGCTTTTTCCAGCTTAAGGCGTGTGATATAACCAAAAAGGGTCTCGTCCATCACGCCGCTGAAAACCCGGCTGAAATGGAACGGCGAGAACCCCGAAACCTCGGCCAGTTCGGTCAGCGTAAAGGTCTTTTCGATATGCTTTTCAATATAGTCGAGCACGCAGTTGATGCGGCTTTCATATTGAGTATTGATTTTTCTTATCTCGGTCTTCACCATCGACTATACCTCGCATGATTCACTTAAACTTTATTGTAGCACAAAATAAAACTTGATTCTTGGCAATGATTGCGCATGGCCCGCATTTTTGCCGCAAAATTGGTTGCACATGCCGAATTCAAAGCGTATAATTGATAAGGACTTCAAATCAAAAAAAGGTGGTGAGTAAAGCCGTGGATGCGGACCCTAAGCGAACGCGCTTGCAGCAAAAAATTGAGCGGACCTGCGCCTGCTTTGCTTTACTTGAAACCTTTTCTTCCCGAAAATTTTAGGTAAATCAAACCATCCGATTCTTTCGCTCAGCTTAATACCAATAAGGGGGTGAAAGACCCATGATTCAAATCTTTAAAACCTCAACCGGTTTCAACGTACTCGAAACCATCCAGCCGCAGGAGTGGGCCCGGGCAAATGACCCGGGAAACACCTGGGTTCATTTGGAGAACCCGGATTTGGGGGAATTAAGCCTGGTCAGTGAAAAACTGAATATCGATATGGACCTTCTAAAAGCGGCATTGGACGAAGAGGAGTCCGCCCGTTTTGACCGCGAAGACGATGTCATCTTCATCATCGTGGACATTCCGGTGGTCCAGCCCGAAGGCATCTCATTTTTGTACAATACCATCCCACTCGGCATCCTTCTGGCGGGCGAAGCGGTGGTCACCGTATGTCTGGAAGACACCACCATCATCGAAGATTTCTTTCAGGGACGCGTGCGCGGCTTTGACACCGCCAAGAAAACGCGCTTTATCTTCCAGCTGATGTACCGCAGCGCCGCCAAATACCTGCAATACTTACGCCAGATTGACAAAGCGACCACGCAGGTGGAAAACGCGCTGCACAAAACCATGAAAAACCGCGAGCTCATCCAGATGCTGAAGCTGGAAAAATCACTGGTTTTCTTCTCCACATCGCTGAAGAGCAACGAGATTGTCCTTGAAAAGATGCTGAATTCCCGCATCCTGACCAAATACCCCGAGGACACCGACCTTCTGGAAGATGTCATTATCGAGAACAAACAGGCCATTGAGATGAGCACGATTTATCGAAACATCATTACAGGCACCATGACCACCTTTGCGTCCCTCATCTCAAACAGCTTAAACATGGTCATGAAACTGTTGGCGTCCTTGACGATCATCATCGCGATCCCTACCTTGTTTGCCTCCTTCTGGGGCATGAACGTGCCCGTGCCTCTGCAGGGCAACCCGCTGGGGTTTTGGTTGATTCTGGGCGGCACATTGCTGGTCACCGGCTTTGTCACATATATCCTGGGCAAAAAGGACATGCTATAATTTTAAGAGACAAAAAAAGACCGCAAGGTCTTTTTGTTTTTCCTTAAATCATAAATCCGTAGGTGTTTTTCAGGCGTTTTCGTTTTTCTTTGTAGTCGGGCACCACTTCGGCCAGCTTTTTGTAGAACGCCTTGGAATGGTCCAGATGGTAATAGTGGCAAAGCTCATGCGCCATGACGTACGCGATGAGATCCATAGGCGCAAACAACAGCGCCGTATTCATGGTAATCTTGTTTTTGGCTGGGTTGGCGCTGCCCCATTTGGTGCTCATCTGGCGTACGGTGATGTGCGGTTTGAACTTGATGCGCTGGGAAAACGCGGGATAATATCGATCCAGCACTTCACCGAACACGCGTTTTCCAGTGTCTTTTAAGAATTTTTCAAAATACGCTTTTCGGTTCTCCTCGGTGTTTTCGGTCAAAAGGATGTACAGCGTTTTGTCCTCCAAAACCACCCGGTTCTGGCTGAATTCCTTGTAAGCGATGGTGATGCGGTCCCCGATCCGCATAATATGCTCGCCGGTCGTGTATTCCTTTAAGTTGTGCAGACGCTCAATTTCGTTACGCTTTTCAATATTCTTTTCGATGAATCCCATGTTATCGATGATAAAATCTTCGATTTTTCGGATGGGGATGTAAGACGGCGCCGAAACGCGGATATTTTTATCTTTGTCCACGGTCAGGCGGACATTTTTGATGCCTTTGGTTTTCAGAAAATAGGGATAGGTTGTGCCCTGATATGTCAACGTCAGTTTTTCCATATGCGTATTATAGCATACTTTCGTTTGCGCGCAATTTTAAAAGTGCCTTTCAAAAACACTTTGCTTTTTCCCCGCTCTCCTTTATAATTGAGTTATTGTTTTTAAGCTGATTTAGCCCAATTATTTAGATTGATATATTTTAAGGAACCGAGGAAGCAGATATGCATGATATTAAACTGATCCGTACCGAGCCCGACAAAGTCAAAGCCATGATGGCCACCCGCGGGGTGACCGGTTTTGTGGAAGCGGTTTTGGCGCTGGACGAAAAACGCCGGACGATTATCGTCGATGTGGAAGGCTTAAAAGCCAAGCGCAATGAGGTCTCCAAGAGCATCCCCCAGCTGAAAAAAGAGGGCAAGGATGTGGAACCCATCATGGCCGAGATGAAAGCCGTTGGGGACGAGATTGCCGACAAAGACAACGCGCTGAAAGACATTGACGCAGAACTCAAACAGCTTCTGATGACCACGCAGAACCTGCCGAGCGAGACCACGCCGGTGGGCAAAGATGAATCTGAGAATGTTGAAGTGAAAAAAGTCGGCCAGCCCGCAAAGATGAGTTTCGAACCCAAGGCGCATTGGGATTTGGGCGAATCCTTGGGTCTTTTGGATTTTGAAACCGCCGCCAAAATCAGCGGTTCACGCTTTGCGCTTTATAAGGGCCGGGGCGCGCGTCTGGAACGGGCGCTGATCAACTTTATGCTGGATACCCATACGCTAGAGAACGGCTACACCGAGGTGATGCCGCCCTATATCGTCAAACGCCACACCATGGAGGGCACGGGTCAACTGCCCAAGTTTGAGGAAGACGCCTTCAAGCTCAGCGACGGGGACAGCTTTTTAATCCCCACCGCCGAGGTGCCGGTGACCAATATGTACCGCGAAAGCACACTCGCCGCTGAGGATCTGCCCATTGCGCACACCGCGTTTACCGCCTGTTTCCGCTCAGAAGCGGGTTCGGCCGGAAGGGACACGCGCGGCCTCATCCGCCTGCACCAGTTCAACAAGGTCGAACTGGTCCGACTCTGCAAACCCGAAGAATCCTATGACCAGCTGGAAAAGCTGCTGTCCCATGCCGAAAGCATCTTAAAAAAGCTGGGGCTGCCCTACCGCGTCATCACGCTCTGCACGGGCGATACCGGTTTTTCTTCGGCCAAGACCTACGACATCGAAGTCTGGATGCCGTCCTACGGCCGGTATGTGGAGATTTCATCCTGTTCCAACTGCGAAGCCTTCCAGGCGCGACGCGCCGATATCAAGTTTAAACGGGACATGAACGCCAAGCCTGAGTATGTGCACACCTTAAACGGCAGTGGA
>CALMFG010000166.1 GCA_937863465.1 uncultured Clostridia bacterium
CACGACCGATCGACGTGAATCTCGACGGCATGCTCGACCTGGTAGGCGGCGGACGCTGGTTCGAGCGGCAGGGAGCGGGGCAGTTCGTTCCGCACATCGTTGACGATGCCATGCGGTTCACCCAGTGCGCCGGGTTCTTTGGTTCTGTCCAGAACCGCAATCTTGGTCGCAGTCTTCGGAATGGCATCCACGAAGGCTTTGGCCGGGAAAGGACGGTATAAGCGGACTTTGACAACGCCCACTTTTTCGCCGCGCTTGGCCAAAAAGTCGATGGTCTCTTCGGTCACGTCTGCGCCCGAACCCATCACCACGATGACACGGTCTGCATCCACAGCGCCGTAGTAATCGCACAAGCTGTATTTTCTGCCGAATTTTGCGGCGAACGCATCCATCACGCCCTGCACAATACCCGGTACTTTTTCATAATAGGAGTTGGCCGCTTCTCTGTTCTGGAAGTAGATATCCGGATTCTCGGCCGTACCCTGCTGGTGCGGATGCTCCGGATTCATCGCGCGGGCTCTGAAATCCGCCACGTCTTTCATATCCAGCATGGACTTCAACTCGTCGTAGTCTAAAAGCTCCACTTTCTGAACTTCGGAAGACGTTCTGAAACCATCAAAGAAATGAACAAACGGTACTTTTGCTTTTAAGGTGGACAGGTGCGCTACCGCCGCCAGGTCCATGACTTCCTGAACCGAGTTGGATGCCAGCATGGCAAAACCGGTCTGGCGCGCCGCCATGACGTCCGAATGGTCGCCGTAGATGGACAGCGCATGCGCCGCCAAAGCACGAGCGGATACATGGAAAACCGCCGGGAGCAGTTCGCCCGCAATCTTGTACATGTTGGGGATCATCAGCAGCAAGCCTTGGGAAGCTGTGAATGTGGTGGTCATTGCGCCCGCAACCAGCGAACCATGAACCGCACCCGCGGCACCGCCCTCGCTCTGCATCTCCGCGATGCGCATTTTCTGATTGAACATGTTCTTTCTGCCGTAAGCAGCCCATTCATCACACATTTCCGCCATCGTGGAAGAAGGCGTGATTGGGTAAATAGCGCCGACGTCACTAAACGCATATGCCACATGGGCAGCAGCGGTGTTACCATCAATTGTTTGTTTGATAGCCATTAAACTTTAACCTCCTCGAAAGATTAAAAAATTATATTAATTAACGAAATAAGGCGGCCTTTCCTGCCCTATCACATTTAATCACAACCATGTCATTATATCTTTTTTTACTACATGGGTCAACCCAAACCGCCCCTAAACGAAAATTGTTTACCTTTATATATCGACTTTTTCTCGTACGGAAAAGCGGGTCTATCTTAGCGTGTTCTTCAAGGTGCCCAGCCCTTCTATCGCGACTTCTACCCCATCCCCGCGCTGCATGGGCCCGATGCCCGAAGGCGTTCCGGTGGCAATGACGTCGCCGGGGTTTAAGGTCATCACGTTGGAGATGAAGGCAACCAGCTCATCTACGCCGAAAATCAGATCGTCGGTCGTGCTGTCCTGCTTCACTTCGCCGTTCAGTCTGGCGGTCACGCGTTTGCCCCGCCAGTCATATTCGGTCTCAATATACGGCCCGATGGGACAGAAGGTGTCGAAGCCCTTGGCGCGTGTCCACTGGCCGTCGATACTCTGCAAATCCCGCGCCGTCACATCGTTTAGGCAGGTGTAGCCCAGAATATACCCGCCCGCGTCCTTGGGCAGAATGCCGCTGCAGATCTTCCCGATGACTACGCCGAGTTCGGCCTCATAGTCCACGCGGCTGCTCATGGCCGGATAACGAATTTCTGCGTCAGGCCCGATGACCGTCGTGGATGGTTTTAAGAAGAGTAGCGGGTTTTCGGGCAGCGTCATCTTCAGTTCGGCGGCGTGCTTTTTGTAGTTGAGCCCCACCGCCACCACCTTGCCGGGCTGGCACGGCGACAGCAGCGTCAGTTTTTTTTCGTCCAGAGGACGGCCCAGAACCGGCACCGGTTCAAACGGACTATTCTCCAGCGCGAAGAACGTGCCGCTTTCTTTAGCGGCATACAGCACTTCATCCTTGATTCTAACCCGATAAATCTGCATCGCCATTTCCTCCCGAAAATCGCCGTGTTCAATTCCCTTTTAAGCAAAAAAATAAGAACAGGTAGTCCTGTCCTTATGATTTTTTATTCGTTTGATATGTACGGCAGCAAAGCCATCTGACGTGCCCGTTTAATCGCAATCGCCAGCTCTCTCTGATGCTTGGCGCATGTGCCGGTCGCACGTTTGGGTGAAATCTTGCCCGCTTCGGTGACGTATTTCTTCAGCTTGTTTACGTCTTTATAATCAATAAAGGCGACCTTGTCCTTGCAGAACATACATACTTTGCGTCTCGGACGTCTCATACCGCCGCCCGCACCACCACGGAAATTTTTCTTAAATCCCGGTCGGTCCGGTCTTGACATTTTATCTTCAGCCACTTGCTTTATCCTCCTTCAAAAAAACTAAAACGCTCATCTAAAATGGAAGGTCGTCATCATCCACCGGAGTGAATGTACCGCCGCCCGCGCCGAACAGTTCGTCTGCATCGGGGGGAACGTCATCATCCCGTAAAGTCGCCGCGTCGCCCATGTTTGTGCCTTTGGCTCCCGCCGGGCTTAAAAAGTCCACTGTGTCCGCCACAATCTCGGTCACATATCGTTTTTTGCCGTCGTTGCCATCGTAGCTGCGCGACTGTATTCTTCCCGTAACGCCCACCTGCTGTCCCTTGGTCAGGTACTTTCCGCAGTTGTCAGCCAACACTCGCCAGGTGACGATGTTCAAGAAATCCGCTTCGTCACGGTTGAAACGACGGGTGACCGCTATTGAGAACGTGCAGACCGAGACGCCGCCTGGCGTCTGTCTGTATTCGGGGTCTCTGGTCAATCTTCCAATCAATTGCGCCTGATTCATGGTTTGCCTTCTTTCGCTTTACACGCTCTGGTCAAGGGTGACCATATAGCGCATGATGTCGTCAGAAATCTTAAAGTTTCTTTCAAGCTCGCTTGGCAGTTCGGGTGCGGACTTGAAGTACATTAAAACGTAGTAGCCGTCTTCGATGTAGTTGATGGGATAGGCCAAACGTTTTTTGCCCCATTCATCAATCTTCACGATTTCGCCGTTGTTGGATGTCACGATCTCCGAAAATTTCTTTACGGCAGCGTCTTTCGCTTCATCCTCCATATCCGGCTTTAGGATGTACAAACATTCATATTGCGTCATCGCCTTATATTACCTCCTTCATGGTCTTTTGCGGCCCTGGCATTTTCGCCAAAGCAAAGCAGGCACTAACTAAGGAATTATATCAAAGATAGCTCGCATTTTCAAATGATTTTTTTTGGAATTTCTATATGATGTCCAGCAGGGATGCGGGCAGCGCCAGCACATGCTCACAGGGTACGTCGTGCAGACTCCATCCGGCCAGCGCAAAGTCGATTCCGGCGTTGGCCGCCGTGTCGCGGTCAAACATCGTATCGCCGATATAGATGGCGCCTTCTTTGTTCCGTCCCGAAACCGCGAGGAATTTTTCGATGGGCTCAGGATGGGGTTTGTGGTTTTCGGTGTCCGAGGCGAAGATGACGGTCTGGAATTTTTCGTACAGGCCGAGGTGCGCAAAAAACGCGTCATACTCGTGCCGTTCTCGCGAGGTGACGATGCCGCTATAGACGCCCGCGTCTGTCAGCGCCGTCAATACTTCTTCCATGCCGTCGAAGAAATCGGCTCTTCCCTTTTGGCGGAAGAACTCCTGATCCCATTCTTTCATCACTTCTTCGCGCCGGGTGACGCCGAGGATATCCAGCGTGGCCTTGGCGGGCGCGCCGCTGACTTTCTTCACTTCGTCCAGTGAAAGGTTCCGGCCCTCCACGCGGTTGATGGCGTTTTTCAGGCTGGTCATATTGTAGTAGTCCGAATCGATCAGTGTGCCGTCCAGATCGAAGATAATGGTCTCGTATTTCATAAGTTTAATCCTCAAGGTTATTTGTGATACTTCTCGTGGCCGATGATGGTAAACGCGCGATAGATTTGTTCGGCCAGCATCACGCGGAACAGGTGGTGCGGAAAGGTCATATCCGAGAACGAAATCAGCCCGCGGGCCTTATGCTTGATGTCTTCCGAAAGCCCGTTGGAACCGCCGATGACAAACGCCAGCCGGTTGATTCCGCCGTTAAAATCCTGCGTGATTCGCTCGGCAAAGCCTTCCCAGGTCATCCGCCTGCCCTTCACATCCAGACAGTAGAACGCGTCGCATTTCTCGGCTTCGGCCATCAGACGTTCGCCTTCCTTTTTTTTGGCCGACTCCATCTCAGCTTTGGACGCGTTTTTGCCCAAAAGCTCCTCTTTCAGCTCGGCCATATCAAACTCGGCGTACCGACGGATGCGCCCCGCATAATCCTCGCATGCCTGTCTAAAGTAATCGGTCTTGAGTTTGCCGACCGAAAGAATCACGATTTTTGCCATCACACGCTACCGCCAATGTGGTATACCAGCGCATCGCATTCTTTTTTCAGCACATTCAGCGCCACATGCCGTCCCACTTCGATGCCGTTCTTTTTCAGGTATTCGCTGACTTCCTGATAGGCGGCTTCGGGTGTGTTGTTCTGCTCGGAAAGATGCGCCAGCATGATGCCCTTCACGCCCAGCATGACCAGCTCATGCGCGGCTCTGGCCGCCATCACGTTGGAAAGATGCCCATGAGTGCTTAAGATGCGCTGTTTTAAGTACTGCGGGTAACTGCCGTTTTTCAGCATATGCTCGTCGTGGTTGGCTTCCAGAAGCACCACACTCGCCCCTTCCAGTTTGCTTAAGAGCCGTTTGGTGGCGTGTCCTAAGTCGGTCAGGCTGGCCAGCTTGACACCCCCGTGACTGACGGCATAGCAGACCGGGTCGGCCGCATCGTGCGGAATGCTGAACGGTTCCACCAGCATCTCCTTGATATAGAAGCTCTGGTTGAACAATTTGCGGTTCTTCTCGGAGATGTTCCCCACCTTGCTGTCCATCGCGCGCCAGGTAGCGGGGTTGGCATAGATAGGGATATCGTACTTGCGACTTAAGGTGCCCGCCGATTTGATATGGTCGCTGTGTTCATGGGTGATTAGGATGGCATCCAGAGTGCCCGCGTCCACCGAAATCGCTTTCAGCGCGGCTTCCATCTGCGCGCCCGTGCCGCCCGCGTCCACCAGAATCTGAACACCGCCGGCCGAAATATAGAGAGCATTCCCCGATGAGCTGGAAAAGAGCGGGGAAAAGAGAAATTCCATAATGAACTGTTTGTCTTCTTTCTTTCGCTTTTCTTTGGTCAATTATACT
>CALMFG010000167.1 GCA_937863465.1 uncultured Clostridia bacterium
TATGGAATTTTCGGTGGATACCATCGAAGACATCAAATCCGGCGCAGCCGAAGCCTGCATTCTTTTTTTGACCTCAAAAAAAGCGCCTGAGAGCCTGAATCTTGAGATTCTGGCCGGAGACGACTTTCAGATTCGGATTACCGGCGAAGGTGAAAGCGCCGGACGCCCCGAAAACGAGAGCGAGGGAGAAGAACTGGCAAAATGCCTGATTGAGGAGTTCTATGACAGCGCGGCCTACGAGTATGCCGGTGACGCTCTGGTTAAAATTGAGTTGATTAAACGTGTATGAGAATCGAGGAGCCATTTTTGAATACTGCGGATTACACGAAATTAAACAATGACGAATTAATCGAACGCTATTACAGAACCAGGGACATCGTTTTACGCAATCTGGTGTTGGAGCGTTTTTTATATCTGGCCGAAATCATCGCGAAGAAATATGTGGGCAGAGGCGTGGATTATGACGACTTGTTTCAGATTGCTTCCATGTCGCTGGTAGGGGCCATCGAACGGTTCGATGCCGAAAAAGGCGTCAAGTTTCAGTCTTTTGCCACCCCGACGCTGATTGGCGAAATAAAAAACTATTTTCGGGACAAAACGCGAACCATCAAAATCACCCGTAAAGACAGCGAAGAGATTAAAAAGATGGATATCGTCCGTGCTGATTTTGAATTGTTGCATGGATGTTCGCCGCGCCCAGCCGAAATTGCCGAAGCGATGAAAGTGCCGATGGAACGTGTGCTGGAACTTCTGGAAGCGAAATCGGTGGGGTACACCATGTCGCTGGAAGGCGCGCTGACGTCCAGCGAGGAAGTCAGCCTGGATATGATTATCGGAAACAACGATGAATCGTTTGACCGCGTGGACAATCGGGATATGCTGATGCACTGTCTTGAGCACTTAAGCGCGCTGGAAAGAACGCTGGTCAAGATCCGTTTTATCGATCAGAAGTCCCAGTCGGTCGCGGCGGACAAACTGGGCGTTTCGCAGATGCAGGTATCACGGCTGGAAAGAAAAGTGCTTTTAAAGCTGAAGTCGCTGCTCTCCAGCGATGTTTAGCAGACGGGTAAGCGGTTTATAAATAGTAAAATGAACGGGGCAATATTGACTAGGATAGGCGGCCCTTGTTTTTATGGAAAACAAAGTTATGGATGTTGTATGCAGATATATGATTAAAGAAAAATCGGATATTCGGTCGGTGGTCGGGCATTTGTTAGAGGATGTGAAAAACTCCCATGCTGTGTCTGAACAAAAGGAATTCGAAATCAAACTGGTGATGAATGAATTGCTTTCCAACTGCTTTAAGTACTGCAAGATCAATACGGAATCGCCGGTCATCGTCGAATATATGGTAGAAAAAAAACAGCTCCACTTCACAGTCTGTGATTGCGGGACGGGTTTTAATGTACGAGAAATCGACTATAAAAAGCTGGACACCACATCGGATCAGCAATTATTCGCTGAAAATGGCCGCGGTCTGTTTCTGGCCAACCAGCTTTCGCACAAGCTGCGCTTTAACGAAAAAGGCAATCAGGTGACGGCCATCATTGATTTGGTGTGAAGAGCGAACAGATCGGGCACGGTTTTTCGAGACGATGGAACGTCTTTTTTTTATTTACAGTTGCTTTTCTTTATTCGCCAAAAGAAATGTGCTAGAATAGACAATAGCTTGAAACGGAGGAGCTTATGGCAAAAAGGCGAGTCACCCCGCAGTTTTATCTGATTTTATTCTTATTTGCGGCATCCATTATCAGCATCGCGTTTGTCCTTTTTAGACCTGAACGCACAACGGTAATTGAAAGCGGCACGATTGAATTCAAGCAGAACTTTAAAGGTGTGGTTTTGCGCGATGAGGATATCGTCAACGTGGCCGAATTCAGCAGAGCCGAATACGAAGTCGCCGAAGGTGCCGAAGTGGTGCGCGGCGAGCTGGTTGCCAGCGCGTACACGCTGGATTACAGCGAGAAAACCATCAATGAGCTGTATGAAGTGCGGCAGGCGATTAAAGAATATCAGGAAGACACCCTGCTGAAGGATATTGTCAATGTGGAACTGACCACCTTGAATGACAGCATTCAGGCAAAGGCGCTGGAGATTCGCAGCTGCGTGAACGGTATATCCGATGCTGACCTTTTAGAGCTGGAACGTGAAATGGCCGTGTTGATGCAGCAGAAAGAAGACTATCTGACTTCGGCCGTTAAAGCGGATGATTTTTTAAACGAGCTGTATGAGAAGAAAGCCACGCTGGAAAGCGAGATTGCGAGCGCGCGGATGGAACTGAATGCTGAGTCGTCGGGCGTGATCAGCTTTTATTTTGACGGGCTGGAGGATTTCCTGAATATTGAGAACATTGATTCGTATGATGTGAGCGAAATTGAAAACATCATTGACGGGACGGATTTGCAGCAATATCAGAACAGCGATGTCGAATATCCGCTGTATAAAGTGGTCAACAGCGCGCGATGGTATGTTATCGTCACATCTGACAGAAATATAGAAGAATTTAATAAGCACACATATTTTACGATGATTTTTGACCAGAATACCGAAAAACAGTATACCGGCGAGCTTTTGGGCAAGCGAATTTACGGAAACGGATACGTATATACGTTTGAATTCACCGAAGATATCGGCCAGATGCTGGATTCCAGAGTGGTGAGCATCGAGATGTACAATGTTTTTGAAGGACTGACCGTGCCGTCCGCTGCGATTCAGGAGAAAAACGGTGTGAAGTATCTCAATATTCGGAAGGACGGCGTGGACTCAGCCGTGCCGATTGTTATCGCCTCGACCGAAAAAGGAATCGTGATTGTCAAGGAACAGGATGGATATGACCCGCTGGCGCTGGGGGATACGGTCGTTTACTAGCCAAAAAGCCGGAGATATGAACAAATGGACGCTAATATATTAACAAATATTGAAAAAAATCTTGCATTTGTTCGCCAAAACATGTTAGAATGTCAAGGTAACCTAGGATTGGACTCAAGCGATATCACGCTTGTGGCGGTCTCGAAATTCTGCCCGCTATCTTATATTGAAGCGGCAATGCAGTGTGGACAAATGGATTTCGGCGAGAGCCGTGTTCAGGAGTTTACTGAGAAGACCGAAGCCATTTCCCGGTCAGTTAAATGGCATTTCATTGGACATTTACAATCAAATAAAGTGAAGTATGTATGGGATAAGATTCATCTGCTCCATTCGCTGGACAGTGTCAAGCTGGCCGAGGCAATCGACAGCAAAGTGAAACAGCACGACAGCACGATGGATGCGTTGATTCAGGTGAACATCTCCAAAGAGAGTACCAAATCCGGTATATACGAAGAAGAAGTTAACGGGTTTATCGACGATTTAAGCAGACTGGACGGCGTTCAGATTAAAGGCTTGATGACGATGGCGCCTCTGACGGACGACGAAAAGGTTATCCGAAAGACGTTTGCCGGACTGCGGCAATTGTTCGACCGACTCGCTGGCGAGGATCTCCCTTCCAATATAGAAATGCGATACATTTCAATGGGGATGTCCGACGACTATAGATTCGCTTTACAAGAGGGTTCAAATATGCTTCGGATTGGTTCCGGCATATTCGGGCCAAGAACGTATTAATTAAACCTGAAGGGGGTTTTAACAATGGCGGAGATTTTTAACAAGCTTTTAAATGCATTTGGTTTGGAATCGGAGACCGAGTCCTTTGTGGACGAGCGTGAGGTTGACAGACTGTACCGCGACGTACCGGAAAAGGAAATTGACCGCAGCTTTGCCAGCAAGAGACGCAGCCACACGGTCAAGACGGTTGAAGGCGACCTCAGCATGGTTCTGGTTAAGCCGAGAACGCATGCCGACGCGCAAGTGATTATCGATAATTTACTGAAAAGAAAACCCGTTATCGTCAACATGGAAGACAATGATTTTGCCGAATCACAGCGGGTGATCGACTTTGTCAGCGGCGCTACCTATGCTTTGGGCGGCGAAGTAAAGAGCATTTCCCATCGGATTTTTGCTTTCCTGCCGACAAACATCGAATTTTCTAACGGCGAAGTGAATAAACAGCAGTGAAGTGTTTAACGGCTTTGCTGCCTTAAAAACAACAATAAACCGTAGACAGGCACTTCGGGCAAACCCAGGCGTTTGATACGGTTTTTTGGTGTATCTGATGCGTTACGCCGGCAATATTATAAATTTGTTCATATAACAATCTGTTATTCTGACAAAAAAAGGGTTATAATATTTTTGCACTGGAATACGCTTGAAGGGGGGATATGAGTTGGCAATAACTCCAAATGACATCTTAAGCAAGACATTTGAACGTTCATTCAGAGGCTATGATGAAGATCAGGTGGACGAGTTTTTGGATGCTCTAAAAGAAGAAATCGAGCGTATCAACGAAGAAAACCATCTGCTGATGGGTCAGATTATGAATCTCGAAGAGGAGGTTCAGACCAACCGGCAGGACGGAGGAAATACAGCACAGAGAATTGAGGCCAGTTCTGGCGGAGACTCCGATGCGGCCAGAGCGGGAATAGACTCTGCCAAAGCGACCGCGGCAAGAATCATCTCCGACGCCAAAGAGACAGCCGAGAATATCATTCAGGCGGCCAACAAGAAGGCCACCGAGATGATGAATCGCATAGAGTCCGAAAGAACGCGCAGTGCCGGAGCGGCACAGCAGGCGGGCGGAGCACCGAATTTGGACGAGGCACAGCAAAAAGCGGCCGAGATGATGGAGATTGCCAAACAACGGGCAACCGCCATGATGGCCAGAGCTAAATCCGAAGCGGAGGAACAGGCCAGACTCATCGTCGAAAGCGCTCAAGCGAAAGCCGCCGCGGCGGAATCGGACATGAACACCAAGATGGCCGACTCCCGGCAGCAGCTGGAGAGCATCCAAAACGCGGTCAAGGTCTACAAGTCCAAACTGGAATCATTTATCAATGGTCAGGCGCAGGCGTTCAAGGGATTCGATCCGCAGGTGCCCGGCTTTGACCCGAAAGAACTCAATACACCGCAGGTCTTTGCAGAACCGGCTGTTCCTGCGGCTTCGGCCCCTGCTTATCAGGAGCCTGCCGTTAAGGCACCCGCCGAACCCGAAAGAGCCAGTTCTTTTCAGTTTTCTGCCGAACCTGATATGGAGCCTCCTGTCCCAAAATATCGGCCGTATCAAAGTTCTGATAACGACCGTGGCTTTGCGGATGATCTAAAATTCAGCGGTTTTGATTTTGGCGCACAGAAAGCGGCACCAGCACCCGCGATGCCGGAGGAAAAACCGCCGACAGTGACCAGCGTGCTTTCGAGCGGCGCGGCGCCCAAACCGGCGTTTGAGCCCGAACCTGAGCCCGAACGTAAAGTGAGAACGACCGATGACTCGGATGAGCGGTACCGTCAGGTTCTGAACCAAATTCGAAACATTGAGAAAACCAAGGACGAACTGAAATCGCAAAACGATGCGACGCATATTGACAGCGTGAATCCCGTCCGGGATATGACCGGCAGGGTGGAGAGTATCAGCCACAAGAGCGGCGGCGACTCCGGGTCGGGCGTAATCATTTCGGACGATGACGAATTCGTCGAGAAAATCAGCGCGGCGGCGCCTGTGGAATGGGACGAACCGGTGCCGATGAGCGACGACGAAAAGCGCCACCTTCGAGAGATGCTGGACGACATGCTATAAAACCAACAAACCACAAATACGTTCCTTTCCGGGGCGTATTTTTTGTTTCGCGGAAGTGGAATTTGCATTTGTGCTTTGGCGTCCACCTGTGATATAATGCTACTCGCTAATATAAAAAGACAGGAAATATGGAATCATGATTGTTCAGTTTCTCATCGTCATCTTTGCGGTTGCACTGGACCGTGTATCAAAAATATGGATGCTGGATTTTCTCACGCAAAACGGCGGCTACTACCCGCTGTGGCCAAAGGTATTCAATCTGGCACTGGTCAACAATACCGGAGCGGCATTCGGCATGCTGGAAGGTGCAAGGTGGTTCTTCATCGCGGTCACTATTCTGGTGATCATCGGCGCTATCATCTATCTCATCAAAACGCGTAAGATCACCGGCTGGATGTTTAAAATCTCCACAGCTATGATTATCGGCGGGGCCATCGGCAACCTGATCGATCGGATTGATACCGGCGTGGTGCTTGACTTTTTCTACTTTGAACTGATTAATTTTGCCGTTTTCAACGTAGCCGACAGTTTTATTTCGGTGGGAGCGGTGCTTCTGGGCATCACCATCCTGTTCCTGAATGATTATGGCGATGAAAAGGCGCTGAAAAATGAAGCGAAATCCAAATAGAATACAATTTATCTATGACAACAATGAGGGAGAAAGACTGGACATCTTTCTCTCTGTTCATTTTCCCGAATTTTCGCGGTCGCATTACAAAACCATGATAGCGAGCGGCCAGGTGACGGTGGACGGACGCCGCGTGAAGCCGGGTTATACCTTAAGCTTCGGCGACGAAGTGGCTATGGAAAAACAAAACCCAAAACCGGTCGATGTCGCGCCCGAGGAAATCCCGCTGGATATCGTGTACGAAGCTGACGATATTATGGTGGTCAACAAAGCGCGGGGCATGGTGGTCCATCCGGCGCCGGGGCATATGTCAGGCACTCTGGTCAATGCCGCGCTGCATCACGCCGACAACCTTTCGGGTATCAACGGAGAATTAAGACCCGGCATCGTGCATCGGCTGGATAAGGACACCACAGGGCTCATCATCATCGCCAAAAATGATATGGCGCACAACTCGCTCTCCGAGCAGATTGAGAACAAAACCGCGATGCGTATCTACACCGCACTGGCGGTGGGCAGTTTCGCCGAAAAGGAAGGCGTCATCGATGCGCCCATCGCGCGCCACAAAACCGACCGCAAGAGGATGGCGGTGGTGAACGGCGGCCGCCGCGCAGTGACGCATTATACGGTGGATGCCGAGTACGAGGGCTATACGCTTCTGACATTAAGGCTGGAAACGGGGAGGACGCATCAGATTCGTGTGCATCTCAAGCACATCGGGCGGCCTGTGGCCTGCGACCCGGTCTATGGGCCCGGCAAGAATAACTTAAGATTCGATCAACAGCTTCTCCACGCCAAAACACTGATTATTGACCACCCGAGAACGGGCGAGCGGATGACTTTCAATGCCGACCTGCCCGACGATTTTAAGCGGATACTGGCCGAATTAAAACCAAAAACATGAAAGCGGGAAAGTTTCCCGCTTTTTTTGATTAACAGAAAATTCACACGAAAAAACCACCAGGGGATTGAAAAAAAGCGCTTTCTTGGTTATAATAAAGGTCAAAGAAAGTCAAAACACTTGACCGCGGGAAAGCAGGAGAAGCGATGTCAATATTATCGGATAGCATTGAACAATTCATCAAAACGATGATGAAAGAATATGAAGGCGAAGTGGAGATTCAGCGCAACGAGCTGGCCAATTATTTTAATTGCGCGCCTTCGCAGATTAACTATGTGCTGGCTACGCGGTTTAATCTGGATCAGGGTTATATCATCGAATCCAAACGCGGCGGCGGCGGATGCATCCGTGTGCTGAAGGTGGAAGCGAACGATGATTACCTTTTGAACCTCATCACCGTTCGCATTGCCGAGGAGATTTCCAAACGGGATGCCGAGGCGTTGATTGACGGACTCTTTAACGCCAAAACCATCAGCGCGGAAAAGGCCGAAATCATGAAGGCCGCCACCAGCGACAAAGCGCTGAGTATTCCCGCACTGGTCAAAGATAAGGTGAGAGCGAGCATTCTAAAACAGATGATTATCGCCATCATGAAGCAGGGGGAATAGACATGTATAGAAAAATGTGCGATATATGCGGAAAAAACCCGGCGACACAGCGGGTGATTAACTTTACCAATACCAAAAAGGAAGTACAGGATATCTGCGACGATTGTTTCCACAAGCGTCAGCAGGGCGTGATTTTTACGATTATCAAGGGCGTTGAAAAGAGCGCAGAGCCGGTAAAAGCTGAAATTCCACAGCGTGTATGCCGCGTTTGCGGCACCACGGCGGCGGGATTCATGCAGACCGGACTGGTCGGATGCGATAACTGCTATGTGGATCTGGCGCCCGAGATTCTGCAGATGATACGCGCCACACAGGGGCAGATTAAGCACCTCGGCAAAACACCGGACGGGGCACCTCATGCGGAGAGCTTGAAAACGGAGGATTTCCCGACCGAGGCCGAACCGATCACTGAGACGGACACGAAAAGAACCGTCGGTGAACCGACCGAGGAGAACCTGGCGCTGAAGCTGAAAAAAGAGCTGGAAGCGGCAGTACTGATGGAAGATTACGAAAAAGCGATTGAGCTTCGAGATAGACTGGCAGCGATGACGGAGGACAACAGAAATGCCTAAATGGCTGAGAGACGGCGAATTTAAGGACGACATCGTCCTTTCCACACGGGTTCGGCTGGCGCGAAATGTAAAGGGCCTGCCTTACCCCAACCGGATGACGCGGCAGAGCGACATCAACCGGCTGGTCGGCATCGCTAAAAAAACCTTTGTCGAACACGCCGATTTTGAATTTATTGATTTTGGAAAAATTACGAATATCCAGAAATGGATTCTGCAGGAAAAATACTTGATCAGTCCGCAGTTTGCGCGGCGCAAGTATGCGGGGCTGATTCTTTCGCCCGACGAGCGGCTTTCCATTATGATTATGGAGGAAGACCATTTTCGTCTGCAGGGCATGATGCCCGGATTTGAGGTGGAGAAGACCTTCGCGCTGGTGGACGAGTTGGACAACATGCTGGCGAAAAACGCCGATTATTCATTCAGCCAGAAGCTGGGGTATCTTACGGCCTGCCCGACCAACCTTGGCACCGGCATGCGGGTTTCAGTGATGCTGAATCTGCCTGCGCTGAACATGACCAGAGAGATTGGGCCGATTGTGGCTGATTTTGAGAGCCGCGGGCTGACCTGCCGCGGCGCGTTTGGAGAGGGCACGTCACCTTTGGGCGATTTGTTCCAGATTTCCAACGAAGTGACGCTGGGGTTCAGCGAAAAAGAGATTTTGAAAGCCGTGGAGAGCGCAACGCGCGAGATGATTGACCTGGAGAAAAAGGCACAGCGCACGCTCTACGAAATCAACGGCCGTTTGGTGGAGGACCGCATCTTCCGCTCGCTGGCTACGCTGAAAAATGCGCGGATGCTGTCGACCAAAGAGATGACATCCTGTATCTCATACGTCAACATGGGCATCTCGCTGGGACTCATCGGGAACCTCGATCACGAGCGGCTGTATTCACTGATTATCGATACAAGACCGGCCACGATGGCCGAAAAAGACGGGAAACTGCTGCCCGAGGCGCAGCGCGACGAACGCCGCGCTGAACTGGTCCGAAGAGCATTGACTTAAAGAGAAAAGAGGTTAGGATTATGGATTATAGTGCAAGATTTACTCAAGGGTCAAGAAAAGCCATTGAACTGGCCGAAAAAACCGCCCGCGACATCGGGCAGAATTTTGTGGGCACCGAACACCTGCTGGCGGGACTCGCCGGAGAAGGCGAAGGGTTGGCCGCAAATCTGCTGAACGAAAACGGGCTGACATATGATGAGATTGTCGGTGTGATTATGGCAAACAAGTCTGAAACACCGGCGGATTTGAAGAATTTCAGCTATACGCCGAGAACCAAAAAGATTATCGAAAGCGCTATGGCTGTATCGGTGCAGATGGGCGTCAACTTTGTTGGCACCGAGCATATTCTGTTTGCCATCTTGCGTGAACGCGAAGGCTTTGCCTACGAGATTATCCGCGCGAGCGGCGCCAACATTCAATATATGGAAGAGATGATTGTGGGCCAGAACGGCGGCAAACCGGGCACAAACGGTGCGCCCAGAGAGCGTGCTGCACAGAAAAGTGCCACCCCGAATCTGGATAGGTTCTGCACGGATCTGTCCGAGATGGCCAAAAACGACAAGTTGGACCCGGTCATCGGCCGCGACAAGGAGATTGACCGCATCATCCAGATTTTAAGCCGCCGAACCAAGAATAACCCGGTTCTCATCGGGGAGCCCGGCGTGGGCAAATCAGCCATCGCCGAAGGCTTGGCTTTGCGCATCGTGAAAGACGACATCAACGAGCTGCTGCGCGGCAAGCGCATTCTGGCGCTGGATTTGGGCGGCATGATCGCCGGCGCCAAGTATCGCGGCGAGTTTGAGGAGCGTCTGAAAGCCGCGATTGACGAACTGAAAAAAGCAGAGGATATCATCCTGTTTATCGACGAACTGCATACCATCGTGGGGGCGGGCGCCGCCGAAGGCGCCATGGATGCCGCGAATATGCTGAAGCCCGCACTGGCCAGAGGCGAGGTGCAGGTCATCGGCGCCACGACACTGGACGAGTACCGTAAACACATTGAGACCGATTCGGCGCTGGAACGGCGCTTTCAACCGGTGAAGGTCGGCGAGCCGACCACCGAAGAGACCTTGCAGATTTTGAAAGGACTTCGGGATAAATACGAAGCGCATCATAAAGTGAAAATCACCGACGAAGCGCTGGAAGCGGCGGTGGAGCTGTCACATCGGTATTTGACCGACCGATTTTTGCCCGACAAGGCGATTGACCTGATGGACGAAGCGGCATCCAAAGTGCGGCTGAAAGTGTTTGTTACGCCGCCGGATATCAAGGAAAAAGAAGCGCGGCTGGAGAGCATCAAGACCGAAAAAGCGGCGGCCGTCAGCCACGAAAACTTTGAAAAAGCGCAGATGCTGAAAAAAGAAGAGGACCGCATCAATGCCGAGCTTTCGCAGGAACGCGAAAAGATGAAGAAGAACACTCAGGGCATAGTTGGGGAAGTGGTTGAAGAGGATATCGCCGATGTGGTCAGCAGTTGGACGAATATTCCGGTGAAGAAACTCACCGAGGACGAATCTGACCGCCTGATTCGGCTGGAAGAGACCCTGCATAAACGGGTCATCGGTCAGGATGAAGCGGCTTCGGCCGTGGCGCGGGCCATCCGCAGAGCACGGGCGGGCCTGAAAGACCCCAATCGTCCGGTGGGTTCATTCATCTTTCTGGGGCCGACCGGCGTCGGCAAAACCGAGCTTTCAAAAGCTTTGGCCGAGGCGATGTTTGAGGACGAGGATGCGATTATCCGGCTGGATATGAGCGAATATATGGAGCGGCACACGGTGTCCAAGCTGATCGGATCACCTCCGGGCTATGTGGGCTACGACGACGGCGGACAGCTGACCGAAAAGGTGAGAAGAAAGCCGTATTCGGTGGTGCTGTTGGACGAAATTGAGAAAGCGCATCCGGATGTTTTCAATATGCTGCTGCAGATTCTGGAGGACGGCCGACTGACCGATTCCAAAGGGCGCACGGTGGATTTTAAAAACACCGTGATCATCATGACATCCAACATCGGGGCGCATGACGCGGCCACCAAGAACGCCATCGGCTTTGCGGCCGAAAACGACAACAAGGGCGCGTACGACAGCATGAAGACCAAGATTTTGGAGAGCCTCAAGCGTACCTTCCGCCCGGAGTTTTTGAATCGTATCGACGACATCGTTGTGTTCCATAAATTGAACGAGGGACACATCAGCCAAATCGTCAGCCTGATGCTGGCGCGGGTGGCCGAGCGACTGGCCGAACGGGATATCTATATCACCTTCTCCAAAGAGGCGGAAGAATATTTGGCCAAGCAGGGATTTGACGAAGTTTACGGCGCAAGACCGTTAAAACGCGCTATCCAGCACGAGGTGGAGGATAAGCTTTCCGAAGAGATCATCAAGGGCACCTTAAGCATCGGCGACCAGGTGGAGATGGTGATGGAGGGCGATACGCCGGCCTTTAAACGCACCGAAGGCGGCCAAAGCACAAAGAGCCCCAGCAAAGCGGCGCCAAAAGCGGAATAGACGAAGAAAAGAAACCCGTCGGAATCACTCCGGCGGGTTGTTTTTTTCTGCGGAAGCGTTGATAAAAAGCTTGGATAAAACATTTGAAAAGAGCCCGATAAAAATGAAAGTCAGGGCCATCAGCGGCGTGGGCATGGAAAAATCGACGAGTGTTTTATAGAAGAATACGCCGGCAAGAATAAAGGAAAGCACTGAAATGCGCATCAGATACTTCGGATTGAGTTCTCCGAATACCGAACCGCGTACCAGCGTTTTCAACACTTTTCGGGCTTCGTTGATCATGGCGAGGAACAGCGCGGTGCAGATCATGAAGAAAACCAGGGAAGCCTGATAGGAATCGCCGAAGAAGTGAATGCTTAAAATTTTGACCGGAAGCATACGGAAAATGTACGGCAAAGCAACCAGCGCCAGACCCAAGAATGTGATGGCGAGGTCGATGAAAAACAACAGCACTCTGGGTAGGACTTTGATGGGTTCTTTTTTCACGGGTTTAAAAAGCTCCTGCATAAATTTATAAACTGATTATATCACGAAACGGATATATCGCGCGAGGGAATCGAAGGAAAACTTAGGATTAGTTTTCTTAGGAACAGGATAAACGCGAATCAGCGCATCATTTTTAACGGATCATGAAATTTATCGTTTTATCTTTACATTACCGCCGAATTTCGGTATAATTTTTAAACGTGTAATAAGAATTTTAGGAGAAAACAATGCAATCACTGAAAAAGAAAATCGTATTGATTTTGGCTGTGGCTATATTTACTCTGGCTTTGGCGGGCTGTTCCAACAGTGCCGCAGTGACCCCTGCGAAAGTCGATTCCGGCATCAGTGTGGTTGAACTGACGGGTGTCTGCACTGCCGAAGTGATCGGCGATCAGGTGAAGGTTTCGGTCGTCACCAACATGCGGGAGGATATTATCTTCAAGCTGTCGGTGACCGATGAAGCAGGCAACATTCTGGATGAACTGCAAATGACCAAGGTGAAGGATGTCGATCCCAGCGCGGAATTCACCATTCAGGCGGACTGGCCGGACGTGGTATATGGTTTTCTGGTTGCCAAGCCGGACGACAACAACACGACGGGGATTAATGGATCCTACGGCAAGAATTTCAGCAACATCACCTACGACGGTATGGTGTACAACAACGGCAAAAATTATATTGTATTCATGTCGGAACCGCTGACCATTCGTTAACGAAACCAAACTGGAGCCTCGATGCTGTCGGGGCTCTTTTTCGTTGGGGACACTTTATTCATTGCGGGATGGGGCAAACACAGGTATAATATTAGTTAAGTTGTTTTTTACGTAAAAGGGGAAAAACAAGATGCGGAATAGACCCAAGATACTTTGGCTGAATAATATTGTGATGCCCGAAGTGGCACCGGTGTTCGGCATGAAGGCCGGTTTTGCAGGCGGCTGGCTGGCGGGGCTTTTTAAAGCCTTTAAAGCAACGGATGTCGCGGAGCTGACTGTCGTCTTTCCACGATACGGACAAAAGGGCGTGGCACATGCCGCCATTGAGGGCGTTAATTTTTATGGCGTCGGCATTCCGACGGCATTTGACGTTTACCATCAGGAAACCGAGATGGAATTTCGAAGCATTTTGGAGACCGAAAAGCCGGACATGGTGCACATTTTCGGCACCGAGTATCCGCATACGCTCGCCATGGTCAAAGCGTTCGATCACCCCGAAAAAACTGTCATCAGTATACAGGGACTGACCTCGGTCATCCAGCTGCACTATCTGGACGGTATCCCCATGTCGGTCAGCCGCAGCCGGACTTTTCGTGAGCATATCAACCGAAGAGGGTTATTGTTTGAACGGAAGAAATTCGGCAGACGCGGGGTTTTGGAGGCCGAGGCGATTGGCCGCGTCAAGCATGTGATCGGGAGAACCGATTGGGACAGGGCCTGCACGACCCAGATGAATCCGAATCTTCAATATCATCACTGCTATGAATCACTGCGGGACAGCTTCTACGATGCGTCCTGGGATATCAATAAAATTGAGCGCAACAGTATTTTCGTCAGCCAGGGATTCTATACAATCAAGGGATTTCATATGGTGCTGGAGGCCATGGCCAAACTGCGCCGCGAGTGCCCCGATATTAAGCTGTATGTGGCGGGAGACAGTATCATCAATCCGCACAAGAAGGGCATCAAACGGCTGTTGACCGACAGGACATACCCAAGATTCATCGAGGATCTGATTGTGCAGAACGACTTGACAGACCACGTCATCTTTCTTGGGAACCTGACCGAATCCGAAATGCGGGAACGGTATTTAAAAAGCCATGTGTTTGTTTCGGCATCGCTGGTAGAAAATTCGCCGAATTCAGTGGGCGAGGCCGCATTGATGGGTGTGCCATGTGTGTCGTCGCATGTCGGCGGCGTGGCCGAAATGATAGTGCATTATAAGGAAGGCTATGTGTATCAGGCCACCGCACCGTATATGCTGGCCTATTATATCCAAAAGCTTCTGCAAAGCGACGAAACCTGTGTTGCTTTTTCAAAAGCTTCGAAAGAACACGCAAAACAGATTTATAATCGTGATACCAACGGCAAACGGCTGGCCGAAATATACCGCGAAATACTGAGTGAAAAAAGCGCAAAATGAAAGTCGTTTTTATATCCAACTTTTTAAACCACCATCAACTGCCGCTCTGTCTGGAGCTGGTCAAACATCTGGGCGATGGGTATCGGTTTGTCCAAACCGAACCGGTCGATCAGGAGCGGCTTCGCATGGGCTATCGTGAGTTTGCCGAGGCGTATGATTTTTTGCTGTGCCCGTATCGTTCGGAAGAAGCGATGGAAGCGACCAGAAGGGCCGTGGATGAAGCGGACTTTGTCATCATCGGTTCGGCGCCGAATTCCTATATCGAAAAAAGGCTGAAGGAAAAGAAGCCGGTTATCCGCTACTCCGAGCGATTCTTAAGGACACAGAAGTGGCGCTATTTTACGCCCAAATCGTTGAAATTCATGCTGAGCAACCATACGCGCTATAAAAACGATCCGGTCTATGTGCTGTGCGCTTCGGCGTACACGGCACGCGACTACGCCATCTTTGGCGCATACAAGGGCAAGACCTACAAATGGGGCTATCTCCCTGAAGTGAAGCATTACGATACCGACGCGCTGATGAAGAAGAAGCGGGAAGGGAAACTATCTTTGCTGTGGGTGGCGCGATTTATGAAGCTGAAGCACCCTGAAAAGTTTCTAAAGTGCTGCGCGCGCCTTAAAAAAGACGGCGTGGCATTCACCGCCAATATCATCGGAAGTGGGGATGAGGAGGCCGTTATGCGGGCGTTTGTCCAAAAACACCATTTGACAGACGATGTCCATTTCTGCGGGTTCATGCCGCCCGAGGCGGTGCGCGAGGAGATGGAAAAGGCCGATATCTTCATGTTCAATTCGGACTACCGAGACGGCTGGGGCGCGGTCATCAACGAAGCGATGAACAGCGGATGCGCGGTCATCACATCGCACGCGCCGGGCGCGGGACCGTTTCTCATCAAACACGGCGAAAATGGGCTGATTTATAAAAACGAAAGCTTTAGAGATTTATATCGCTGTTTGCGAAAAGTCACCGATGATGCTGAATATCGCACCAAAATGGGTAAAGCGGCCTACCAAACCATGGCCGGAGTCTGGAACGCCGAGTTTGCGGCTGAACGTCTGGTTCGGCTGATGGAAGCACTGCAAAAAGGCAAAAGCACGCCGTTTGAAAGCGGGCCGTGTTCGCCTGCACTTCCCATCCCGCAGCGGCGAATGTTCAAAGCGGTCAGAAAAGGGGAAACGATTTGAAGGACATCATTCTGTGCGGACATACCGGCAGTTTCAATCACGGCTGTGAAGCGATTATTAAAGGCACTGCCGAGCTTCTGGCCGGAGAAGGAGTTAGACCCGTTTTGGCGACCAAGGCAAAGGCGCAGGACGAAGCCTTTGGCGTCGCCGAGTTTTCGGATGTGGTGGAATATGAGAGCTTAAACGGCAAGCCAGTCAAGCTCTTTATCGGCAGAGTCATCAACAAATTAACCCATCCACCCATCGGCACCGAATACTTCCACGGACGGAAGGTCTGGAAGCGTCTGAAAGGCAACGCGGCACTCAACGTGGGCGGGGACACCTACTGCTATGATGTTCCGCGCACCAGCATGGCGCTGAACTGGTATACAGAAAATAATCACATCCCGAATATACTCTGGGCGTGTTCGATTGAAAAAAGTGCTCTGAGCGATGCGATTATCAAGGACTTAAATCGTTACACGCTGATTATGCCGCGCGAAACGCTCACTTTCGACTACTTGATTGCGGCCGGAATACCGAAAGAAAAGCTGGTTCTGTGCGCCGACCCGGCGTTTGTGCTGTCGCCGCAGGAAGTCACGCTGGATTCGTCGTTCTTTAAAAAGGGCGTGGTCGGCATCAACCTAAGCCCGTTGGTGGTCAGCGAAGGGGCCACGGGCGATATTGTTCTGCAAAACTATGATCGGATGATTGACTATATCATCGAAAAAACTGAATATCATATCTGTTTCATTCCGCACGTTTACGATGCCGAAAAAGGTTCACAGGATTTGGAGACACTGAGGGCGCTGAACGAAAAATACAAGGCGACAGGGCGCACGCTGCTGATTGACGCGGATTATAACTGCCGCCAGCTGAAATATATCATTTCAAAATGTGAACTCATGGTGGCGGCGCGGACGCACGCCTCCATTGCGGCATATTCAAGTGCTGTGCCCACGCTGGTGATGGGCTACTCGGTAAAGTCGCTGGGCATCGCGAAAGATCTGTTCGGCACAACAGAAGGGTATGTTCTGCCCGCGCAAGGACTGACCCGCGAAACCGAACTATTGGACGCATTTAAGTATCTGGATAAAAACAAAGCGAAAATCAAAAAGCATCTGACAGACATGATGCCGGCATACCGGCAAAAGGCCAAAGACGCTGCCAAGGTGTTGGCGGGTTACGCCAAAGCATAGGAAAACTTTAGACTTATATATCAAGAGGTATAAATGATTAATCAAAGAAAAGCAGGCGCAATACTCTCCTATATCAGCATGGCGGTTGGCATCGTCGTTGGCATGATCAGCGTCAGCATTATTATCAATTTTGTCTCCAAAGGCGATTATGGTGTATACAACGTTATCGGTTCGCTGATTGCGGTTATGGGCGTCATGGACTTTGGCCTTTCCGGCACCATTACGCGTTACTATACCCGCGATCTGACTTTGCATGACAAGGAAAAGCAGGAGAATACACTGGCCATCGGTACACTGATTTACGGCGCCATCGGCCTTCTGGCGGTGGCGGTGGGCTTCGGCCTGTATCCGCTCATCGACGTCTTCTACAGCGCCAAATTCACTGCGGCCGAACTGATATTATCCAAAAAGATGTTCATCATCATGATGATCAACTTTGTGATGTCCATTACAACCAGCGTATATACGGCGGCTATTCTGGCGCATGAGCGATTCGTTTTTTCGCGGATAATCGAGATTGTTAAGTCCGTCAGCAGTCTGGCTTTGGTCTATGTGGTGCTACTCTACACCCAGAGCATCATGATGGTGGTCATCGTTCACACGGTGATCAACCTCATCGCCATTCTGGCGCGGATATTCTATGCCAAGTTTAATCTAAAAATGAAAATTAAGCTTCACTATTTTGATAAAGCCCTGCTGAACTCCCTGACTGCGTTTGCTTTCTTCATCTTTTTAAATCTCATCATGGACCGCATCTACTGGAAGACGGATACGCTGATTCTGGCGGCGGTGGCGGGCGCTGAGGCGGCGGCCGTGTACGGCATCGCGGCCACCATCAACGGCTATTATCTCAACTTTTCGTCCAATATCGCTTCGGTTTTCCTGCCAAAAATCACGGCGATATCGGCCAAGACCGAAGACATGGAGGAAATCAACGGCATATTCTTACGCATCGGCCGCATCCAGTACATCATCATCATGCTGATTCTTTCGGGTTTCATCATCTTCGGACAGGAGTTCATCCGGCTTTGGGCGGGCGAAGGGTATATGGAAGCCTACGCGTTTTCACTCATCGTGATGATTCCGCTGGTCATCCCGCTCATTCAGAACACGGGCATCTCGATTTTGCAGGCCAAGAACAAACACGCGTTTCGCTCCATCGTCTATATCATCATTGCGGTTTTAAACTTTGCCGCTTCCATCCCGCTGGCCAAACTATACGGCGGATACGGCGCGGCGGCGGCCACAGCGGCTTCACTGATTTTGGGTCAGTGTATTATCATCAATATCTATTATCAGAAGAAAATCGGCCTCAATATCGGACATTTCTTTAAAGTCATCTTGAGCATGTCGCCGCCTATCTTCGCGGTGGGCATTGCGACGTTCTTTTTGAACCGACTGTGGCTGGTCACCGAATGGTATTTCCTCCTGATTAAAATGATCGCATTTTGTGTGATATACTTTGTGATAGCGGATATATTCATCTTTAACCAATACGAAAAAGAGAATTTTGGCGGCTTTTTGAAGAAGATTCTGTGGAGAGCGAAAAAATGATTGTCATCAAGGACAAAAGGGACTGCAGTGGCTGTTACGCCTGTAAAAACGTCTGCCCGGTCAAGTGCATCAGCATGGAGACCGATGAGGAAGGTTTTTGGTACCCCAAGGTCGATTTTGACCGGTGTATCGAGTGCTGTGCCTGCATCATCTCCTGCCATGTCATCAATAAATATGAACCGGATAATAATCCCGTTGCTTTTGCTGCCAAAAACAGGGACGAAGCCGTTCGTGCGGCCAGTTCTTCGGGCGGCGTTTTCACCGCGCTGGCTGAAGCGGTTCTGGAAGACGGCGGCGTGGTCTTCGGCGTGGAATACGACGATGATTTCAATGTGAAGCACAGCTACATCGAGAAAAAAGAGGATATCAGCCGATACCGCGGCTCAAAATATGTGCAGTCCGAGGTGAAGGACGCGCATCATCAGCTTCGAAGCTTTCTGGACGCAGGACGGCCGGTACTGTTTACGGCGACGCCCTGCCAGATTGCAGGGGTATATAATTATTTAAGCCATTTTCACGAAGAACCCTACAACAACCTGTACACCATGGAAAACATCTGTCACGGTGTGCCTTCGCCCAAGATGTGGGCCAAATACGTGGCCTACACCCACGAGAAAAAGGCGGCCGAGATAAAGAAGGTGGATTTTCGGGACAAGACCAAAGGCTGGCGGGATTTCTCGGTAAAGTTCGATTTTGCTGACGGGAAAGATCAACTGCGCACTATGGACGATGACCCATACCTGTTTGGGTTCCTCAGAAACCTATATTTACGTCCGGCGTGCCATCGCTGTACCGAAAAATCACTGCACCGCAAAGCCGACATCACAGTGGCGGATTTTTGGGGTGTGGAGCACATGCACCCGGACTTTTCGGACGATAAAGGCATTTCGCTGATTTATGTCAATTCGCCGCAGGGCGAAAAGCTGTTTGACCGCATCCGCCCGAATCTGACCGTCATCGACAGCGACCTCAGGCAATCGGCCAAATACAACGTGGCGGCCACGCACAGTACCAAGCCCAACAAGCGCCGCGACGAGTTCTTCCGCGACTTTGATACCATGCCGTTTGAGCAATTGCTAGTCGAATACTGCCAGCCCAGCGACGAAGAAAAGAAGCAGAAAAAGCGGCAGGCCAAAATTGACAAGGCCAAAAATGTCATCAAAAAGTTAATCCGATGGGAAAAACTGCGGACCAAGATTAGAAGATAATTTTGGTCTTCTTTATTTGATAAACGGACGAT
>CALMFG010000168.1 GCA_937863465.1 uncultured Clostridia bacterium
CAGCTGGCTAGAGCACCTGACTCTTAATCAGGGTGTCCAGGGTTCGAATCCCTGATGGCCCACCAAAAAACTGAAACCACCGACGGTGGTTTCAGTTTTTTTGTCGTGGGCCAAGGGGATTCGAACCCTGAGAGGGCGTCCGTCGTGAAAAAAACGCCACGGTGTGGCGTTTTTCCGACGGACGATGTGAGCGAAGGCTTGCGCGTATGCGCAAACGAGCGAGCAGGAAGCTTGCGTTAGCAGGCTTCATCCCTGATGGCCCACAATGGGATATGGCTGTTACTTAGACGGAGGGTATATAAATTGAAAGTAACTTAAGTATCTTATTGCATTAAGGATGCAATATGATATCATATCTAATATGTATATAGCGCTTAAATAGGGTGAGAAAATGGATTCGTTTTTTTTAGTTTTTGCAGGAGGATTTTTTTCTGCGTTCATTGCTTTTTTGGTAGTATATATTAATAATCTGAAAAGGAAGCACCGGATAACAACAGCACAAGTTTTAATGTGCACTTCCTTTTTTCTTTTCGCTGTCTTCCTTATTCTTTTTTTCATTTTCAAAACAAATAACGCTGAAATCAAAAAAGAGACAGTTGAGAGAGTTTTAGAAAATGAGGCAGATTTAAATAATAATGTTTCGGTAGTTCTAGATATAAATCAAGAGTATTCGAAGTATCAATTAATTTCAAAAGCTAATACGTGCATAATTACATTGGATTATAAAAATCTTCTTGAGTACCTTGAGGTACTGGAAAGTTACGGGTATAAAGAAGCCGCTTTATATAATAATTTAGCCGTTCTGTATTCAAATCCAGAAATATATACAATAAATGATAACGATAGGTATAGAAAAATAACCCAAAACTATATGACTGCATATGATAAAGGTAGTAAAGTGGCTTTGATAAATTGGATAATTTATCACTTCAATAATGAAACCGAAAATTCAGAATTGTGCATGAATTATATGAATGATGCATATGAAAGCGGTTCTGACGAAAGGATTGATGATATCGCAAGGGAAATTATTCAATATTTTAATATTCCTTGTGAAACAAAAAATTACGGGGATTGTTTTTTTAAGGAATTAACTTCGAGCCAAAAATTTTCATTGATTAAGGCAGTTGTAGGTAATACAGAATCATTACGAATAAATGAACCTAAGTGGTATAATCGAATACCCGAAGATGAAACTGAAACTCCAATAATACATTTTCAGGAGAAAGAAGAGCTTGAGCTGTTGCCAGAAGCTAAGGAAGAATAGTAATTTATAGAATTTCTCCCTCCGCCCACTCAAAATACTTCCGAAACAACCGAAAATACCCCCTGGTCTTTTCGTTCACAAAATCCCCGCCAATCCTCGGGTCGGCCATAATCCGCCTAAAGTCATATTCGCCGACCAGCACCCAGGGCGTCAGAACTCAGCAGTGAATGGGTGAACGCGCATCTGATACAGAGTTGATCTTTTTACCCATTTCCATGAATTATTGCATCGATCAATAAAAAAGCCAGTTCACTTTGAACCGGCTTTTATCAAATATTTCTAAGCAAGAAGAATTAGTAACTATAGGCTTCATTGACGTAATACTCATACCGATCGATGACGATATTCTCATCCGGCTTATAGGGGCTATCGAATTTAATGAATTCCTTAGAACCTGGCATGAGGTCAAAAATGGAATCGTGTGCGGCATAGATTACTTTGTCATGTGAATACAATACGGCGACCACATCGATGCTTTCGATGGTTGTATCACCCGTGTTTTCGATGCTGATAACCAGCGTCTGGTTATCGGATAGACTGCTGGTTGTTTTTACCGCATCCATGCAGTCAATCGAGTAGGATTTCTCAAGGCTGGGCGACAGGCTGACCTCATAATTGGTATAGTTTTCAAGGTTCTCCAAATCGCAAAAAGGTAACAGGAACACGGGATGTTCCGGGTTCAGAAGCTCGATACTATCCGAAACAGTGTCCATCATATTTCCGTTGTCATCAAGATAGACCACAGAAACATCAACCAGTGGGATGGTGATGGAGTTGTGGTTGACCAGCCGAAAACCGACTTGCTTGACACCGATTGGTACGACTTCGCATTCGATATTTTCCTTATACTCGTCTATATTATTAAAGCTCAAGTGTTCATCGAAATACTCGCTTACACTGGTGACTTCCAATTTCGGGTCAATAATCTGTTCAAAAGTCGTGGTATACATCAGGACTTCTTCGGGCGTCAGATTATGAGGGAGTCGCAAGAGGTAGTTCTTTTCCAAAACCATATATTTTTGAAGGAAAGCTAAATTGGATGTATCCGCAACCATATTGACGTAGTCTTGCCGCCGCTTGGCGTCATTATGGTTTCTGAAGATTTCAACCGTGCAACCATCAATATCGTTATGATTAAAATTAAATTTTGCGTAATACTGGCCTTTTCGACCCAAAAGACCGTTCGGGTCACTGTTTTCAGTATAAACTTGAACGTTATTGATGGGGAAGCCCGCCAGCTCAAAGCCTTCGATAAATTCCTGAGTGGTTACATCTTTTTGAGAACATGAAACCAGACTAAGCAAAGTAATGATAGTTAGAAGCAAAACAACGATTCTCTTCATAAATGCCTCCGAAGTGTATTTTCTTTAATTTTACGGCATCGCTTAAATGATTGCAAATACTATTAAAAATTTACCAAAATGATAATTCATGAAAACAATGGATATGCTTAGAATTCAAGTGCAAGCACGCTATTTCGATATCGCGGTTTCTTCATCCGCCCACTCAAAATACTTCCGAAACAACCGAAAATACCCCCTGGTCTTTTTGTTCACAAAATCCCCGCCAATCCTCGGGTCGGCCATAATCCGCTTAAAGTCATATTCGCCAACCAGCACCCATGGCGTCAGCACGCTCATCTTCACGGCGCCCGCCGGACAGCGCATGGCGCACCGCATGCACAGCATGCACTTCCAGCCGAAACGAAACTTCCGGCCGTCGTAGTGGATGTTCTGGACAGGGCACTCGCGCACGCACTTCATACAGTGGGTGCATTTTTTGCTGATGTGAAAGAATTTGCCGTTCAGCGCCACGCCATAGTTTTTTAGGAACCGAAAGACCATGCCGTTGATGCGGGTGTACAGCGAATAGTCCTGAATGTGGATTTCTCCGGCCAGAATCGCGCCCGCCATGTGGTTTGCCAGCTTTTCGGACGTTAAAACCATCTGCTTCACCAGCCCGTCGGGGTAGCGGAACATGATGTTGTAGGGCATGAGGAAATGCCGCTCGAAGATGTTGCGGTAGCCTTTTTGCTTCAGCAAATGAATCATGCGGCAGGAAGAGACGTTGTTGGCAAAGAAAGGTTCGCCCGCGGTTTTGAAGATGAAGGACTTTTGCCCGCTGGATTTCGACAGCGCTTTTATCCACCGCGTCACGATGGGCGGCTCGTTGAAGGCGTGGATGGGGTAGCCGATGCCAATGTAGTCGAACGAAGCCATATCCGGCCTTTCACCGTCACGCTGGATTTTTTCGATGTTGTAATTTTCGACGGTTGCGCCTTTTTCGGCAAACGCGGATTTCAGCATATCCGCTACCATCGCGGTGTTGCCCGTGCCCGAAAAGGTGAACAGTCCGATTTTTGCTTGTGCCATGAAACCAAACCCTCTCAAGTGTGTAAAATATGTATAAAAACAAAACCAGTCTATAATATTTTGCCGGGCTTGTCCAGCCAAACGGGTTTGTAAATCAATCGCCATTCCTCTATAATAATCAGGACTATGTTTTTGGAGGAATCATATTGATGCTTAATAAAAAAAGCGCCAGTCTCTGGCTGATGGCGCTGATGTACCTTACGGCATTCGCGGTGGGATTTTTGGTATACGGCTGGTGTGATGCATTCTTCACCGGCTTTTGGCCCATGCTGGCGGCCGATGCGGCGGCGACCATCGTCGTCTGGCTGTTTGGGCTGGCTGTGAAAAACGCCAGCGCGTACGACCCGTACTGGAGCGTGGCGCCCGCGGTGATGGCCGGGGCGTGGATGCTGATGGCGGAGAAGCTGGGAACGGCGCAGGTGTTGCTGCTGTCGGCGCTGGTCATCTGGGGCGTGCGGCTGACGGCCAACTTCGTCACCGGCTGGACGGGCTTTGCGCATCAGGACTGGCGGTACGGCATGCTGAAAGAGAAAAACCCGAAGCTGTGGTGGGTGACCAATCTCATGGGCATCAACCTGTTCCCGACGCTCATCGTCTTTGCCTGCATGATTCCGGCTTACTATATCGTCGAGTACGGCGATCGGGTGACCATGCTGGGTGTGCTGGGGTTGTTGATGTGCCTCACCGCGGTATTTTTCCAGATGACCGCCGACGCCGAGATGCGCAAATTTCGCGCGGGCAAAAAGCCGGGAGAGCATATCGAGACCGGACTATGGCGGCTGTCGCGTCATCCAAACTACTTCGGCGAAGTGCTGTTCTGGTGGGGCGTGTGGGTGATGCAGATGGGGGCGGTGCCGGAAATCTGGATGACCGCGATGGCGCCCGTCGCTATGACGGGAATGTTCATTTTTATCTCGATTCCGATGATGGAGACGCATATCGCCGAAAAGTGTCCGGCGTACGCCGACTATCAAAAAAGAGTGAGTATGCTGGTTCCGATGCCGGCCGAGAAAATCCGCCAGCCCGAATAAGCATACCCACCCCTAAACGTACAATGGTTACTTGAACAGATCGGCCACCTCGGGCATCCGCTCGCTGATTTTAATGTGCTGCGGGCAGTGGCTTTCACACACGCCGCACGAAATGCAGTGCTTGGCCCATTCACTTTCCGCAAAGTATGTTTTGTAGTTGGAAACCACGGTGTCCCGCGCGGCCGAGTTTGCCTCATAATAGTAATATGTATTGTAGTTGGAGAAATTCTCGGGGATATTGACGCCCTGCGGACAGGGCATGCAATACTGGCAGGCGGTACAGGGCACCTTGAGGGTGTCCTTCACCATGGCCGCGGCCTGACCCAGCAGGATGCGCTCCTTTTCTGGCATGCCGCCGATTTCGGCGCGGCTGGCGATTTCGATGTTTTCCTTCACCTGATCGAGCGAGCTCATGCCGCTTAAGACCGTACTGATTTCGGGCTGGTTAAACAGCCAGGACAGCGCCCAGTCGGCCATCGTGCGGTCGGGGGCGTAGGCGGCCAAAAGGTCACGTGCGGGTTTCACCACATCGGTGATGGTTCCGCCGCGCAAGGGCTCCATAATCACGGCGCCCGTACCCTTGGCGCCCATCTGGTTTAATCCTGCTTCACCGGCCTGATATTCGGTATCCAGAATGTTGTACTGAATCTGCGCAAACTCCCAGTCGTAATCGTTGAAGATATAGTTGAAATCATCATAGGTCGAATGGAACGAAAAACCGATGTGTTTGATTTTGCCTGCGGCTTTGGCCTTGTCGATAAAATTAAAGATGTCGTTTTTCTTTAGATTGTCATAGCTCCACTGACCCAGCGAATGGAGCAGATAGAAGTCGATAGTGTCGGTATCCAGCGCTTTCAGCTGTTCATCCAGAAAGCGCATATTGTCGGCAGGGGATTTAACCATCCACGCCGGCAGTTTAGTGGCAATGTACACCTTGTCGCGATGGGGCTTTAACGCCTTGCCCGTGAAAAACTCACTGCGCCCCTGCCCGGCGAAGCTGCCGTGGTACACATAGGCCGTGTCAAAATAGTTGACACCGTTGGCGATGGCGTATTCAATCATCTCGGTGGACTGCACTTCATCGATCTTGGAGTTGTCTCCGTCAAGTACGGGGAAACGCATGCATCCAAAACCCAACTGTGACACCTTGACCCCTGTTTTACCCATTTCTCTATAAAGCATATCGTTTTCCTTTCAATTATTTAAGGATATTCTTATTATATCATGCTTTCGGACAAGAAAAAACCGAACAAGACCACAAGATGTAGTGGTTCTTTTTTTATTGACCACAACCTATAAAATACGAACAAAACAAACAGAATTTGCATAAAAAAAGACTTGCAATTGTGGTATCAGTGGCGTATTATAGTAACCAGGTGGAGGAAAATGTAGATAAATGTAGATTGATGTAAAACGAGTGAGGACAGAAAATACACATTTATGTAATTTTCCAAACACGGATAAAGTAAAGAGGGGTCTTTACGTGGCTCAGTTTGTCGGTGAATATCCACGTACAGTGGATGACAAAGGAAGAATCACCATTCCCACATCGTATAGGGATATCTTAGGCGATGGCGAGTTTGTAATTGCGTTTGGCAATGGTGAATATCTGACAGTCTACACCGCCGATGACTGGGGAAGGTACTTTGGGGAACGAAAGGTTGCTGATGATGCGGACAAAGAGACGTTGGAGAAGGTACGGAAAATCGCACGCACAGCGCATCCG
>CALMFG010000169.1 GCA_937863465.1 uncultured Clostridia bacterium
GATGCTCTCCCCCGCGTGCATCCGGCTGAGTGCGTCAGTGCCTTTGCCGACCACCTTATAGATCAGCGTCATTATACCGCTTTTCGCGTCGTATGTGTTGATGCTGATCGGGCGCTTTAACAACAAAGCGTCACTCGGCACACCGACGTTTGCAAACTGTCCGGGCGTGAATGTCAGGTTTTTTTCGACTGAAAGAATCATCTCGAAGATGTCCTTGCCCGCCGGTTTATTTTCGATGATTTCTGCGATAAATTCTTTTCCCATAGCTCTTTTCTTTAAAAAAGTTCGCTTAAGTTAATCGGCGTCAGCTGGCTGTCCGTTTTGTCCAGCGCGATGCAGTCCACCACCGACTTGGCGGTATCGAGAGAGGTCAGCACAGGAATTCTGCGTTCCACCGCCGCGCGGCGAATCTTGAACCCGTCCTTGTCCACATTTCGGCCTTGCGTCGGCGTGTTGATAATCAGCTTTAAGTCGCCGCCCTCCATCAGGTCGAAGATGTTATTTTCCTCGTATCGGATTTTGTTGACCACATTGGCCGCAATATAGTTTTTGTTTAGGTAGTTCGCTGTACCCGGGGTGGCGTACAGCGTAAACCCGAGTCTTTCCAGACGCTGTGCGATGGGTTCCATCTCGGGCAAATCCTTTTTGGCTACCGTGATTAACACCTTGCCTTCGCCTTTTTTCGGGATTTTGACGCCCGAACCGATGAGTCCCTTGCTTAAGGCTTCGTTGTAATCCTTGGAAACGCCCAGTACCTCGCCGGTGGATTTCATCTCAGGGCCCAGCGACACTTCCACGTTCGGAAGTTTCTCGTGGCTGAACACAGGCACCTTAATCGCGTATAAATCCCGTTTCGGGAACAGATCGGTGCCGTAGCCCATATCCTTCAGCTTTTCGCCCAGCGAACAACGCACAGCCAGTTCAATCATGGGCACGCCCGTCACCTTGGAAAGGTAGGGCACCGTCCGGCTGGAACGTGGGTTCACCTCGATGATATATATCTTCTCTCCGGCCACAACAAACTGGATATTGATGATGCCCTTGGCATTGAGTGCGTCCTTTCTCGCCAGTGCTTTTGTGATGGCGAGTATCTCAAGTTCCTGCTTTTCATTAATCTTCTTTCCCGCCGGATAGACCGAAATGCTGTCGCCCGAATGGACGCCCGCGCGCTCGATATGCTCCATGATGCCCGGAATCAGCACGTCTTCGCCGTCGGATATCGCGTCCACCTCAATCTCGGTACCGAGGATATATTTATCGACCAGCACGGGATGCTCCTGCACCTCACGCGAGATGATGGTCATATAGTCCCGAATATTTGTTTCGTTATAGGCAATCTCCATGCCTTTGCCGCCCAGAACATACGAAGGCCGCACCAGAACGGGATAGCCGAGTTTATTGGCCGCTTTCACAGCCTGTTCGGTGGTGAACACCGTTTTTCCCTCGGGCAGATTGAGTTTCAGCCGCTTTAAGAGCGTATAGAACTCCTCCCTGTCCTCGGCGCGGTCGATGTTTTTAAGGTCGGTTCCGATGATATCAAAACCCGCCTCGATGACATGCTTGGCCATACTGATGGCTGTCTGTCCGCCAAACTGGCAGACCACGCCCACCGGGTCTTCCTGCTCTAAAATGCTGATGACGTCCTCGGCTGTCAGCGGCTCAAAATACAGCCGATCGGAGGTATCAAAGTCAGTCGAAACCGTCTCGGGGTTATTGTTGACAATGACCGTGTCATACCCCGCGGCTTTCAGTGCCCATACGCAGTGCACCGAACAATAGTCAAACTCGATGCCCTGCCCGATGCGGATGCGTCCCCAGCCCAGCACCAACACGGTTTTGTTGT
>CALMFG010000170.1 GCA_937863465.1 uncultured Clostridia bacterium
GAAGAAAAATTCTATCAGGAAGGTGCCGAAGAAGTTGAAGAGGAGATTAAAAAATTAGGAATTTAATCTCTATTAGTATTTCAGCAAAACTTGAATAATGGGGGCTTATTTATGAAACTTGGAATTATTATAGAAACAAAAGAATTTGAGAAATCATGGAATGCTATGCGTTTCGCCGTTACAGCCAAAAAGAACGGCCATGAGGTCAAAGTTTTTCTTATGGGAGAAGCTGTTGAAATCGAAAACCTTCATCACGAGAAATATGATGTTGCCGCACAGGTTCAGGCTTTTTGTGAAGTGGGCGGAGGGATTTTTGCTTGTGGCACCTGCCTGAAATCAAGGAATCTGGAGGGTAGCGAGGCCTGCCCATTGTCAACAATGATAGACTGCCTAAAGATAGTGGAATGGGCGGATAAAACAGTAACTTTCTAATTGAAGTCTATAGACTTAATCTTAAAAGGTATTTCAAGGCACAAATTACAATGGTGCTCGTTCATCATATTGTTGCTAGGCGGTGAGTAATTGTAAGGTGGAAAAAATAACTATGACAGGGACGATAAGAAAAGAAATAAAAATAGGACTGAACGTAAGTGTTATTAAGAATCAAGATCAAATTACGGGAAAACTAACAAAGGGTGTCGTTAGCCGAATTCTCACGAGCTCACCCAAGCACCCACATGGAATAAAAGTGATGTTAGAGAGTGCCATAGCCGGTAGAGTTAAAGCAATTGAAATTGATGGATAGGACCTCAAAGGCTGATATGAGCCAAACTAAAACCCAGGACTAGATTACTTAAGTATTTGACAATAATATCGCTATGAATAACCATCTGAATCACTATTGTAAAATACGCTTCAAAACATCTCGTGAATCAATGAATGTGAGTATTTCTTGATAGGTTCTTGATCGTGTCGCTGTAATTTCTGTTGTTCCTTCGGCACCAACAAGCAGGCACCCAAAAAGGGTGTCTTTTTTGTTTTTCGAATTGGAGTCATCCGTATGATGAAAATTATCAAGTCAGTTGATATGGAAGTCCGGACAAAATGAGCGCAGGCAGTCAGAGTGCGATGAAAAATATTCGACAGATCAAAGCGTATTTCACCCGTTAAGTTTGCTTCTATTTATCATTATAAACGCCTATAAAGTCGTAAATTTCAACACTTTCGTGAGTACCAACATTGTGGGTGAAGACCAGTTACCAGGACAAAAAGGTTTATTTTACCTATATGATAAAATGTGATTATATGGTAAAGTAATCTAATAAACATGGGGTGACCCCAATTAAAGACAAAGTGCTTTGAAAGAAAGTGCCATTTCATACCGTATTGGTGACAGGCGGGTTTCAAAGAAAACAGGTCCTTAATTTATTTGAATTACAGCGAAACGAATATTGATATTTTACTTCAGGGAGATCACCAGTGGTATTTTCGAGTCCGCTTTTCTTATTTGTTTTTTTACCCATCACATTAGTGCTGTACTTTTTGATTAAAGAAAAGCATCGCAATTTAGTTTTACTCGTTGCGAGCTTATTGTTCTATGCCTATGGCGAACCAAAATTCGTGGTTGTCATGATAGTATCAATTATCTTCAATTATTTTTTTGCCCTTGCGATTGAGAGGCGGGGGTCGAAAAAAGTATTTCTATCGGCCGCTGTCATATTCAACCTTTCATTATTGTTCGTATTCAAATATCTAAATTTCTCAGTCAGCATTTTTGCTTCGATATTTCATTTAGACGTGGATATTATTCCGATAGTCCTGCCTATTGGGATTTCTTTTTTTACTTTTCAAGCGATGTCTTATATCATAGATGTTTACAGAGGCGACGCGAAGGCGCAGAGGAATATCCGGGATTTAGGACTGTATATATCGCTGTTCCCGCAACTTATTGCTGGGCCGATTGTACGATACAATTCGATAGCTACGCAGATCGAGGACAGACAGGTTTCGCCTGAGTTGTTTGGGGCGGGGTCTAAACGATTTATCGCGGGTTTGTGTAAGAAAGTCTTAATAGCAAACAACGTTGCCATCGTCGCGGATTACTTCTTCGGGCAGTCTGCAAGCGGCAATTCAATCGCGGGAGCCTGGCTGGGCGCAGTCAGCTTTGCTCTGCAGATATTCTTTGATTTTTCGGGATATTCCGATATGGCGATCGGGCTGGGTAAGATGTTTGGTTTTCACTTTGAAGAGAATTTCAATTACCCATATATTTCGAAGTCGATTACCGAGTTTTGGAGGAGATGGCATATCTCTTTAGGCAAATGGTTCAGAGACTATGTCTATATTCCGCTGGGCGGATCAAGGGTATCAATACCGCGGCATATAATCAATATGGGTATTGTGTGGATTCTAACAGGGATCTGGCACGGAGCCAGTTATTCGTTTATTGTCTGGGGACTGATGTATTTTGCGGCTTTGGTTCTGGAAAAATACATCATTAAACCAAGCGGGCGAAAGAGTACCTTATTCGGAAGCATTTATCAGTCATTAGTCTTAATATACATACTCTTTGCTTGGGTTATCTTTAAGGCGGACGGACTGGAAAACGGCATCAGATATTGTTTATCGATGATTGGGGTCTATTATCACAACAACCTGGTTGATGCGCACTTCATCCATATGGTGAAGGAATATGGCGCGTTCCTGCTGGCCGCGGTGGCTTTCTCAACACCGATTGCCGCGATTGTTTCAAATAGAGTAAAAGACAAAAAACTGGTTTTTGTTGAAAAATACATTGTCCCGGCCATATACCTCGTTGGGTTATTGTGGTCGGTTTCGTTCATGATTTTAGGCGCACATAATCCGTTCATTTACTTTAACTTTTAAGGCGGCATGATGAAGACATATATTAAAAAGCTGATTAATATAGTACGCGGGATGGGCCTTTACGGGATTTTATTCGGGTTGGTGATTTTTACTTTTGGGATTGTAAATTGTTACAAAGTCCTTGATTTCTGGGTGTTTGACAGAACCAGCTATAACGAGTGGACCGTTGAGGCAGGGAACAAAGTTGAAACAGATTACATATCCAATTTTTGGGGTAAAATGCAGTTTGTCAATTTTAATGGACTGATCAGAGACCTTCTCGGCCAGCACGAAATGAACGCGGTCGTGAAGCTGAATAACGGCTATTTAGTGACCACGCATGGTTATGTTTCGGATGATGTTTTAAAGACCAAGGCCGAAGCCTTAGGCCAACTGAATTCGTATTTAAAGGAACAGTCCATTCCGATGCTTTTTGCCGTAACGCCGTATACTTCCAGCAAATATGACCCTGAGCTTCCCGTTGGGATTGAGGACTATGGAAATGACAATATGGATAGATTCATGAAGATGCTGGAAGGAACCGATATAGAGACGATTGATTTTCGTGAACAAATGCATGATGACGGCATCAACCAGTACGATATGATGTTTAAAACGGACCATCACTGGACGACTGAAGCCGGATTTTATGCCTATCAGAATATTTCGGCATGGGTTGAAAAAGCAACCGGCTGCAGCACTGACGAAAAAGTATCAGACATCAATAATTATGATATCACGGTATATCCCAAGTGGCATCTTGGTTCCCGAGGGCAGCGGACAGGTATCTATTTTGCCGGAGCAGACGATTTTGATTTGATTACACCAAAATTTGAAACATCCATTGTATCGGGGGACAAGAGCGGTACTTTTGAAGATATGGTGATTAATACAAAACCGTTTAAAAATCGGATTTACACATCAAGCTATACATATGACTGGGTTTTAGGTAATTCACTTGGCAACTTTGAGAACCCAAATGCTGAGAACGATATTAAAGTACTCGTTATTGGGGATTCGATGGCAAAAGCGGTAAATCCATATTTAATCCTGACGTATCGAGAAATACGATATATTTATGATGGAAGCAATCCCACCATGAATAAGAAAATCATCGAAAATTATAAACCCGATGTGGTCATTTTACTGTATTATGCCGATTTTATCTGCAAAGACGGAGAATCCCGCGGATTTGATTTTGTACTGAACTAAACACATCCTTGGGATGTCTTAAATTCGACACAGACCGTTTCAAACTGAAAGCCGCACTCCGCCCGCGGAAGGTGTAAGCTTATGATGATTGAATAACACAAAACGTCTTACGCCGCCTCTGCCTTGAATGATTCTGCTTATCGGCGGCGGGTTTGGCCTTTTAAGATTTAATAAACGTATTGCCCGAAGGCGCGCCGAATCAGCGCGCCTTTTTTACGATATAGGCATCTGCGCTTTAACACGATGAAGCGTATTATCCCGGTCAGCCCAAAACGGTGATTTCGCCCAAAGCCGCGTTAACCGACAGGGTGTCGCCGGTTTTGATAGTGCATGTCGCCGATTCCACCTGAGTGATATGCGGCAGGGAAAGATGGCGGGCAGCAACGGCCGCCGTGGAATTTTCCGACCCCTCTTCGGTGATGAGCGCGCCGGCCAGACTAAAGTACGGCGCAAACCCGATATCACTGAATGCTGTGACGATGATTTCGCCCGCCTTCAAATCATCCAAATCGCTTAAGTTCCGAACAACACGCGCCTTGCCGACCAAAACACCTGGCGAACCGCACCTGCCTTTTAGCACACTGTTTTTGGGAGTATCTACGGGGGATTCGGGTGCCAGAGGAACAGGGCGGCCGTACTGCATTCTTTCAAACTGGAAATTCTTGTGCGTGCCGAACAGCTGTTTTCTGGCAAAGGCGCGCTTGGCCCAATCGGGGGCATAACCGAATTTCTCAGCGCCGCCGGTGTCGGGGCGCGAAGTCACCGCCGACAATTCATCCAAAGTCAGAAAGAAGACTAAATCCGCATCCGGAATCTGCTTTTGTTCGGCCATCTGCCGGCCGATCTGCCGGCAGGCCTGTTTGATCTCTGCCAGCATTTTCACCAGCTGCGACTGCGCGGTATCGCTGACAACGGCCGCTTCGCGCGCCAGATCGATCAGGCTTTTGACGGGCGCCAGAATCTTCGCATCAATACGCTCTTCGACAGAATTTAGATAGCCAGGACTGCGTGGGGCACGTCCCGAGTCGGACAGATTGGTGGAAAAAATGGTGTGCAGATACATGGCGAGGTCGGCCTCGTTCTGTCCCCAGGTTTTGCAGGAGAGCTCCATCTCCTGAAATCCGCGATGGCCATGATTGGTCATAAAAGCGTCCAGCGCCGCCTTGGAATCGCCGACGACATTCCGAAGCGAAGCAAGGATACCTTCGGGCGTATCGTCCGCAATGCGCGGGTTGTCGAGAACCATCTCGCGCGCGACAGAGATCAGCGAAGCGGTGATATCGGACGACGCATAGCCCTGAAGATCGGACAGGCATTCCAGCATCAACGCGTAGGACTTGGCCGGCGTTAAGAGTGCCCGGATAAAAACCAGGTACAGCGCGGTGTTTAAGAAATAGGCGGTGCTGAGGATGGTAAAGAAATCCATAGTCGCCGTGTTGAACGCGCCAAGCTGCTTATTCAGCTCAAAAATCCGCTGTTCCATGTCCCGACCCGACAGGTCGATGCGGTAGTTTTCCGCGAGGCTTACAATCTTCTGACAGGCGTCTTTATTAGCGCTTCCAAGCTTAAAATATCGGCTGACCAGCGTGACAAAGTCAGCCAGAATCAGATTCCAGCAGTCCGAGGACGTGGTGTCCAAAACCTCGCCGCACAGACTGATTTCGATGAGCTCCTTAAATCCTTCCGGCTGTTTTTCGGCCAGACGGCTGATTTCGGTAACGTCTAAAAACAGATGGTTATCCACCGAAACCAGACCGATGTTTTCAGGCACATCCTCGATGCGCTTTGCTAATTTATATTTGACAAATGCCTGACGTATGCTCGTATCCATCGCCTTGGCCACAATGGCGTGGGTTAAGGGGGTGACGGCGCCGGGCAGAAGATCGCTGATGAGCGAAGTGGCGTAGAGATGGTCGTCATTAAAATGCACCGAATCGGTCGCCGATGGATTCTGCCAAACGGACGCGCACTGCGGGCGCGCGCCGAACCAAACAAGC
>CALMFG010000171.1 GCA_937863465.1 uncultured Clostridia bacterium
GCGTCCACCTTCAGCCCGAAAGTGATGACCGGGATGTCTAAGTAAGCCACGATTCGCACCAGATCCCATACGTTGTCCTCGCTAAGAAACTGCGCTTCGTCAATCATCAAAACCGAAATCGGTTTGCCTGAGCTCTCCGCTTCGATTTGTTTAGCCTTGATGGTTCGGTACATCCACCCTTTGTCGGGCAGTGAAAGAAAATCCGCTTTGCGCTTAATCATACCGTCTTCCAGACGGCTGATGATGAAATCCCCTTCTTTGGTGTCTATTTTCGGCTTGATGCAGAGAATCCGGCGCCCGTTTTTTTCGTAGTCATACGCAATCTGCAAAAGCTGGGTGGACTTCCCCGCGTTCATCACCGCGTATCGGAAAAATAGTTTTGCCATTCTCCCTACCTCTCACCCGGGTCATACGGAATTCCTTCAGCCTTCGGCGCCTGCGAGTTTCTGGACGAAACAGCCAGAACAACCAGTGTCGCGATGTACGGGATCATCTTGTAGATATCGCTGGAAATATCCAGTTCCTTAAGCCCCGGAATGCCGGAATACGCTGCCGAAACAGTTTTCATGAAGCCGAAGAAGAACGCCGCCCAAAGGATGCGCTGGGGCTTCCATTGGCCGAAAATCAACACAGCGAGTGCCAGAAAGCCGTAGCCCGAGACATCCGCGCTGAACGCTGTGGATGTGGGAACCACAAAGATGAGCCCGCCGAGTCCGGCGAATGCGCCGGAAATCAGCACACCCGCATAACGCATCTTGTAGACATTGATGCCCACCGAATCGGCCGCCTGCGGGTGTTCCCCGCACGCGCGAAGACGCAGGCCGAATTTTGTGCGGTAAAGCACGATGGTCGAAATGACCAGAATTATCAGGCCGATGTATGTGGTGATGTAGCAGTTCTGGAACAAGAGCGGGCCTACGACAGGGATATCCCCAAGCAGTGGAACCGATTCAATCCGGAACGTGTTTAAGAAGTTGATGTCTTTGCTTCCCTGAATGGTTCTGGCGACAAAGATGGCAAAGGCCGGCGCAAACATATTCAGTGCCGTGCCCGAGATGACCTGATCGGCTTTCATGTTGATGGAAGCATACGCATGCAGCAGTGAGAAAATCATGCCCGCCGCCATGGAAACCAGTATCGCAATCAACAGCAGTCCCTGGCCGGACATATAATCCTGCAGGGCGTTGATCGTGAATATGGATGCAAACGCGCCAATCAGCATGATGCCTTCCAACGCGATATTGACCACGCCGCTGCGTTCCGAGAACATACCACCCAGAGCGACGATGAGCAGCGGGATGGAGAAGAACATGGTCTGCTGGACCAGAAAATATAGTGTATTCATGATTGGCTTCCTCCTTCTGCTGAAATCTCCGCGGCTTCCGCCTTGCTTTTTTCCTTTTCCTCCGCTTTGCTCTGGTAACGGGCAATGATGTTTTTAACAATCAGCGCAAACGCCGAGAAGTAGATAATCGCGGCAATAATGATTTCGATGACTTCAGGGACGAAATCATACAACTGCATATAGAAGCCGCCGATGTTGATATACGCGATAAATAAAGCCGCAAAGAACACGCCGATGGGGTTGGATAGCCCTAAGAGTGCTATCGGGATACCCATAAAGCCTTCGCTGTGCAGCGTGTCGATGACACGGATATATTTGCCCGCGCCCGCGAGATAGATCATTCCGCCGGCCGCACCGGCCAAAGCACCCGCAATCACCATGGCCATCACGACGTTCCGTTTGGCATTGATGCCGGCATACTGGCTGGCGTTCGGGTTGTGTCCGCAGGCGATGAGTTCATAGCCGAACACGGTTTTGTTGAGGATGATATGGACAATGACCACGATAATCATCGCAATAAAGAAACCGCCGTTGACGCTGGAATCCGGGAAGATTTTATCCAATCCCATCGCCGGAATATTCGCCGTTTGAAGCACTGGCTGTGTCTGGTTTCTCAGTTTGTCGTAAACGGTTTGGGTGATCAGCAGATTGACCAAATGCATGCCCGTATAGTTGAGCATAATTGATGAAATAACTTCATGTACGTTTAAGTAGGCTTTCAGGAAACCGACAATGCCGGCCCAGATGGCGCCAGCCACCATGGCCGCCAAAAACGCGACCACCCAATGAAAGCCGCCGAGTCCTAAATCGAGATTGCCAAGCAAAACCGCCACATATGCGCCCACGACCAGCTGTCCGGATGCGCCGATATTGAAAAGACCGGTTTTAAACGCAAAGCCGACGGAGAGGCCGGTTAAAATCAAAGGCGTCGCCGTGTACAGCACGTCGCCAAGGCCTTGCGCGCCTCCCGTGATTCCGCCAGCCAAAATGGAGACAAATCCCGGTAGCGCCTGTGAAGGATTGGTCACTAACAAAATGATTAGCCCAAACAGAAGGCCCATGACGATGGCGGCAATCGAAGCCGATACGTTGGAAAAAGTAGGTGTTTTCACCCATTGCTTCAGTTTTTTCATACCACCTTCTCCTCTCGCTTCGCGCCGGACATATAGAGGCCCAGTTCCTGAATCGTTGTCTTTTTGGGGTCCACATTGGCGACAATTTCGCCCTCGTACAACACCAGTATCCGGTCACTGACATTCATGACTTCTTCAAGTTCCAGAGAGACCAGCAGGACGCCCTTGCCATTGTCCCGCTGTTCCACCAATTGCTTATGGATATATTCGATAGCCCCGACATCCAGACCGCGTGTCGGCTGAACCGCGACCAGCAGGTCGGGGTTCATGTCAATCTCGCGCGCCACAATCGCTTTCTGCTGGTTGCCGCCCGACATGGACCGCGCCAGCGTCTTTCCGCCCTGTCCGGTTCTAACGTCAAACTCCTCAATCAGCTTATCTGCGTACGCGTTGATTTCATTAAATTTTAAAAATCCGTTTTTTTGGAACTGCTCTTTAAAGTACGACTGCAGCACCAGGTTTTTGGCCAGCGAGTAATCCAGAATCAGGCCGTGCTTATGCCGATCTTCCGGAATATGTGACATCCCCATTTCTGAGCGATGGCGGATGGTGCTGTGCGTAATATCCTTGCCGTTCAATGTGATAGTCCCTGCATTGACCGGCCCAAGCCCCGTCAGGGCATACACAAGTTCGGACTGGCCGTTGCCGTCGATGCCCGCAACGCAGACAATTTCACCCGCGCGGACTTTAAACGAAACATTGTGCACGACATTCTTCTTGGAAAGCTTAGAAAGAACGGTCAGATGCGACACATCCAAAATCTCGCGGCCGGGTTTGCAAACGCCTTTATGAACTGCAAAATCCACCTTCCGGCCGACCATCATTTCTGAAAGCTTTTCTTTCGATGTCGTCGCCACATCGACGGTGTCGATATATTTGCCTTTTCGCAGGATGGTGCATCGCTGCGCGGCCTGCTTAATTTCTTCCAGCTTATGTGTGATAAAGAGGATGGATTTGCCTTCGTCCCGCAGACTTCGCATAATGCTCATCAGTTCGATAATCTCCTGCGGTGTCAGCATAGCGGTCGGTTCATCAAAAATCAGAATTTCATTATCGCGATACAGCATTTTCAAAATTTCAACGCGCTGCTGCATCCCCACCGTGATGTCCGAAGTCAGCGCATCCGGGTCGATAAACAATTGATATTTATTGGAAAGCGCCATCACTTTTTCGCGTGCTTCGCCCATATCCAAAAGGCCGCGTTTGACCGTTTCCACGCCCAGCATGATGTTTTCCAGCGCCGTGAAATTATGCACCAGTTTAAAATGCTGATGCACCATGCCGATGCCGTAATCATTGGCATCGTTGGGGTTGGTGATATGAATCACTTCGCCGTTCTTGCGAATCTCGCCTTTCTCCGGCCGGTATAAGCCGAAGAGGATACTCATCAGTGTCGATTTACCCGCGCCGTTTTCGCCGAGCAAGGCGTGAATCTCTCCGGGTTTCAGTTTCAGCGTAACATTGTCGTTAGCGACCACGCCGGGAAACTCCTTGGTGATGCCCAGCATCTCAATTATATAGTCCAAACCATACCTCCGTTTTTCTGCCCTGTCATGGTATATTTCAAAAAAGATATAATGATAATACCATATAATTTTTGAAATATAAATCCGTTGCCATAATAAAATTAAAAAGGATGCTTTGCAAAGAAAGCATCCTTTTAATCGTGAACTAATTATTCAACAACTGTGACTTTAACAATGGAGAGCGGAAGCGCAGTTACATCAACCGAGTTTCCATCTGCATCGGTGTCTTTTACAATACCGCTTCTGATGCCGTCAGTGTCAGCAACCAGTTTTGCATAAATCGCATCGTAATCAGCCTGAGTGAAAGTGGTGAATCTGCTGAAGTCGCTCGGCAGACCAACAGCGCCGATCGTGATATCCAGAGTCTCAGAAACGCCGCCCTTGAAAGCGCCGTCATAGTAGCTCTTTAAACCAGCCTGAACGGAAACAGCCAGTTCCTTCTTCGCAGAAGTGATAACTGTCTTGGATTCAGGTGACTGATCAACGTCTACGCCGATAACTTTTGCATCAGCCGCTTCGGCAGCTGCCATAACCGAGTTGCCCACTTTGCCGCCAGCAGCGAAGATTACCTGGGTACCATCAGCGAACCATGTTGCCGCTGTGGTCTGGTTTTTCGGAGTCGCCGCAAAGTCGCCGGTGTAGTGATATTTCACTTCAACGGAAGATACGCCCATTTCGTTAGCCGCATATTCTGCGCCCTGCAGGAAGCCATAGCCAAAGCGGATAACCGCAGGAACAGCCATGCCGCCCATGAAGCCGAGTTTCGTGTATCCTTCTTTTACAGCCGCATAACCAGCCAGGAAGCCGGACTGCTGTTCTGCATAGAAGATGGAATATACGTTCTTTTCGATACGATATTCGGAGTAGTCTTCATTGTGCGGTGTGCCATCCAGAAGGATGAAGGATACATCCGGATACTTGTCCTGAGCAACAAAGATAGCGGGTTCAAACAGGTAGCCAGGGGTAACAACGATTTTTGCACCGCCAGTGACGGCCAAATCAATCGCAGCGACATATGCGTCTGTTGAAACCTCGGTCGGTTTATAGTACTTGTAGGAAATATCGTTTGCTTTCGCATATTCAACGATACCTTCCCATGTGCCCTGATTGAACGATTTGTCATCGATTTCACCGGCATCTGTAATCATGGCAATTTCATAGGTCTTGGATGCGCATCCAGTAAATACAGCTGTTAAAAGAATTACAGCGAGTACGACCACTAAAATTTTCTTCATATTTTGCTCTCCTTTAAAATATTATGTTACTTAAATATTATATCAACAGTTATTGTCGTTTACAAACAGAAATTTATTATAATACTATTACATTCTCAAGGAAAATTAAGGTTTGATCGGTTCATAATAGAGCTTCAAAATGAGTTCGGCCAGCGCGTCCGAATCCACGAGATAGGCGCTTCGATAATCGCCAAAATGGCTGCCCGGGCGCTCATAGGTGGTGTTGCCGATGACCCCCGGAACGGTGTACAGCGATATGGAATCCACATTGATATCGTCCATCATTGAGGCCACCGCGGCAATCTGCTCCAGCGAAAGATTGGTGTCAATGTAGCGTACCGCGTCGTCATATAGCGTCAGTGCCGCCTTCTTCCCGCCCAGCGCCTGAATCCGCTTGGCCAGCGCCATCATGAACTGCTGGTGCCGCGAAGCGCGCGAAACGTCTCCCTCGCCGGTCGAACGATCGCGTAAGTATATCTCACACGTTTCTTCGGTCAGCGTCACCTCTTCGCCCGCATTGCCGACATTCGGGATGGTGGCATCCAGCGTAATCGGTACGCCGCCGACCACCTTGACAATCTGCGGGACGTCCTTAATATCGATGGAACAGTAGTAATCAAAGTCCAGGTTGAACAGGCCGTCCACTCCGAACAGGTTCTGGATGGCGGTCAGAACATTGGGGTAGCGGTCCTGCTTTCGGGCGGCCGCGGAATAAGCTGCATTGATTTTGGTATGATAGGTATATTCCAGATTTCCTTTTTCATCATATTCATTAATCAGCACCCACGCATCTCTGGGTATGGAGATGACGTTGACTGTCGCCGTATCAAAATCTATCTGGAATACCATCAGCGAGTCGGTATTGCCGCCGTCGTCCGGCCGGTCTTCCACATCGTCGAAGCCCAAAAGAACGATGTTGACAAAGGACTCCTTTTTCTCATAGTAGGTGCCTTTGTACTCCACATCGTGCGGCACCACGGATACCGTCGGGGTCGCAGCGGCTGTGCTCTCCAAAATCAACGGCGTCGCTTCGGTTTCAAACGCGGACATCGGATCATCCTGGATGGTTTTTGCGGTTTTCAGCAATGAAGACACCGCCAGTCCGGCAAACACAATCAGCACCGCCAGAATGATAATCAGCATGGTTATAATATTGATGCGTCGGTTCATACGATCCCCCCCCTGAAAATAAGCAAAAGACCAAGGCCAGATCAGCTTTGGTCTCATTTCTTTTATATCCGTTAATGCTTAAAAACGCTGGTAATAGTCACCCCTGCGGTAGTCATAAACCGCGCCCGATGAATACAGCTCCAGGTCTTCCAAAGCCTTGCCGGTACCAATCGCCACGCAGGAAAGCGCGTCTTCGGCCACATAGCAGGGCGCATGGGTTTTTTCGGTCAGAAGCCGATCGAGTCCATACAGCAGAGACCCGCCGCCGGTCATACAGATGCCGTTTTCCGCAATATCCGACGCGAGCTCGGGCGGAGTTTGTTCCAAAACGCTATGAATGGCATCCAGAATGATGTTCAGCGGTTCTTCAAACGCCTCAATGGTCTCGTTGGATGACAGCGTCACAGTTTTCGGCATGCCCGAAATGATATTTCGTCCGGTTACTTCCATATATAACTCTTCTTTTCGGGGGTAGGCCGTACCGATATTGATCTTAATCTCCTCGGCCGTCCGCTCTCCCAAAAGAACATTGTGCTTTTTCTTCATATATTTAATGATCGCTTCATTAAATTTGTCGCCCGCGCATTTGACCGAGCCGGTGATGACCGCGCCGCCCATGGAGAGCACCGCAATATCACTGGTACCGCCGCCGATATCCAGAACCATGTTGCCGTAGGGCGAGGAAATATCCAGCCCGGCGCCAATAGCCGCCGCAATCGGTTCTTCGATGAGGCAGGTATGCCGCGCACCGGCTTCTTCGGTGGCGTCGATAACCGAACGTTTCTCCACCTCGGTGACGCCTGAAGGCACGCACACGACCACTCTCGGTTTAAAGAACAGCTTTCTTCCGATCACTTTGCGTAAGAAATACCGAAGCATACGCTCAGTGTCATGAAAATTGGAAATAACGCCGTCCCGCAAAGGATGTACCGCAATGATGTTGCCCGGTGTTCTTCCCAGCATGATTTTGGCGTCTTCGCCAACCGCTAAGAGTTCTCCTGTAATTCGGTCAATCGCAACGACGCTGGGTTCACGTAGAACAATGCCCTTGCCCTTGACATAGACCAAAACGTTGGCTGTCCCAAGGTCAATACCAACATCGTTAAATTCAAACATCGCCATGTAAGTTGTTTACTCCTTAAGTCTTGCGCGTGATATCGACAATCTGCGATTGTATGCATTTACACCAAAGATTATCATAATATATATCGCGCTTTTTTTCAACTGTGCCTTTGCACAGCGCTTATTATCTATAAATAATAACGATTAAAAATCAGTACTTTACGCGTTTTAGGATGAGCCCCGATGCCGACATGGTGGCCGAAGCCCTTAAGCGGTCTTTACTTTCAATGATGGCTTTTACGTCTTCCGGGCCAAGTTTTCCCAGCCCCGCATCCACCAGCGTCCCCGCCATAATGCGTACCATATTGTAGAGGAATCCATCGCCTTCCACCGTGATGGTGATGAGCGGGCCTTCCGCTTCGATGCTTAAAGACTCAATGGTTCGCACCTTGTCTTCCACCGCTGTATTGGCCGCGCAGAATGCCGAAAAATCATGCCTGCCCAAAAAGGTTTCGGCCGCTTCCCGCATTTCCCCGACATCCAGTGCTTTTTTGACGCTGGTCGTGGTGCTGCGTAATATCGCCGATGCGGTTCTTCGGTTAAAGATGCGATAGGCGTACACCTTGCCCTTCGCGCTGAACCGGGCGTGGAAATCATCCGGCACGGTTTCGGCTTCGGTCACCCGAATATCTTCGGGCAGAAAAGCGTTCAGCGCCAATGCGAATCCCTCGTCGGGCACACTGCTTTGCGTGTCGAAGTGCGCTACTTGCGCCTCGGCATGAACACCCGCATCGGTACGGCCTGCGCCGTGCACGCGGGATCTTTCGCCGGTCACGGCAAAAAGCGCGTTTTCAATCTCGGCCTGAATGGTGTCGCCGTTGGGCTGAATCTGCCAGCCCGCATAACGCGAGCCATCATATTCGATGGTAATCTTAATCCGTCTTATTTCAGCCATAGCCGTTCAATCACTGGTGAAGCCGTCAGCAGAACCATCAGCGTAAACACCGCGTAATCCCTGCCCGCCATCACCAGCACCTTCATCTTGGTACGTCCTTCGCCGCCGCGGTAGCACCGTGCTTCCATGGCAAAGGCCAATTCATCGGCCCGCCGAAACGCCGAAACAAACAGCGGAACCAGCAGAGGTACCATGCCCGCCGCGCGTTTAAACAGATTCTTGGAGTCAAACTCCGCCCCTCTGGCCATCTGTGCTTTCATGATTTTATCGGTCTCTTCAATCAACGTCGGGATAAACCGAATCGCGATGGTCATCATCATGGCCAGTTCGTGCACCGGAAAACCGATTTTCTTCAGCGGCTTAAACAGCCGTTCAATCGCATCGGTCAACTGAATCGGCGACGTGGTATAGGTCATCAGCGTGGTCATCATGATGAGGAAGACCAGCCGCGCGACCAGTTCGGCTGCCAAAACCAGGCCGTCGGTGGTCAGCTTAAACCGCCCGATTTCGAACAGGACTTTGCCTGTATTGGTAAACAGAAGATTCAGCACAAAGGTAAACGCGATGATGAACCACAGCGGTTTTAATCCCTTTAAGAGATAGCGGAAGTTGATGCCCGAAGCGATGATGGACGCCGCCAGAACCGCAAACATCAGCGCATAGCCGTACCACGTACTAAAGAGAAAAATCAGCACCACCATGACGAACACGAAAACCAGTTTGGTTCGCGGGTCCAGCCGATGGATGAAAGATTCGCCGGGGTAGTACTGCCCCAGCGTGATGTTTTTCAGCATGCCGGAACCCTACCCTTTCAGTCTTTCCAATAGATAGGCATACAGCCCATCCACCGTGATGATGTTTTTCGGAATATTCTTGCCTTTGTCGTTTAAGAGCTTAACGATTTTCGACGCTTCGGGAATATCCAGACTCATGTCCAGCAGCGCGTCCGCATCCGAAAATATTTCGGCCGGTGTGGCGTCCCGAATAATTCTGCCGTCTTTTAAAACCACCACGCGTTTGGCATACTTCGCCAAATCATCCATGCTGTGCGTAATCATGATGATGGTCTTGCCTGTGTCGTTTAGCTTGGTAATGAGGTCCATCAGCGCTTTGCGGCCGTACGGATCCAGACCCGCCACCGGCTCGTCCAGAATCAGGATGTTTGGGTCCACCGCCAGCACACCGGCGATGGCGACTTTGCGCTTTTGTCCGCCCGAAAGCTCGAACGGCGATTTATCTTTCAGTTCCTCAAAATCGATCTCCAGAAGCTCGCACGCCTTTCGCACGGCTTTTTCCTGCGCGGCTTCGTCCAGGCCCGCTTTCTTGGGTGCAAACGCGATATCCAGAAAAACGGTCTCCTCAAAGAGCTGGTATTCGGGGTACTGGAACACCACGCCCACCTGGCTTCGCAGTTTCTTTTTGTCATAATCCCGGCCGTTGATGTCCTCGCCGCCGACCGATATGGTGCCTGTGTCGGGCTTCATGAGGCCCGCAATCATCTGCACCAGCGTGGTTTTGCCCGAACCCGTATGCCCGATGATGCCGATAAAATCGCCCTGTTCGATGGTCAGCGAAACGTCATCCACCGCTTTCACTTCAAAGCTCGTGCCGCCCGCGTAGGTCAGTCCGATATGCTCTATAACAATCGACATAGTTCCTCCGCCAGGTCCGCATTGCTGACCGGAACTTCTCCAAGGTCAATGCCGCTCGATTTTAACAGATAATAAAGCTTGGTTGCCTGCGGAACTGAAAGCCCCGCTTCGTTTAATACATCATATTCGCTGAAAACTTCCCGCGGGGTGCCGTCCAGAATAATCCGGCCGCCGCCCATCACGAGAATGCGGTCGGCTTCGGTGGCTTCCTCAATATAGTGCGTAATATAGATGATAGTCTTTCCTTGCTCTTGATTGAGCTTGTGGATGGTCTTTAAGACTTCTTTTCTGCCGTGCGGATCCAGCATGGCTGTGGGTTCGTCAAAGACAATAATTTCGGGCAGCATGGCCAGTATTCCGGCGATGGCTACCCGTTGTTTTTGACCACCCGAAAGCATATGCGGCGCGCGGTTCTCAAAACCCGAAAGGCCCACTGTAGCCAGCGCATCCTTGACGCGGGCAACAATTTCAGCCGAAGGGATGCCGAGGTTTTCGGGTCCAAAAGCCACATCCTCTTCCACCAGCGTCGCGACCAGCTGATTATCGGGGTTCTGGAAGACCATGCCGCAGGTTTTACGGACATCCCATACCTTCTCGATGTCGCGTGTATCCATGCCCTCAATCAGGACCTGCCCGTCGGTTGGGGTATACAGCGCGTTTAAAAGCTTGGCGAACGTGGATTTGCCCGAGCCGTTGTGACCTAGGATGACCACAAACTCGCCTTTGCCGATGGTGACATCCACACCGTTTAACGCAAAGCTGACCGATTCCTCTTCGGAGATATATGAATATGTGAGATTTTCGGTCACCACTTCGGTTTTTTTCATCACGCTATTTTACCACTTGTACCCTTTTATATTCGATTTATACGATATGTTTTAAAAATTGTTCACACATGATTACATTAACAAAACAGGCCTAAGAACTTCCTCTTAAGCCTGGTTTAAATGCTCTTAATCGATTAAAATCACGCGCTGTGATTTATACCAGCTCGATAATCACGATCTCAGCCGCGTCACCGCGCCGGGGACCTTTTTTAATCATGCGGGTATAGCCGCCGCCCTGTCCGGTTTCTTCTGCTCTCTTCTTGTATTTCGGTCCAAGTTCTCTGAACAGCTTTTCGATGACCGGATATTTGTTGTCCTTGGTTCTCTGATGATAGTTGTATTTGCTTTCTTTCGGCTGCTTTTCTTCCTTTACCGTGTAAAGAAACGCAAGCATCTTTCTTCTGGCCGCCAGTTTGGAAGGCGCGTCATTGGTGAACGTGATATCCTTCACACCGTCTTTGTCCGTGATTTTTTTCTTCACTTCTACCGTGTTGTCGCATTCGCGCACTGCCAGCGTAATATATTTTTCGGCAAATTTACGCACTTCTTTTGCGCGCGCTTCTGTCGTCTCAATTCTACCGTTCCAAATCAGCGAAGTTACCAGATTGCGGAGCATCGCTTTTCTTTGGTCGGAAGGCTTATTCAGCTTTCTATATTTAGCCATCGCCCTTTAAACCTCCAAAAGTTGTATTAATCGTTTGCCCGAAGTCCAAGGCCCAGCGCCTGCAACTTCTGCTGTACTTCTTCCAATGACTTACGGCCCAAGTTTCGAACCTTCATCATCTCTTCTTCGTTCTTCATGACCAGCTCTTCAACGGTGTTGATGCCCGCACGCTTTAAGCAGTTATACGAGCGTACCGATAAATCGAGTTCTTCGATGGTAATCTCAAGAATCTTCTCTTTGGAATCTTCTTCTTTCTCCACCATGATCTCAACGTCGTTAACGTGCTCGCTTAAGTCGATAAACTGCGCCAGGTGCTCGCTCATGATTTTGGCCGCCAGCGAAACCGCTTCTTCGGGGCGGACAGAACCGTTGGTCCATAGTTCCAGTGTCAATTTATCAAAGTCGGTAATCTGACCAACACGGGTGTTGTCCACGGTGAAGTTCACTTTGCGGGTGGGGGTGAACATGGAGTCGGTGGGGATAACGCCGATGGGCATATCCGCCGTCTTGTTCTTGTCCGCCAGCACATAGCCTCTGCCCTTTTCCACCGTAATCTCGGCGTAGAGCGAGCCCGAACTGTTTACCGTCGCAATATGTAAATCCGTGTTGACAATCTCCACCTCGGAATCGGTGGTGATGTCAGCCGCCGTCACTTCTTTAGGTCCGGTCACATCCAGAATCAGTGTTTTCGGTTCATCGGTATGCATCCGAATCGAGAGCTGCTTTAGGTTTAAGATGATATTGGTGATGTCCTCATATACACCCTCTAAGGTGGTGAATTCATGCAGGACCCCGTCAAACTTCACCTTGGTCACCGCCGCTCCCGGCAGGCAGTACAGCAATATCCGCCTTAAGCTGTTTCCCAGCGTAATTCCAAATCCTCTTTCGAGGGGTTCCATGGTAAATCTGGCGTACTGCTGTTTCTCGTCGACTTCTTCACACTGTATTCTTGGCTTTTCAATTTCTAACATATCTAATATCTACACTCCTTCTGCTAAGGATCACATTAAAACGAGATACGCCTGTTTGATAAGCATTACTTAGAATAAAGCTCAACAATCATGTGCTCTTCAATGGTCAGGTCAATGTCTTCGCGCTGCGGCATGGCCACAACCTGTCCAGTGAGATTCGCGTGGTCAAAAGTCAGCCATTTCACAGTACCGCGAGCATCGCTTTCTCTGATCTCTTTAAATCTCTCCATGTCTTTGGAGGTGTCTTTGATTTTGATTTCGTCGCCGACGCTCACCAGACTGGAAGGAATATTCACTTTTCTGCCGTTCACGGTCACATGACCATGGGTCACAGTCTGTCTGGCCTGCGCTCTGCTGTCGGCCAGTCCCAAACGGAAAATGACGTTGTCCAATCTTCTTTCCAGCAGGAACAGAAGTTCTTCACCCGCAATACCGTGGGCTTTCTCAGCCAATTCAAAATATTTTCTAAACTGCTTCTCCTGCATGCCGTATGCGCGTTTCACTTTCTGTTTCTCGCGCAGCTGGATGCCGTACTCAGACTGTTTCTTTCTGCTCTGTCCGTGTTCACCCGGAGGTACCGGACGTTTCGCAAAAGCACATTTCGAAGAGTAGCAGCGGTCTCCTTTAAGGAACAGTTTTGCACCTTCTCTTCTGCAGAGACGGCAAACTGAATCTGTATATCTAGCCATAAAACTTTATTTCTCCTTTACACTCTTCTTCTCTTGGGCGGACGGCAGCCATTGTGCGGGATGGGGGTGACGTCTTTGATTAAAACGACATCCAAACCAGCAGCCTGCAATGCTCTGATTGCGGCTTCTCTGCCCGAACCCGGGCCCTTAACAAAGACTTCAACCGTCTTTAAACCGTGTTCCATCGCCGCCTTGGCAGCTTTTTCAGCGGCCTGCTGCGCAGCAAACGGGGTGGATTTTCTGGAGCCTCTAAAGCCCATTCCGCCCGCGCTGGCCCAGGAAAGACTGTTTCCGTTAAGGTCGGTCAAGGTCACTAGTGTGTTATTGAATGATGAGCGAATATGTGCCTGGCCGCGTTCTATATTCTTCTTTACTTTACGCTTTTTAGTTTTAACGCTTTTCGGGGTAGCCATTTAAGTCCTCCAACTGCTATTTTTTCTTGCCGACAACGCTGCGTTTCGGCCCCTTGCGGGTTCTTGCATTCTGCTTGGAACTCTGACCTCTTACCGGAAGACCGCGGCGGTGCCGGATTCCCCGATAGGAACCAATTTCGATCAGACGTTTGATGTTCATCGCAATCTCACGTCTTAGGTCACCTTCGACCCGGTATTCCTTTTCGATCAGTTCCCTCAGCTTGCTCACTTCATCTTCAGTCAGGTCTTTCACGCGGGTATCCGGATTGACTTTAGCCTTTGCCAAGATATCCTGCGATGATTTCAGCCCAATGCCGAAGATATATGTCAGGCCATATTCGACCCGCTTCTCTCTGGGAAGATCAACACCTGCAATACGTGCCATATCCTTTTAAAACCTCCAAAGTTCGTTGATAAAAATCTTTTATATCCCAATTAAATATCTATTTACTATAAAGCATATACTAAATCCGTATCACCTTTTAACGAATCAGCCGCAGTATACACATTATTTACCAAGATGCATAAAGTAACGCCAAAAAACAGCCTTCAGCCTTGTTTTTGCTTATGCTTCGGGTTCTGGCAGATGACCATCACCTTGCCTCTTCTTTTAATGATTTTGCATTTTTCGCAAATCGGTTTAACCGATGGTCTTACTTTCATTTTTCTAATTCTCCTAATCTTTTTGTTTCCTGAATTGAATTCGCTATTTGGTATTTAAGCCGCTATAGCCTACTTCCCTTTTCCGCGCCATGTGATTCTGCCGCGGGACAAATCATAAGGGGAAAGTTCCACCGTCACAATATCACCGGGGATGATCTTGATGTAGTGCATCCGAAGTTTCCCAGAGATATGTGCCAGCACTTTGTGTCCGTTTTCCAGTTCCACTTCGAATTCCGCATTCGGGAACGAATCGGTCACTTTACCTTCCACTTCAATAACGTCCGATTTTGACAAAGCTAAACGCTCCTTTCGTCATGGGTTGAGATTATAGCCAGCTTTCATTATAGCACTTCTCAGCTCCGCATCAAACACTTTTTTCTCCCCAGCAATTTTTTCGGCTATCCCCGAAAGTACTGTCGGCGTCAGATGCAGATGCTTCAGTTTCTTCAGTTTGGGACTTTCAAGCTTTCGCGTTTCCCCGTCGGACAAAAGCACATAGTTCGCATCAACGACTTTAACAATCATGAAGAACCGATCTTTGTCCCTTCCGGCAAGCGCTTTGGCAATCCGGCCAACCTCCACCAAAAAATCGCTCAAAGAATTTCTCCTTATCACCGGTTATATATGGCTGTCGGTTAGAATCACAAGCCCGTTTCCGGTCAATGCCACGGTGTTCTCGTAGTGCGCCGAAGGTTTCCCATCCGCCGTCACCACCGTCCAACCGTCTTCGCACCATTCCACAGCTGCTTTTCCGGCATTAATCATGGGCTCTATCGCCAGCACCAGCCCCACGTTCAAGCGCGGGTTCGGACCCTTCAGCACGAAGTTTGGTACGTCGGGCGATTCGTGAAGGTCTCGGCCAATGCCGTGACCCACCAGATCCCGCACCACCGAGAAGCCTGCGCTTTCGGCTGTTTCCTGAATCCTTCGGGAAATCTCCATCAGCCGGTTATCTTCTGTAAACCCTTTCAGGCCTTCAAAAAAGCTGCTTTTGGTCACATCCATCAGCCGCTGTGTTTCGCTGTCCACCGCCCCCACCGCGAAGGTTCGGGCCATGTCCGAATGGAAACCGTTCAGTACGGCACCCATGTCGATGCTGATGATGTCGCCTTCTTCCAGTCTGCGGGAGCCCGGTATACCGTGCACCACTTCCTCGTTGACCGAGGCGCAGATACTGCCCGGAAAACCGCGATACCCCTTAAACGAGGGAACCGCGCCGTTCCGCGTAATGATATGATATGCGACTTTGTCCAGCTCGGCGGTTGAAACGCCGGGCCTTATTTTCTCGGCCACGGCCAGCATCGCTCTGGATGCTACTTCTCCCGAAGCCTTCATCATCGCAATTTCCGCATCTGTCTTCAGTTTAATCATATCTGCCATTCCAGCAGACGATGCCGCCTGCCTTTAAGGAACCGAATCTTTTATAGCTTATCCAATTCCTTTGCAATATCTCCGAAGACCGCCGAAATCTCGCCGGTCCCGTCGATATATTTCACAATCCCTTTGTTCTTGTAGTATTCCACCAACGGTTTGGTCTGCGCGTCATACACCGCGATTCGGTTAAGCACCGTTTCTTCGGTGTCGTCCGGCCGCTGAATCAGCTCGGCGCCGCAAGCTTCGCAAGCCGTGCCTTTCAGGGTCTTGACCGAGTAGGTTGCGCCGCATGCGACGCATACCCGACGGGTGCAGATGCGGTCGACCAGGAATTCGCTCGGCACTTCGATGTCGATGACGGCATCCAGCTTAACGAAGGCTTCCATCGCACCGGCCTGCGCCAGCGTTCTGGGCACGCCGTCCAGCAGAAAACCGTTTTTACAGTCATCCTGCTTCAACCGGTTTTCCACCATGGCTACGATGATTTCGTCGGATACTAACTCTCCAGCGTCAATCACCGCTTTTGCTTTTAAACCCAATTCCGATCCGCTCTTTATTTCGGCGCGCAGCATATCGCCCGTCGAAATATGTGCAATCCCATACCGCTCGCAGGTCATCTTGGCTTGTGTGCCTTTGCCTGCCCCCGGAGGTCCTAAAAACATCAGTTTCATACTATCTACTCCAAATGCTATTTCAAGAAGCCTTTATAGTGACGCATTAACAGCTGAGATTCAATCTGCTTGGTCGTTTCCAGAGAAACGTTGACCATGATGAGCAGAGATGTGGCACCAAATATACCGCCTGCTACCGAGCTTAATGTCTTCATCAGCGTCGGTACCGCAGCAATCAGCGCCAGGAACAGCGCGCCAAACAGCGTGACCTTGGCCAGAATCTTGGCCAGATAATCGGACGTCGGTTTGCCCGGGCGAATGCCCAGAATGAATCCGCCGTTCTGCTGAATGTTCTTGGATACGTCGATCGGGTTAAACGAAATCTGTGTATAGAAGAACGTGAAGAAGAAAATCAACAGCGCGTAGACAATCGCATAGGACCATGTGCCCGCCGCCATATACGCATTATAGAAAATCGACATACCCGATGTTTCCTTCGCAAAGAACCGGATCAAAAGCGCCGGAAACTGCATCAGCGTCATGGCAAAAATCAAGGGCAGAACGCCGGACTGGTTGATCTTCATCGGGATGTAGGTGGATTGTCCGCCATACATCTTTCTGCCGACCACACGCTTTGCGTACTGCACCGGTATTCTTCTCTCACCCAAATCGATGAATGTGATACCGACCAGCACCAACAGCAAAATGCCGATGATGGCAAAGAAGGTACCGAGGGTCATCAGTCTCGGGCTTTCAACAAATGTATTCTGAATCATCAGTCCGAACATCTGCGGCAGTCTGGATACGATGGAGATGAAGATGATGAGCGAGATACCGTTGCCGATACCCTGTTCGTTAATCTTCTCGCCCAGCCACATGATAAACGCCGTACCGGCTGTTAAGCACATGACGACAGTGAACTTATTGAACAATGTCGGTTCAATCAAAGCTTCGTCGCCCAGCGAGATCACGACACCGCCCGCCATGAAAAGGCCGAGTACAACCGTTAAGTAACGCGTGACCGAAGCAATTTTCTTTCTGCCTTCCGGGCCTTCCTTCACCATACGCTCCAAAGCGGGAATCGCCATGGGCAGAAGGTTCATGATGATGGAAGAGTTGATGTAAGGCAGAATACCCAACGCGAAAACCGTCAGGGAAGTCAACGCGCCGCCGACAAGGATGTCCAGGTTGGAGAACAGCGTCGAACTGCTGATGGTGCTGGCCACGTAATCCGAGTTAATACCCGGAATCGGGACATGCGTTCCCAGTCGATAAATAAACAGAATCAGCAGTGTGAACAGGATTCGTTTCCTTAAGTCCGGTACTTTCCATGCGTTGATTAATGTTTTTAACATTATTTAACCACCTCGCAAGTGCCGCCGGCTGCCTCGATCTTGGCTTTGGCCGTTTCGGTAAACTTTGCCGCTTTAACGGTCAGCTTTGCGGTCACTTCGCCGTCACCCAAAACTTTCAATCCGTCATTGATTTTTTTAATAATGTTTTTCTCTTTCAAAACCTCAGCGCTGACCACATCGCCGTCTTTGAACGAATCAAACATCCGTACGTTAACGGTGGTGTAGGTTGTGCCGAAGATATTGGTAAAGCCTCTCTTCGGAAGTCTCCGAGCGAGGGGCATCTGTCCGCCTTCAAACCCGGGGCGTGTGCCGCCGCCGGACCGAGAGTTCTGACCGTCCTGGCCGCGAGCCGAGGTCTTACCCAAGCCGGAGCCCGGGCCTCTGCCCACGCGTTTGCGTGATTTTGTGGAACCCTTCGGGGCTTTTAATTCACCAAGTCTCAATTTGTGGGCCCTCCTTAAACTTCTTCAGCCTTAACCAGGTGTGATACTTTATCAATCATACCTTTCAGTTCGGGCGTTAAGTCTTTAGTCACTTCACTGCCAAGTTTGCCAAGGCCGAGCGCCTTGATGGTATCCCGCTGTCTTTTGGAATAACCGATGCCCGACTTCACATACTTGATCTTCACTTGCTTTACTTTTGTAGCCATCATTACCTCCTCAGCTGGTCAACACTCATGCCGCGCAGCTTCGCAACCTGTTCAGGTGTTTTTAAGGCTTTTAATCCTTCCAAAGTCGCTTTAACACAGTTGGACGGTGTGTTTGAACCATAGGACTTGGTTCTGATATCCTTATATCCCGCCAATTCCAGGACGGCACGCGCAGGTCCGCCTGCGATAACGCCAGTACCTTTGGAAGCCGGCAGCAACAGCACTTTGCCTCTGCCAAACACGCCCACGATTTCGTGAGGGATGGTGGTATCTTCGATGGGAACGGTGACCATGCTGCGTTTCGCTTTCTGGACAGCCTTCCGAATCGCTTCGGGGATTTCCGCCGCTTTGCCGAGGCCGGCGCCGACTTTGCCCTTTTCGTCACCGACAACAACCAGCGCTGTAAAACGGAAATTACGTCCGCCTTTTACAACCTTGGCAACTCTGTTGACCGCAACCAGTTTTTCTTTAAATTCATTATCTTTTTCTTCGAACCGTTGCAAAGTATTTCTCGCCTCCTCTTAAAATTTTAGTCCCGCTTTTCTTGCGCCATCCGCAAGAGCCGCGACTCTGCCTGTATAGAGGAAACCGCCTCTATCAAACACGACTTCATTGATTTTTTTCGCTTTAGCCCGATTGCCGACAGTTTCGCCGACCAGCATGGCCTCTTCGGTTTTATTCTTGCCGCTCAATTTCGCTTTTACTTCCGGATCCATTGTGGAAGCCGAAGCCAGCGTAACACCTTTCACGTCGTCAATCACCTGTGCATAGATATGCTTTGCACTGCGAAAAACGCTCAAGCGAGGGCGCACAGCGCTGCCGCTGATCTTGTTACGCTGCCGAAAGTGGCGCGCGACACGTTTTCTGTTTTTATCCGCTTTCTTAATCAATTTAAATTGCCACCTTTCAGTTCCGACTACATGCCAGTCTTGCCGACTTTGCGGCGTACGTCTTCGTCTTCGTATCTGATGCCTTTGCCCTTGTACGGCTCTGGCGGTCTGATTTTACGAATTTTTGCCGCCACTTCGCCCACCTGCTGTTTGTCGATGCCGCTGATTACAACGGTGGTCTGATCGGGCACTTCAAAGGTAATACCCTTTTCTTCTTCAATTTCTACCGGATGGGAGAACCCAAGGTTCAGCACAATTTTATTGCCCTGCTTTGCCGCTCTGTAACCAACACCGATGATTTTCAGTGTCTTTTTAAAGCCGTCGGAAACTCCGACAACCATATTGTTAATCAGCGCACGGCTGAGACCATGCAGCGCTCTGTGATCTTTTCTGTCGGTAGGGCGCGCTACAGTCAGCACACCATTCTCGACGGAAACTTTCATATCGCTGTTTATTTTCGTGCTCAATTCACCTTTTGGGCCTTTGACCTTCACGATGTTATCATTGCTAACGTCGATATTGAGACCGGCAGGAATGTTTATAGGAAGATTTCCTATTCTAGACATTTTCCTTGCACCTCCAAAATTCTTCTGATAATTTCGTTTTTTTTGCTTATCGCCGCAGGTGTGCCTACCAGATGTATGCCATCACTTCGCCGCCGACCGAACCCTGTCTTGCTTCCGCATCGGTAATGATGCCTTTGGAAGTGGACATGATCGCGATACCCAGGCCGCCAAGTACTCTCGGCACTTCATCCTTCTTCGCATAAACACGTAAGCCGGGCTTGCTGATGCGCTTTAATCCCGTGATGACGCGTTCACCGTGAGGTCCATATTTCAATGTGATTTTCAGGCTTCCTTGAGGACCTTCATCAATGAATTCATATCCTTTGATGTATCCTTCGGTCAAGAGTATCTGTGCAATAGACTTCTTAACCTTGGAAGCGGGAAGACTTATAACATCATGCTTTGCAACCAAAGCATTTCTTATCCTTGTAAGCATATCAGCTACTGGATCTGTAACAGGCATCTAGACTACCTCCTTTTGTATTTCAAACTCTAAAAAGTATAAACCCTTACCAGCTCGCTTTTCTAACACCGGGAATCTCGCCCTTGTAGGCTAGTTCTCTAAAGCAGATACGGCAGATGCCGTATTTTCTCAAAACCGCATGCGGTCTTCCGCAGATGCGGCAGCGGGTATAGTTCCGAGTCGCAAACTTGGAACCTCTCTGCTGTTTGTTAATCATCGATTTTTTAGCCAAACCTGATTCCTCCTTATTTAGCGAAAGGCATGCCGAACAGGCTCAACAGTTCGAATGCTTCTTCGTCGGTATTTGCGGTCGTGACAATCGCAATGTCCATACCTCTTACCTTGTCCACGTTATCGTAGCTTATTTCAGGAAAGACCAACTGTTCTTTCAGACCCATGGCGAAGTTTCCTCTGCCGTCAAAAGACTTGGATGAGATTCCGCGAAAGTCTCTCACACGCGGCAGCGCCACGTTCATCAGTCTGTCCAAAAACTCATACATTCTGTCACCGCGAAGGGTCACCTTCGCGCCGACTTTCATTCCTTCTCTGACTTTGAAGTTAGCCACGGATTTCTTTGCTTTGGTCACCACCGGCTTTTGTCCGGAAATAGTGGCCAGGTCATCCAGCGCTGAATCCAGTGATTTTGCATTCATGTGCGCATCACCCATACCCATATTGATGGTGACTTTCTCCAGTTTGGGCACTTGCATCACGTTTTTATAGCCAAACTTTTTTGTCAACGCAGGAATGATATCTTTTTTGTAAGTATCTTTTAATCTAGGCAATGTAGATTACCTCCTATCGGTTTAGTTCTATTTGTCAAAAGTTTCGCCACATTTCTTACATACACGAGCCTTGGAACCATCTTTTAAGATTTTGTATCCAATCCGTGTCGCCTTGCCGCATTTGCCGCATACCAGCATCACGTTGGATGCATCGATCGGGCCTTCCTGATGGATAATGCCGCCGACATCGCCCTGTTTTCTCGGGCGGGTGTGCTTTGTAAGCATATTGACTTTTTCTATAATGACGCGTCCCTTGGCAGGCTGTGCAACCAGCACTTTGCCTTTTTTCCCTTTGTCTTTGCCGGAAATTACAACGACACGGTCATCTTTCTTCACATGCATAGCCATTTATTATCTTTCCTTTCCTATAAAACTTCCGGGGCCAGAGAGATGATCTTCATATAATCTTTTTCTCTGAGTTCCCTCGCCACAGGACCGAAGATACGTGTGCCTTTTGGCTGTTTATTGTCATCAATAATTACAGCAGCATTATCGTCGAACTGGATATAGGATCCGTCGGGTCTAGAGATGCCGTAGACGCTGCGGACGATAACCGCTTTAACCACGTCTTTTTTCTTGGCAACGCCGCCGGGAGCGGCAGACTTGACACTGGCGATAATGACGTCGCCGATGTTCGCAGTTTTTCTTTTCGATCCGCCCAAAACTTTGATACATTGGATAACCTTGGCTCCCGTGTTATCCGCAACTTTAAGGCGTGTTTCTGTCTGAATCATACTTTAAGCCTCCTTGCTAACACTCTACTTAGCCTTTTCGACTATCTCAACGAGTCTCCATCTTTTTTGTTTGCTCAAAGGGCGGGTTTCCATGATGCGGACCGTGTCCCCCATGCCGCATGCGTTTTCTTCATCATGCGCGTGTAACTTTTTTGTCGATTTAACCGTCTTGCCGTATTTGGGATGCATCTTTCTTTCTTCAATGGCCACAACGATTGTCTTGTCCATCTTGTCCGAAACGACCACACCGGTACGGGTTTTGCGGAAAGTTCTGTCTGCTTCAGTCACGGCTAATTAACCTCCTTCTTATCGGCTATCTTAGCCTTCAGTTCACGTTCCTTAATAATCGTTGCCACACGGGCGATATCCTTCTTGGTGTTTCTGATAGATACCGGATTATTGAGCTGACCGGTTGCCAGCTGGAAACGTAGGTTAAAAAGCTCAGACTTCAGGTCGGACAGCTTTGTATTCAATTCTTGCATGGATAATTCTCGTATTTCATTTGCCTTCATCTACGCTCACCACCTAATCTTCTTTCTGGTCAGTTTTCTTGACGATCTTGCACTTGACCGGCAGTTTGTGGGAAGCAAGCCGCAATGCTTCTTTGGCTATATCTTCTGTAACGCCCGCAATCTCAAACATGACCCTGCCCGGTTTAACCACTGCTACCCAGTATTCGGGAGCACCTTTACCGGAACCCATGCGGGTTTCGGCCGGTTTCTTGGTGACCGGTTTGTGCGGGAAGATTTTGATCCAAACCTTACCGCCTCTTTTGATGTAACGTGTCATCGCGACACGCGCCGCTTCAATCTGGTTACTGGTAATCCAGGATGGCTGCAGCGCCATCAAACCATATTCGCCGTAGGAAACGAAATTGCCTTTTTGTGCGCTGCCTTTCATGCGTCCGCGTTGGACTTTTCTGTATTTAACCCTTTTTGGCATTAACATTTCGCTTTCCTCCTTCCGCGTTATATTTCTCTTTTAATGGGTTGCCCAAAACTTCACCGGTATAGATCCAGGTTTTAACGCCGATCTTGCCGTATGTGGTGTTGGCTTCCGCAAAGCCGTAATCGATGTCGGCACGGATGGTCTGCAGCGGAATAGAACCTTCCGAGTAGCTTTCGCTTCTCGCAATTTCAGCCCCGCCCAAACGGCCGCCGCACATGATCTTGATGCCCTTTGCGCCCGATTTCATGGTTCTGCCCATGCACTGCTTCATCGCTCTTCTAAAGGAAATTCTGCGTTCCAACTGGGAAGCCACGTTCTCGGCGACCAGCTGCGCGTCCAAATCCGGTTTTTTGATTTCGATGATGTTGACGACACAGTCGCGGCCGGTCAGCTGCAGCAGGTCGTTTTTAACCGTCACAACGCCCGCGCCCGATTTGCCGATGACAATACCGGGTTTGGATGTGAAAATGTTGACGGTCAGTTTGTTGGCCGCACGCTCGGTTTCAATCTTGGAGATACCCGCGGCGAACAATTTTTCTTTCAAAAATTCTCTGACTTTATTGTCTTCGATGAGATAGTTGGCAAAATCTTTCTTCTTCGCAAACCATCTGGCGTCCCAATCCTTTATAACTCCTACCCTCAAACCATGAGGATGCACTTTTTGACCCATATCGTAACTCTTCCTCCTTTACGATACCTCATCCAAGATGACGGTAATGTGGCTGGTTCTTTTTCTGATTCTTGTTGCTCTGCCCTGTGCGCGCGGTCTAAAACGCTTCATGGTGACGCCCTCGGTTGCGAAGGTTTCCGCAACATACAGGTTGTCTGCGCTTAAGCTCTTGTTGTTCTCAGCATTTGCCACTGCGCTCTTCAGCAGTTTTGCCACCACCTCAGATGCAGCTTTCGGGGTGTGCATCAGAATTGCGAATGCCTCAGCCACCGATTTGCCACGGATTAAGTCCAGAACGATTCCCACCTTGCTGGAGGAAATTCTGACATGTCTTACAACTGCCCGCGGTCTTAAGTCTTTTTCGGCCTTACGTTTTGCGGCCTTTTCTCTTTGACGCGTTGCCATTTGTTCCTTTCCTCCCTATCTTATTTACCGCCGGAAGTCTTGCTTCCCGCGTGTCCTCTAAATGTTCTTGTGGGCGCAAACTCGCCGAGCTTGTGTCCGACCATATCTTCAGTCGCATATACGGGCACAAACTTGCGTCCGTCATGTACGGCAATCGTGTGTCCAACCATCTCCGGGAAAATCGTGCTGGATCTGGACCAGGTTTTCAGAACTTTCTTTTCGTTCTTTTCGTTCATTTCCTGAACCCGTTTCAGCAGCACTTCCTGGACAAACGGTCCTTTTTTAACCGATCTGCTCATATCTTACTTAACTCTCCTTTATAAGACTATTTCGCGTTTCTGCGTTTTACGATGAACTTATTGCTCTGGTTCTTCTTGGACCGAGTCTTATAACCCAGTGCCGGTTTGCCCCAGGGCGTTGAAGGACCGGGACGGCCGATCGGCGATTTGCCTTCGCCGCCGCCGTGCGGATGGTCGTTCGGGTTCATAACCGAACCTCTGACCGTGGGACGGAATCCCATGTGCCGCTTTTTGCCGGCTTTACCGATATTGATGTTTTCGTTTTCAACGTTGCCCACCTGGCCGATGGTCGCCTTCGCCGTCGTCGGAATCATCCGAACTTCGCCCGATGGCAGACGAACCTGCGCATACGCGCCTTCTTTGGCCATCAGCTGAGCCGCATTGCCGGCCGCGCGAACCAACTGGCCGCCGCGTCCTGCTTTCAGCTCGATATTGTGGATCATCGTTCCAACCGGGATGTTCTGAATCTTCAGCGCATTGCCGGGTTTGATGTCGGCGGTTTCGCCCGACAGGACCACATCGCCAACCTTTAAGCCGAGCGGCGCAAGGATGTAGGTCTTTTCGCCGTCCGCGTAGCTGAGAAGCGCGATGTTTGCGGTTCTGTTCGGATCGTATTCGATGGTCTTCACCGTTGCCGGTACGCCGTCTTTGTTCCGCTTGAAGTCGATGATTCTGTATTTACGTTTGGCTCCGCCGCCTCTGTGACGAACGGTGATGCGTCCGTTCACATTTCTGCCGCCGCTGCTCTTCAGCGATTCGGTCAGGGATTTCTCAGGCGTCTTCGCTGTGACTTCCTCATTGGCATTGACGGACATAAACCGTCTGCCCGGAGAAGTTGGATTATATTTTTTAATCGCCATTTTACGCTAATCCTCCTAGTAATCTTAAAAACTATTGTGCCATGCTCTCAAAGAATTCGATTGACTTGGAGCCTTTAGTCAGGCTCACGTACGCCTTCTTTGTCGCAGCGGTTCTTCCTTCAAATTTCCCCTGACGTTTCACTTTGCCCTGGTGGTTCAGCGTGTTGACTTTCTCAACCTTCACTCCGAAAACCTCTTCAACCGCACTTTTAATCTGCGATTTTGTCGCTTTGGGGTCTACGAGAAACGTATATTTCTTCTGGGATATCTGGTCATAACTCTGTTCGGTCAAAACCGGTTTGATGATAATATCATGTGCGCTTTTCATTATGATAATACCTCCTCAATCTTTTTGACCGCCGCTTTGGTCACAATCAGTTTCTCATGATTCAAAACATCATAGGCCGAAAGCACGCCCGCAAAAGTGGGAGTGACGCCAGCGATGTTTCTTGCGCTCTTGACGACCGTGTCAATCTTCTCGTCGGTGCAGACCAGCGTTTTGCCGTCCACCTTCAAGTTTTCCATGATCTTCACGAAGTCCTTGGTCTTGGGCGCATCCATCTTCAGCTCGTCTAAGCAGATGATGTTGTTGCCGTTCACTTTGGCGCTCAAGGCCGATTTCAGGGCCAGGCGTTTTAACTTCTTGTTAACGTCCTTGGAATAATCTCTCGGTTTGGGTGCAAACACCACGCCGCCCTTTCTCCAAATCGGAGATGTGGCGGTACCGGCACGCGCACGGCCGGTTCCCTTTTGTCTAAAGGGTTTGATGCCGCCGCCGCGAACTTCGGCACGGGTTAATGCGGATTGAGTGCCCTGACGTTTGTTGGCCAGATGCGCAACCACAACCTGATGCATCGCTGCTTCATTTACTTCGATGCCGAATATATCATCATTTAAGTTCAGCTGACCGCTTTTGGTGCCGTCAGTCTTATAAACATCAATTTTTGGCATTGTACTCTTTTCCTTTCCAGTTTCCTTAAAAGCTCTTTAAGCTGTTATTTTTACGATTTTTTGACGCTCTTCTGGATGGTCAGATATCCGCCGCTCGCACCGGGCACTGCGCCCTTCACCAGCAGGATATTGTTTTCCGCATCCACCTTGACGACCTCGATATTCTGAACGGTCGATGTCAGCATACCGCCGTGACCCGGCAGGTTCTTGCTTTTAAAGACTCGGCTGGGATCCGCACACGCGCCCATGGAACCCGGGCTTCTGTGGTAATGGGAACCGTGGCTCATCGGGCCTCTGTGCTGTCCGTGACGCGCGATAACGCCCTGGAAGCCTTTACCTTTGGATGTGCCGGTGACGTCCACATACTGTCCGACTTCGAAGATGTCGGCCTTCACTTCCTGGCCCACTTCGTATGCCGAGATGTCGTCCACCTTAAATTCCTTTAAGTGGCGTTTAACAGGGATTCCCGCTTTTTTGAACTGTCCCTGATCCGGCTTATTCTTCAGACTTTCGCGGACATCCTCATAGCCTACTTTTAAGGCTTCGTATCCGTCGGTCTCTTTGGTTTTCTTCTGAACGACCACGCAAGGTCCGCAAGCGATGACCGATACGGGTACAACCGTGCCGTCCGCTTTAAACACCTGCGTCATGCCGACTTTTTTTCCTAAAATTCCATTTATCATGATTAACTCTACTCCTCTAAAAATGTCAGTTCATTAAGCCGTAAAAAACGCTTAAAGCTTAATCTCGATATCAACACCGGCCGGCAGATCCAGACGCATGAGCGAATCGGTGGTTTTCGATGTCGCTTCCAAAATGTCGATCAGACGTTTGTGGGTCTTGATTTCGAACTGTTCTCTCGAGTCCTTATACATGTGCGGGGCTCTTAAGATGGTGACAATCTCTTTTTGTGTCGGCAGGGGGATTGGGCCCGAAACTTTAGCGCCGGTGCGCTTGGCCGTTTCAACAATCCGCTGAGCCGATTGGTCGATCAGGTTGTGATCATAAGCTTTCAGTTTGATTCTAATCTTCTGTGTAGCCATTAAACTTCTTTCCTCCTCGTTATTTTCGAGGCCGCTATACACTTTGCCGTGTGTGCCGAACATTAATTTTCGACACGGCGAACCGCGGCCCGCCGCTTTGCTCTTAGGCAAAACGTTTGTCTGCAAAAGTTATCCGTAATTGGAAGACCGGTAACCTTCTGCATCATCCCGTGCTGTACATTTTCCGCACAGCTTTTTAATTATACATGAACACCCACACCAATGCAAGGGTTTTTTTAGAATAAACCCGCAAAAAAACGCCGAATTTCAGCGGTTTTTGGTGCGTCCGATATGCAGTATATCGAAATGCAGCGGCGCTGTCAAGCGGATGATTTCCCCCATCTGCGAGCATGAAAAAAACCCATGGCACGCCATGGGTTTTGCTGTCTTAATTGATTAGAAGCCTTTGACGGTATTGCCGACGCCCAACAGCACGAAAGCCGCCAGAGCAGTCCAGCCGCCGTCGAACGGAATAAATCCGAGCAGGCCGACCATCTGTAGCAATGCCACAACTCCCAATGCAACAGAAATCCAAAATACGATCTTTTTCGGTGGTGTTAATCTCATATGAATGATACCTCCAGAAATTTTCATTAAGACAAATTAATTTGTCTTTTCACTAATATACCATATTTTAGCTCAATTTTCAATCGGTCGCCCATAATTTCACTTAATCCGATACTTCGGTCGAATCGTCCCCGTCCGACTGCTTTTTCTCCCGAAACGCCCAAATCTTCTGCAAAAAGTAGTTGTAAGGTGTGGTAAAGCAGATGGTGATAATCGGCGCGATTTTTTCGGAGATGCCAAGCCCGTCCACAAACAGCGCGATAAGGCCGGTGGAGAGCAGCAGCGATGACCCGTACACCACATAGAACTTTAAGACCGACTGCTTAACCGTTGCGCCCGCGTCCTTGAAAACCCAGAGCTTGCTTAAAAGATAGCCGTTGATTGAGCCCGCAAAATAGGCGATGATGTTCGCCGCGAGATGATGCACACCTAAGTACAGCAGCAGATAATAGACGCCGAAATAGACCGCCGTGTTGATGACGCCGACGATGCTGAATTTGATGAACCGTTCAAAAAAACGGTAAAGCTTGATGATGAGTGCTTTCATTGGTTTCCTTCTATTTATAGTAATGAATGCCCGACTGGAACAGGCGTTTGTCCTTGATTCCCGGCACGTTCTTAAACGTGTTTTCCGTGCTTCGTTCGTTATGCCCCATCTTGCCAAACACGCGTCCGTCGGCCGAGAAAATACCTTCGATAGCGAACATCGACCCGTTGACGTTGTACGCGCCGTCCATGGTGGGCAGGCCATCCGGCCCCACATACTGGGTGGCGATTTGGCCGTTCTTCATCATGGTTTGGATATCCGCATCGCTGGCCACAAAACGGCCCTCGCCGTGCGAAACGGCCACAGTATGGATTTCGCCCGGTTCGCTTAGGGCCATCCACGGTGAGTTCACCGAGGTGACGCGCGTGGTGACCAGCCGCGAAATATGCCGGCCGATGGTGTTAAAGGTCAGTGTCGGGTCGCCCGCCTCCATCTCGCCAATCTGTCCTTTGGTGAGCAGTCCCAGCTTGATGAGCGCCTGAAAACCATTGCAGATGCCGATCATCAGCCCGTCGCGGTTAAAGAGCAGGTCATGTACCGCGTCTTTCACCTTGGGGTTTCTAAAGGTGGTGGCGATGAACTTGCCCGAGCCGTCGGGTTCGTCGCCGCCCGAGAAGCCGCCGGGCAGCATGATGATTTGCGAATTTTTAATCTTCTTCACCAGCGCGTCGATGCTGTCTTCAATCGCTTTAGGCGACAGATTTCCGATGATGATATGTTCGGCCAGTCCGCCCGCCTCGTTAAACGCGTTCATCGAATCGTACTCGCAGTTGGTTCCGGTGAACACGGGCAGAATCACGCGCGGTTTGGCAAAGCCCGTCTTGGCCTTGGCAGATTTTCTTTCCTTATATATGGGCGTTTCCACATTGGTCGCGCCGTTTTTCGCGGTATGCGGAAACACTTTGCCCAGCGGTTTTAAGTATATGTCGATGAGCTCGGTTACAGGAATGCTTTCTTCCCCTATTGTCAAGTTTGAGCCGCCGGTTTGCCCCAGCAGAGCCATATCCAGCGTTTCGTCGGTTTCAATGAGGATATCCGCGTAAGATTTGTCGAACAAGCCGTCCAGAACGATGTGTTTATCCAGCGTAAATCCGATGCCGTTCCCCATGCACATTTTGGCCAGTGCCGCACCAACGCCCCCGCGCTCCAGCGCGTAAGCCGCTTTCACCTTCCCCGCTACAATCAGCGCGGTCAGCTCGGCGTACTTTTGCTTTAAATCGGCAAAGTCAGGCGTGCCGTCTTCCAGCGTCTTCACTGACAGCCGATACACCTTGGAGCCCGCTTCTTTGAATTCGCCCGAAACAATGTGCTTTGCCTCCTGTGTCGATACCGCAAACGAAACCAGTGTGGGCGGAACATGGATGTCGTTAAACGTGCCGCTCATCGAATCCTTGCCACCGATGGCCGCAATGCCCAGACCCGCCTGCGCATAAAAAGCGCCCAGCAATGCCGCGGCGGGTTTTCCCCAGGTTTCGGGGTTTTCGGTCATGCGTTCAAAGTATTCCTGGAAGGTCAGCCATGTGTCTGATAGTGCCCCGCCCGAAGCGACCATCTTGGCCGCCGAGGAAACCACGGCGTAGACGCTGCCGATAAACGGATTTTTTTCGGTTAAATAAGGGTCGTAGCCATAGCTCATCAGCGTGGCGGTATCGGACATGCCGCCCGAAACCGGCACCTTGGCCGCCATGGCCTGCGCCGGAGTCAGCTGGTTTTTGCCGCCCAGCGGCATATTCACCGTACCCGCGCCGATGGTGCTGTCGAACATCTCAATGAGACCCTTCTTGGACGCGATATTGATGTCCGAAAGCAGGGCTTTCAGGGTTTCCCCCGCCGTACCGCGGTTTTCTTCTATATATAATTCTTTTTCAGATAAATCGATTTTTGCCTTGGCCGTCTGCGTGACCCCGTTGGTGTCCAAAAACGCGCGGGAAATATCCACGATTTTTTCGCCGTTCCACGTCATGCGCATCCTTGCGGTGTCGGTGACGTCGGCAATCTTGACGGCTTCCAGATTCTCTTCGGCGGCCAGCTTCAGCACAGCATTCAAATGTTTCGGTTCAATCACCACCGCCATGCGTTCCTGCGATTCGCTGATGCAAAGCTCGGTACCGTTTAAGCCCTCATACTTTTTGGGTACCGCGTCCAGATCAATATCCAGCCCATCGGTCAACTCGCCCACAGCCACACACACGCCGCCCGCGCCAAAGTCATTGCACCGCTTCACGCGTTTTGAAAATTCGGGGTTGCGGAACAGCCGCTGGAGTTTGCGCTCGGTCAAAGGGTTGCCCTTCTGCACCTCGGCGCCGCATTCGGATATCGACGAATCGTCATGGCTCTTGGAGGAACCCGTCGCGCCGCCGATGCCGTCCCGGCCGGTTCTGCCGCCCAGCATCAGCACGATGTCGCCCTTTACGGGGCGTTCGCGCACCACGTTTTCGGCCGGAGCCGCCGCGATAACCGCGCCGATCTCCATGCGCTTGGCCTTGTAGCCCGGATGATAGATTTCGTCCACCAATCCCGTGGCCAGACCAATCTGGTTGCCGTAGGACGAATAGCCGTGCGCCGCCTCCTTGGATATCTTCACCTGCGGCAGTTTGTTCTCCATGGTGAGCGCCAGGGATTCGGTCACATCGCCTGCGCCGGTCACGCGCATGGCCTGATAGACGTACGCCCGTCCCGAAAGCGGATCGCGGATGGCCCCGCCAAGACAGGTGGCCGCGCCGCCAAAGGGTTCAATCTCGGTCGGGTGGTTATGCGTTTCGTTTTTAAACATGATGAGATACGGCCGCTTTTCGCCGTTCACCAGAATGTCTTTCTTGATCGAGCAGGCGTTGATTTCCTCAGATTCATCCAGCCCGTTTATCAGACCCTGCTGTTTAGCGAACTTGGTGTAGACCGTCGCCATATCCATGAGGCAGATGTCTTTTTCTTTTCTTCCTTTATATATGCTTTTTCGTGCAAAAAGATAGTCAGCATAGGTTTGTTTGACGCGCGCGTTGGTCATCCCTTCGCCGAAAGCGACGTCCTCCAGCCGCGTTAAAAACGTGGTGTGGCGGCAGTGATCCGACCAATAGGTATCGATGACGCGAAGCTCGGAAACGTACGGATCCCGTCCCTCTTCCTTAAAGTACCCTTGCGTAAATTTCAGGTCCTCAAGCTTCATGGCAAACCCGTAATCGGCCACCATGCTTTTAAGCTTCTCATCAGCAAAGCTGATGAAGCCCTGCACTTTTTCCACCGGCTCGGGTTCGCGGACATCCATGGCCAGATGATCTCGTTTCTGGTCGTTCGCCAATCTCGAATCCACCGGATTGACGATGTATTTTTGAATAGCGGCCACATCCGCCGGGGTCAAATCGCCCGAGAGCGCATAGACCGTGGCGGTGGCGATATTCGGGCGGGCTTTCATGGTGAGCAGCTGAACGCACTGCGCCGCGCTGTCGGCTCGCTGGTCGTACTGGCCGGGCAGGTATTCCACAGCAAAGCACACACCGGATTCCGCGTGATCCTCCAAAAACACCTCGTCCACCATGGGCTCGGAAAAGATGCTCTTGACCGCCTTGTCAAAATCGGCGTCGTCCATGCCTTCCACATCATAGCGAATCAGCACGGCCAAGTCACTTAAGCGCTGGATGCCCAGAGATTCTCTTAAGTCCGCCAGCATCTTTTTGGCCGCAATATCAAAGCCCTGCTTTTTCTTCACAAAAATCCGTCTAACCGCCATAACCCGCTCCTTATATTAAACAAACTAAATTAGATTCACAAAGAGAACAATCGCCGGCATGGTGACGAAGGAGAGTACCATGGTCCAGGCAAACGCCTTGGTCGCAAACTCGGCGTCCGCACCGTAGTATTCCGAAATGATGATGGCCTGCAGCATGACCGGCAGGGTCATCTGCACCGCAAACACATCGCGTCCCAGACCGCCTAAGCCAAACAGAACCGCGGCCAGCAGCATCACGCCCGGCGCGATAATCAGCCGCCCCAGCAGAACCTTCATCACGTCCCACTCAAATTTCAGCGCAGGAAGGCCCAAATCACCCAGCATAATGCCTGTGAAAATCAGCGACAGCGGCGACGTCAGTCCCGAAAGATATCCCACGGTGTCCATGATGAAATCCGGCAGTTTGACATTGAGAAACATCAGCGCAAATCCGATGAACAGCGAGATTAAGGGCACGCTGAACACCTTGGAAAGCGCATCTTTCGCCGTCACCTTTTCCTTAACGCCGGTCCGCACCGCGGCATCCCGCCGGATGCCGAAATAGCCGAACGTCCAGAACATGGTGGTGTTCACCATAAAATACATCACAGCATAAATCATCCCGTCCTCGCCGAACACCGCCATGGCCAGCGGAAAGCCGATGAATACCGAGTTTGAAAAAGCAAAAAGAGCCGAGAATAGTCCCCGTCTCTCTTTTTTAACTTTTAAAAGCGCGCCCGCCGCCATCGACAGCAGATAGATGCCGAAGGATGCCGCCAACAGAGCCAGCAGATTTATGCGGGCATTTAATATATCCTCCCGCGTGAACCGCGTTAGGAAACTATAGATGACACTGGCCGGAACCGCGATGTTGACCACAATCTTAATCAGCAGTGTGGCGTCCTCACGTGTCGCCCATTTTTTATAATGTATGAACAGCCCCGCCCCAATCATCAAAAAGACGGTCCCGACGGCGCCCATCGCGGAGAGTATCACGTCTCGCTCCTTTAGTTGAATTCGTTATAGATGGCAATCACCGCACTGTCGAAGTCATCGTTTTCCACCCCGACAATGATGTTGATCTCGCTGCTGCCCTGGTCAATCATGCGCACATTGATTTTCGCCTCGGAGAGTGCGTGGAAAAGCCGTGCCGCTGTGCCGACCTGATGCCGCATGCCGCGTCCAACCACGGCAACCAGCGCCATGTTGGAGAACTCCTCAATGACATCCGGTTTACATACGCGGTAGATATCGTCCTTAACCTTTTTCAGTTTGCCGTCGATGCACTCGTCCGCAATCACCAAAGACAGCGTATCGATACCCGAAGGCATATGCTCAAAGCTGACATCGTTCTGTTCCAAGGCTTCCAGCACTTTGCGGCCGAAACCGATTTCAGCATTCATCTTGTTTTTCTCAATCGCAATGACCGTGAAGTTCCTTTTGCCCGCGATGCCCGTGATGACCCCGGCGTTTTCGTCACCCACCTTGGACACAATCATGGTGCCCGGGTGGCTGGGGTCGTTGGTGTTCTTGATGTTGATGGGGATATGCACTTCAGCCACGGGGAACACCGCGTCCTCATGTAAAACCGAAGCACCCATATAGGAAAGCTCGCGTAGTTCGCGATAGGTGACGCGCTCAATGGTCTTGGGGTTTTTGACGATTCTCGGGTCGGCCATCATGAAGCCCGAAACATCCGTCCAGTTTTCATAAACCAGCGCCGAGACCGCGCGCGCCACGATGGCACCCGTAATGTCCGATCCGCCGCGCGAAAAGGTCTTAACCTCGCCGTCCGCCGCGAGGCCGTAAAAGCCCGGAATCACCGCGTGCTCGGTGTGTTTCAGCCGGCCAGACATCATCGATTCGGTTTTGCTCAAATCCAGACGGCCTTTGCCGTCAAAGAAAATCACGTCGGCCGCATCGACAAATTCGTAGCCTAAGAAAGCGGCCAGAATGAGTCCGTTTAAATATTCGCCGCGGGAGGCCGTATAGTCCAGGCTCGCGCCGTTTAAGATATCGTGCTCCACTATATCCAAATGTTTTTCAATATTAAGATCCAGTTTCAGCGCGTCGCGCATCTCGACAAACCGACTGCGGATTTCGGTAAATGTGTCATCGATTTTCTCGCCGTCCAGCGCCTGTTTTTTCACAGCGTACAAAAGGTCGGTAATCTTGTGATCCTTGCCGAACCGTTTGCCCGGTGCCGATGGCACCACAAATTTGCGGCGGTCATCCATCTCGATAATCGCCTTGACTTTTCTCATCTGCTCGGCATTGGCCAGCGAAGACCCGCCGAACTTTGCCACCAAAATGTCATTGTTCCCCATTATCTTTTCCTGTGCTTTCCGTTGAAGTTATCATATCATAAGGCCCGCCCGCGCGTTTGACCACCAGCGTTCCTTTTCTGCGTTTGTTTTTTTGTCTGCCGTCGGGCACGTCCGCAAGCTTTCGTCTGCCAATGATTTCGGATGTGCCTTTGCGCATAATCACCTTTTCAGGCTCTCTGCCTGCGGCTTCTCCACGTTTCACCTCGCTGACCACTTCATCCAAAATCCCGGCCAGTCCCTTGCGGCGGCGTTCATCCTGAAAGACAACTCCGCGTTCTTCATCTACGGCGTCACTGCCGGTTCGCTCTCTTAAGAGCTCGGCCAGTTCCTCCTCATCGGCTTTCATCAGGGCTTCGCGTTCCATACGCTTCATTGCCTTCTGTTTTTCGCGCTCCAACTGCAATTTCAGCCGCGTTTCCTCACGCACCTTGTAACGCTCCAGCTTGATGCGCTCTTCTTCCAGACGGATGCGTGCCTTTTCCAGCGCATATACCGAAAGGTCGAGGTCTTCCTCTTCTTCGGGCATGCCTTCCAGCGCTTCCAGTACTGCTTTCGGCACTTTCTTTGATTTCTTGAGCGCGGCCATATCCGGTGTTTCGTCGCCGGCATCCGCTTCCTCGGCTTCTTCTGTATCGATACCCGCCATCGCCAACAGCTCTTCCGTACGCTGTTGACGCGCCAACGCGCGCTGTTCCTTTCGGGACAGCGGTACTTCCTCGTCGGCCTCTTTTTTCGCTTCTTCCGGTTTCTCGGGTTCCGCTTCGGGTTCCATGCCCAGTTCGGCCATCAGCGCGTTGTATTTTTCCATGCGTTTCTGCTCGCGCATCTCTTTTCGGGAGAGCGGACGCTCAGGCGCTTCTGTGGTTATTTCTTCTTTGGGCTCAGCGCCTGCTTCTGCGCTGTCGTTTTCAATCTCGGCCAGCAGCGCTTCATATTCCTGCTGACGCTGCAATGCACGCAGTTCGCGCTTGGAAAGCGGTGCGCTGTCGATATCCGTTTCGACCATTTCCTGAACAGTTTTCCGTTCAGGCTCTTTGATGATGCGTTCGGTTTCTTCGGCAATCCGTTTTTCGCGCCACGTTAAAACTCTTGGCGTTTCTTCGGTCGTTTGTTTTTGCTTTTTGGGCATTTCCGCCCGCTTCTTTTCGGCGCTGTCCATTTCACTTAGGAGCAGCTCATATTCCTTTTGGCGTTGCAGCAGTCGTTTTTCCCTGCGCGTCAGCGCCGGTTCGCCCGCATCCACCACGATATCTTCGTTCACTTCGTTTAGAATTACGTCCGCACTGCCCGAAATCTCGCCGATCATTTTCTCGATGCGCTGCTGTTTTTTGAGCATCTTCAGCTCTTTGCGCGAGAGATAATCCTCGGGTCTTAAGTCAAGCGGCTCAGCGTCTAAAAATTCATTGATACCCGGCTCGGGCATCTCTTCTCCGTACTCATCGGTTTCGGCAAACGCCAGCGAGATGATATCCTCATTGTTGCCCTGTTCCAGCCAAGATTCCTTCTCCTCCTTCACCAGAATGGTTTTGGATTCCTTTTCCTCTAATGTGGTCAGCACTTCATGGGTTTCATCGACTTCAATCACTTCGTCCAGCAGACGGGATTCCAGATAATAGCGCTTATCGTTGGCTTCACCTAAAGAAAAGCACTTTTTAGGCAGAACGCCGTACAGCGAAAGCGCGTCGATAAAGCCTTCTTTTTTCAGCGCGGGCAGGATAAACCCGGTGGTTTCGTTTAAGTCGCACAGCCGGTTCAGCTCGGCTTCCCCGTGGATATACTCCACCTTCACATCAGGATGCGCGGACAAATACTCGTCCATCACCGACTGAAAGTTGACGGCTTCCATCTCGTGCTCGGGTTTGCCCAGCTGAATATAACCGCGCTTGTCCCGGGCGGCAAAGTCGATGGACTGGTCGCCCACACGGTTGACAAAGCGCGCGGCCGTGGAACGCTTGAAATAAACCTTGGCGTCCATGCCTTTGCGGTTGAATATGCGCACCAAATCACCGATCAGCGCATTGGTGTCCACGCCGAAGATGACGCGATGGATGGGTTCAAAGATCAGGCCTTCGTCATACAGGTTGACGATTTCGACCAGGGCAAACCGTTTGGGGTGATTCTTCCTTTCGGTGGGAGACAGGGTTTCCTTCAGCTCCTCCCAAACCACTTTGGCCGTCGCCAGCGAATGGTTGCCGTCGCCCACAGCAAAAAGGATGTCGTTTTCCTCGGCAATCATGTCCAGGCGTTCATACAGGTCATTGATTTCTTCCGCGTCGCCGATAAAGCTTCCTTTAATATGGCCGCCGTTCTCCATCAGATCAAAGTCGTAGAGGACGGGGAATTTCTTGACGCGCACCGCCAGCGGTTCGATGACTTTTTTTCGCGGGTCGTTTAACAGCACCAGAATATGCGGTGTTTCCAGCAGCGCGGGTTTTCGAATCTCCACACGCGGCGGAATGCGCTCCATCACCGTGTCCTCGGTCGGACGAATCTTGGTGGTTTTTGTCGGCTTAAAGCTGTATTTCTCCAGGTCGATATTGGCGATGAGGCCAGTTCTTGTGCCGCCGGCCAGCTTCCGCTGAACCAGAATAAATCCTTCGGGCAGGGCTTCCACCACGCCGCCCGCTACATATTCCTCCATCTCATAGGTGATGTCCGGAATCCGTAAGTCCCGTTCATCCAGATAGATTTCGGGCAGAATCATGTGCAGGGTGGACGCACTGTTGCCGACAAACCGTTCCACGCGCTGCCAGTACTCCGGATTGGAGTTGTATTGATCGCACGCAACTACAGCCCATTTTTTTAGGTTGATTTTTTTGTTGGGCAGCAGGATTTGCGGCGTCGCTAAACCGTTATTCTTCATAGTTCCTCTAAATCTCTATTTCAAATTTTTTTTGTCAAATATCAAGAAAAAGTTCTTCAAGTAATATACCATAATAAGCTTAACGCATCAACACGTGCTTTAAGTTGTTGAATATTTATTCATAAGCGGGCGAGTGCGTTTTCAGTGCTTTACGAATCAAAAAATAAAAAAAGACGAAAGCGTTTGCCGCCCTCGTCTTTAATTTCATATTGTTTGGTTTATTCGATAACGCTGGTAACAACGCCCGAACCAACGGTTCTGCCGCCTTCACGA
>CALMFG010000172.1 GCA_937863465.1 uncultured Clostridia bacterium
TATATCGCATTATGAGAGAGCTGGCGGCGCAGGGACATTCAATCATCATGATTTCATCTGAAATGCCTGAGCTTTTGGGCATGTCTGACCGAATCATGGTAATGTGCGGTGGAATGATTACGGGGATTCTGGATAAACAGGACTTCTCGCAAGTTCGGGTTATGGAATACGCAACAAAATTCGCGTTAAAAAGCTAATATTTAAGTGGGGAATGAGACTATGAAAAATCAAAATTTATCATTGGCGACCATCAAGAAGGCACTGGTCGATAAAGCGCTGATACTGGTTTTGCTGGTCATGATGACAGTCATTATCATCATTGAGCCCAGTTTCCTGCAATGGCGGGTGCTGAAGGACATTCTGACGCAATCGGCGGTTAAAGTCATTGTGGCGTTGGGACTTCTGTTTACACTTTTAATCGGTGGAACGGATCTGGCCGGCGGCCGGCAAGTGGGTTTAGCAGCGGTGTTGGTGGCGTCGATGACACAAACGCTGACATATGCGGGACGGTTCTATCCCAATTTGCCGGACCTGCCCGTGTTTATCCCAATTATCATCACCCTGTTGGTCGTAGCGCTGATCGGTTATATGAATGGATTCATGGTAGCGAAACTGAAGATGGCGCCGTTTATCGCCACATTTGGTATGTCCACCATTGTCTACGGTATCAACTGCCTTTATTTCTCTAAAGAGCCGAACCGGTCACAGCCCATTGGCGGCATCAAAGAATCGCTGACTATACTGAGCAGTTATAAAATCTTAGGCATCAGCCTGCTGGTATACATCGCGATTCTGATTACGGTCATCGTGTGGTTTGTATTAAACCGGACACGTTTTGGCAAACACATCTATATCGTCGGCGGAAACGCCGAGGCGGCCAAGGTGTCGGGCGTTAATATCATCTTCATCACCATTTCGGTTTTCGTCATCGAGAGCATCCTGGTCGGCTTGGCCGGTGTACTGGAGGTGGCCAGAACAGGCGGAGCAAACAGCTCGTATGGGTTCGCCTATGAGTTTGATGCGAGCTCGGCGTGTGTGGTCGGAGGTGTATCGGTGAACGGCG
>CALMFG010000173.1 GCA_937863465.1 uncultured Clostridia bacterium
ATGCGGCATGGTCCACCCAAACGTCTTGCGCAACTGCGGCATCGACCCCGAGGTATATTCGGGATTTGCGTTCGGCTTGGGCTTGGACAGAATCGTCAACATCAAATACGGCATCACGGATATCCGCCTGCTGTTTGAAAACGACGTGCGGTTCCTAAAACAATTCCGGTAAGAGAGGGGAGAGAAAACGAGATGATAGCACCATATAGTTGGATTAAAGATTACGTCAAGACCGATTTAGCTCCCGAGGAACTGATGAAGTACTTGATGGTCACCGGCACGGGCGTGGAGGGGTTCACCAAACAGGGTGAGGGCATCGAAAACGTCGTGGTTGGGGAAATCAACAAAATAGAGAAACATCCGGACGCGGATAAGCTGGTCATCTGCCAGTTGAACGTGGGGCAGGGCGCCGACATTCAAATCGTCACGGGTGCTTCCAACATCCAGGAAGGCGATCTGGTTCCGGTGGCGCTGGAAGGCGCGGCCTTGCCGAACGGCATGAAGATTAAAAAAGGCAAGCTACGGGGTGTGGAATCCTGCGGCATGCTGTGCTCGGGCGAGGAACTGAAGCTGACCGAAGCGGATTACCCGGGCGCCAGCGTCTACGGCATCCTGATTTTAAAAGGTGACCTGACCCCTGGGACGGACATTAAAACCGTCCTCGGCATGGACGATGTGATATTCGAATTTGAGACCGGCGCCAATCGGCCGGATATGCTCTCTGTTTTGGGCATCGCGCGCGAGGTGGCGGCCGCCATCGACGCACCGCTCACCTTGCCCGAACAGAAAAAGACGGGCAACAGCGAGAGCATCCACGATTACGTGAAAGTGGACGTGAAGAACCCCGAATACTGCCCGCGGTATATCGCGAGAGCCGTGAAGAACATCAAAATTGAACCGTCTCCCGCCTGGATGCAGAAACGCTTAAAAGCGGCGGGTGTCCGGCCCATCTCCAATATCGTGGACATCACCAACTTTGTCATGCTGGAAATGGGACAGCCCATGCACGCGTTTGACGCCAGCGACATCGGCGGCAGCCATATTATTGTCCGCACGGCCAGCCCGGGCGAGACCATCACCACATTGGATGATAAAGAAAGAAAGCTCTCCGAGCGTAATCTTCTCATCTGCGACGCCACGCACCCCATCGGCATCGCGGGCATCATGGGCGGTCAGAACTCCGAGATTAAGCCGACGACAAAATCGATTGTCTTTGAAAGCGCCATCTTCACCTATGGCAACATCCGGCAGTCCTCACGCGAACTGGGCATGAGCACCGACGCTTCCATGCGCTATTCCAAAGGCGTGGACGCGGTGGGCGCCAAGCTGGCGGTGGACCGCGCGTGCGCGCTGGTCGAGGAACTCGGTGCGGGCGAAGTCATCGGCGGAGAGATTGACATCCTGAATATGGACTTAACGCCTAAAACGGTCGAAGTGACTGCCGAGAAGGTCAACGCGCTGCTGGGCACCGAAATCCCGATCGGGGATATGGAAAAATACTTAAACCGCCTGTATATCGGTACCACACAGGACGGTACGACGCTGAAATCGGTCATCCCGTCCTTCCGGGCTATGGACATGAGTCAGGGCGCGGATATCGCCGAAGAAGTGGCGCGCATGTTCGGCTACGACAACATCGAAGAGCGCATGATGACCGGCGAGGTCGTCCGCGGGCAGGTGCCGGCGGGCGAGAAATACGGCGACCGTTTAAAATCCCTGCTGGTAGGCAGCGGATTCTTTGAGGCGTCCACCTTCTCCTTCTCCTCGGTCAGCGAGCTAGGTAAGCTGAATCTGGACAAGGATGATGCGCTCTACAATATGGTTGAGATTATCAACCCGCTGGGTGAGGAATACAGTTTCTTACGTACCACGCCGGTGCCGGATATGCTGAAAGTCCTAAGCCGGAATATCAATATGAAGCAAAAGGACGTACGCCTGTTTGAAACGGCCAAAACCTTTGTGCCGAACCCGGACAAAGACGCCCTGCTGCCCATCGAAAGCCCCTTTGTGTGTTTGGGCATCACGGGCGAAAACGAGGATTTCTATTCCTTAAAAGGCGTGGTGGAAAACATCGCGGAAATCTTCGGCATCACTCCGGACTTTGTTCCCGGTGGTTCGGGATTCTACCATCCCGGCAGAAAAGCCGAGATTAGGATTAAGAATACGGTTGTCGGCGAGATGGGCGAAATTCATCCCGATGTGCGCGGCAACTTTGACATCGACGCGCGCGTCTATGTGGCGCATCTCAATCTGGACAAAATCTACGCCGCAGTGAACGACTTTAAGGTCTACAAACCGTTGCCGAGGTATCCGGCGGCCGAGCGCGATCTGGCGCTGATTGTGAAAGATGCGGTGACGGCCGGAAGCCTGCTAAATTGTATCCGAAAAAACGGCGGTGCGTTTATGGAATCGGTCAGTCTGTTTGACGTGTATAAGGGCAAACCGCTGGCTGACGACCAGAAAAGTCTGGCGTTTGCCATGGTGTTCCGCTCGCCCGACCGAACGCTGACCGACGAGGAAGTCAGCGCGGCTATCCAGAAGATTATGGACAGCGCGAAAAAAGACTTCGGCGCCGAAATTAGGCAATAGATGGATAAGAACAGCCCGAAAACAGACGGCTGTTCTTTTTTTCTAAGAAAATTTACATTTCGCTGACACAATCCGTTTTATCTGGCGGGGTGAATGTGATAGAATACGCTTAGAATGTCAGAAGTAAGGGGAAAAGAACAATGAGTACACAACAAGACGCGGCCATGCACTATCTGCAGTGCGCGAACTTTAAGATGCTGGTCAATATGCTGTGGGAAAACCGTAAGCAGCTGTCACCCAAAGAAGCACCCAAGGTGGCGCAGGTGCTGTTCATGAGTCTGGTGCTGTCTCCGGTGGCTTTTTTGGAGAACCTTTTTCACGCGCGGAAAATAGCCAACACCAAGATTGAAAAACCCCCAATCTTCATCGTCGGTCATTGGCGAAGCGGCACTACGTTTCTCACCAGCATCATGGCGCATGACGAATCCAAAGCCTATTTTAAAGCTGAACAGACCTATTCGTTCCCGGTGTTCATCACGCTGGGCAATACGCTGAAAAGTATTTATACAAAAGTGCTCCCCAGTAAACGCCCCATGGACAACATGAAGATGGGCAGAGAAGAACCGCAGGAAGAAGCCTTTGCGCTGGCCACCATGATCGAGGAATCCATCACGCATATGATGAGTTTCCCGTCCAACGCGCGGTTCTACGCCAAGTGCGCCTTCTATTCCGAACTGAGCGAACAGCGCCAGAAGAAGATTCGGCGGGCGTATTTGAAGATTATCAAAAAACTGACCTACTACACCGGCGGCAAACAGCTGATTATCAAATCGCCCGAAAACACGGCGCGCATTGATATGCTGTTGGAGCTGTTCCCGGATGCCAAGTTCATTCATATCTATCGGAATCCGTATAATGTCTTCCCGTCCACGGTGGGCATGTTTAAAAAGCTGTTCCCCATCTTTTCTCTGGAGGATATCTCCAAGCACCCGGACACGCTGGTGGATGACGTGGTGCTGGACATCTACGAAAAGCTCTACACCCGGTATCTTTCGGACAAAAAGAAAATCCCGGAAGGCAACCTTATCGAGATGAAGTACGAGGAGTTTGTTCAGGATCCGTTTCTGTATATGCAGGAGATTTACACCAGCCTTGGTATAGAAGGCTGGGAAGAGCAGAAAGACCACTTCAAGAAATACATCGACGCGCAGGAAGGCTACAAGACCAACGGCTATAAGATTGACATCATCAATAAAAAACGGTTGAACAAACGGCTTTTCTTCCTGTTTAAAAAGTTTGGTTATAAGATGGAAGCGTAAAAGAATTTAAGCGATATCATAAAGGGCGCGGGTGACCGCGCTCTTTTTTTACTTGCTAAAAAATGGCACACTTGCGCATCGCTTTGGAATACTCTATAATTATGAGTGTCATTATGTAAAGGCTGAGCGGCAAATTTCTTATCAGGCGGGTATTCTGTCATGGCGAAAAACAAAGTCAAAGTGAATATTGCTTCCAAACCATATACCATTATCGGCGATGATCCGGCCGAACATATGATTGCGGTCGGGCAGATTGTGGACACGCATGTCCGTGATATCGCGGATAACTATCCGGCTTTGAGTGTGGCCGATCGGACCGTTCTGGCCGCCATCAACGTGGCGGATGAGTATGTCAAAACGCGCGAAAAGCTGATGAAGATGATAGAGGAACTGACCCAGTCCGAGCAGCTGCTCATCCAGCGTCTGGAAGACCTGACGGCGGATGTCAATCTGCTGAAAGCCAGCGTGGAAGAAGCCGAACGGCGTGCCGAGGAAGCCGAAGCGCGCGCCGAAGAAGCGGCCAGCCAGCCCCAGCCCGGAAGTGAATCTTTGGCCGAGGAAACCGAATTTGATATGGACGACGCGAACGCCTTTTTACGCGAGCTGGGAGCAGAATCCGAAGCAGCTGTAGAAGAAGGGGATGCGCCGAAAGCGTCTGAACATGCGCCGGACGGGCTGATGATGGGGCCGGACGAGGACTTTGGAGCGGCACCGGCCGAAACGGAAACCGCGCGCGAAGCCGACAGGTGGACGGAAGACGGAGACTTCGACGCCGAAAAAACGGAAACGGAGATGGACGATTTTCCGACGTCGGATGACTTTGAATCTGTCACGGGAGCCGATTCGGTTTTGGATTGGGATGCGCCGGAACCGGAAGAAGAGGCTGATGAAGATTCAGAAGAGAATTTTGAGGCTGAATCGGAAGCTGAGCCCGAACCCGAAAAAGATGATGAGGAAGAACCGGTCAGATCCGTACTTTTTGATGATGAGGATTTTATACAGCCGCGTCGGCTGGAGCTGGATTCCTGGGACAACCCGACGATTGACGAAGGCGTAAAAGAAGCCGATGAGAGTGCGCAAGACGCATGGGATGAGTCGGACGCCGACGAAGCGGAGGATGTGAAATCAGATATTCCCGTGGATGACTATGAGGACGACGAAGCGGCCGAAGAGCCGACCGAGTTTGTCTTTGGCGGGCAGACCGCTTTCGACTTCGGGGATGAACCTGAGAAAGACGACGAAGATGACGATTATCCTGACACCAGCATGCTGGACAAGCCCGATTTCGGACAGCGGGATGACGAAGACTAAAATATTAAGATCAATGAACCATGCCAAAGGGACGTTTCGATGTCGTCCCTTTTTTTGGAGAAATAAACGGGGAACCAAATGAATAAACGTATCTATCAAGTACTGGAATTTGACAAAATAAAGGAAAAGCTGGCGGGTGAGGCCGTCTCGGATTCGGCGAAACTTTTAGCCGAGCATCTGGAGCCCGAGGTCACCATTGAAAAAGCCAGCCGGCTGATGAACGAGACCAGGGAAGCGGAAAGCATTTCGCTTCGCTTTGCCCATTCGCCCATCAGCAGTTTCAGCGACTGCGCGGGCGAGATTAAGCGGCTGAAAGCCAAGGGCGTGCTGAACTGCCGCGAGCTTTTACACCTCTCTGGGGTATTCAAAGCCGCACGGACCGCCAGGAACAGCATCAAACCGGACGCTGAAGGGCAGCTGAAGCTGTTGCCCGACATGGCTGAGAATCTGTTCTATGACGAAGGATTCATTCGCACCATCGATAACGCTGTGCTGGATGAGGAAAATCTGGCGGACAGCGCGTCCGATGAACTCTTTCGCCTGCGGCGGCAGCTTTCCCGCGAGAGCGAGAATTTGCGTGATAAGCTGACCAAGCTGACCAAAACCAGCGGTATCAGCGAATACCTGCAGGACGCCATCGTCACCAGCCGCAACGGGCGGTACGTGGTGCCGGTGCGCGCCGAGCACAAAAAGGACGTTAAAGGTCTGGTACACGACCAGTCGGCCAGCGGACAGACGCTGTTTATCGAACCCGAATTTGTCGTGGAAGCCAACAACAGAATCAAGCAGATTGAGGCCGAGATTAAAGCCGAGGAACGCCGCATTCTGCAGGCGCTGTCCGAAGCCGCGTCGGCATTTACGCAGGATTTTTCATCCGACGTGGTCATTCTGGCGTACCTCGATCTGGTATTCGCCAAGGCGCGTCTGGCGGGGCACATGAAAGCCAATCCGCCCGAGTTCAACGCGGAAGGCATCCTCAACATCAAGGAGGGTCGGCATCCGCTGGTGGATGCCAAAACCGTGGTGCCGGTCAGCATCAAAATCGGCGGCGAATACACCGCGCTGATTATTACCGGCCCCAACACGGGCGGCAAGACGGTCAGCCTCAAAACCTGCGGGCTTTTCCAGCTGATGGCGCAGAGCGGATTGTTTCTGCCCGCCCTCGGGAGCAGTACATTGCCCGTGTTTAAACAGGTATTTGCCGATATTGGCGACGAGCAAAGCATCGAACAAAGTTTGTCTACCTTCTCGTCGCACATGAAGAATATCATCCCGATTTTGGAGCAGGCGAACAAAGACGCGCTGGTCCTGCTGGATGAACTCGGCGCGGGCACCGACCCGGCCGAAGGCGCGGCGCTGGCCATGAGTATTCTGGAGCACATCCAGAAAAGCGGTGCGTATGTGATGGCCACCACGCACTACAGTGAAATCAAAGCGTTTGCCATGGTCGAAGCGGGATACGAGAACGCCAGCATGGAGTTTGACCTAAAGACGCTGTCCCCGACCTATCATTTAAGGATGGGCATTCCGGGGCTATCCAACGCGTTTGAGATATCCAAAAAACTCGGCATTCACGAGGCGGTGATTGAGCGCGCCAAGGGGCATATGAGCGAAGAGCGCACCCGATTTGAAGCCCTGCTGAACGAAGCGGCGGCATCCAAGGAGGAAGCGCAGAAGAAGATAGAGATTGCCGAAGGCTTCAAGCGCGAAAGCCAAAGCATTAAAGACAAGGCCAAAGTACTCAAAGAACAGGCCGAACAGAAGGAAAAGGAAATCCTAAGGAAAGCGCGCGAAGAGGCGGCCGACATCATCCGGCAGGCCAAAACCGAAGCGGAAACGGTCATCGACGCGCTGAAGAAAGCCAAACTCTCGGCCGAAACCGAGCGCGACCGCACGCAGGCCATTCAGGAAGCACGAAGCGCGCTGGATACGCGCGCCAAGGCCCTCAACACGGCGCTGAAAGCGCAAGGCAAGAAACAGGCCGAGCAGGACATGGAGATTCATGTCGGCGACGAGGTCAAGCTCCTTGGCATCGGCACAGTGGGCACCGTAGTGTCCGAGCCCGATGACAAAGGCAATTTCACCATTCAGGCTGGCGTCATGAAATTGACCTCGCATATAGCCGAGATTGAAACGGTCACGTCGCCGCAGAGAACCGCGCAGGCCCAGCATCGGGTCATCCGATCGGAAGCGGTCGGGAAGATGGATGTGGACATCCGCGGCATGACCGTGGACGAGGGCATCATGACCATCGACAAATTCCTGGACGATATCAGTCTTTCGGGCTTAAAAGAGGTCTGCATCATCCACGGCAAGGGCACCGGCAAACTTCGGCAGGGCATCCATTATTATTTAAAGAATAACAACCGGGTGGATACCTACCGTCTGGGCGAATACGGGGAAGGGGACGTCGGCGTGACCGTGGTCACGCTGAAATAAGCGCATGGGAAAAACCGCAATCAGCGCATGCATGGCCGGACGCGCCTGCCGCTACAACGGTACAGCCAAGCCGAACGAAGAAATGACGGCACTGGCGCAATCCGGGGAAGCCGTTCTGTTTTGTCCGGAAGCGTTAGCCGGTCTGAAGATTCCGCGGCCGCCGGCCGAAATTGTCGGCGGAGACGGTTTTGACGTGTTGAACGGTAAAGCCCGCGTGGTGAATAAGAATGGCGAGGATATCACCGAAGAATTCATCCGCGGCGCCGAACGCGTGCTGGAATTGGTGAAAAAAAGCGACGTTTCAATCGTGTATATGAAGGAAAGGTCGCCTTCCTGCGGCGTGATGCAGATATACGATGGTTCGTTCAGCGATTGCGTCATTCACGGATGCGGCGTGACAGCCGCGCTTTTATTACGAAATGGTGTTGCGGTTCGGGGTCTGTAGGCGCGTTCTCGTGTGAATATTTGGTTAAATGTAAACTTTTGCCCTTTTAACCGCATTCAGTTTGGTTTATATTTAAGATGATATAATGATTAGCGTTAAAAACAATAAAGAGGTGCATATAAATGAAAAAAGATCTGGTTTTAATGATTGACGACGACAAAAACATCTGCAATGTGGTGCGGATGTACTTGGAGAAGGACGGATATGAGGTTGAAACCGCACAGGATGGCGTTCAGGGTCTTAAGAAGTTTGAGGCCAGAAAGCCGGATCTTATTCTGCTGGATATCATGATGCCCGGCAAAGACGGCTGGGAGGTTATCCGCGAAGTGCGGGCCAAAGCCAGCGTCCCTGTGATTATGCTTTCGGCCAAGGGCGAAACCTTTGATAAGGTCTTGGGCCTGGAACTGGGCGCGGACGATTACATCACAAAACCCTTCGAACCCAAAGAGCTTTTGGCGCGGGTCAAGGCGCTGCTGCGGCGCACGAAGGAATCACAGACCGAAGATACCGAACTGATTTTTCAGGATTTATCCATCAATATCGCCAACTACAAGGTGGTGTTCAACGGCAAGGAGCTGGAGATGCCGCCCAAGGAGATTGAGCTTTTGTACTTCCTGGCGCTGAAAGCCAACCGTGTGTTTACGCGTGAGCAGCTGCTCCAGCAGGTTTGGGGGTTCGACTTTTTTGGCGATTCCCGCACCGTGGATGTGCATATCAAGCGTATCCGTGAAAAACTCTTCAACGAGGATAAGAACTGGCAGATAAAGACCGTTTGGGGCGTAGGATATAAGTTCGAGGTCAATTGATGTTTAATTCAATTTTTGGGCGGCTGTTCACCACCACAGTGCTGGTCATTTTGGTCGCGCTGCTTTTGGCGGTTTCTTTGTCCGCCTATTTAGTTAGGGTTGAATATCTGGACAATACATCGAGCGAAATGGAAGCGTACCGCGGGGAACTGAATGATGCCTACATTGCGAGCGGTCTTAACTCGGTTTCCAATATCAGCTTTTTCCACAGCGTTCTTGAATTTGCCTACGACCAGGATATTCTGGTCGTCATTTTTGATCAAAACGGCGGCATCTGGTGGTTTTCATCCGCCAATATTGCCGAGAATGTCATGCTGAATCCGGACGACCGCGATTTCAATTACCTGCGCCTTCAGGCGCTGTCCGGCCACAATGTCTCCAAAATTTTCGGACAGAACAAGATTATGGACGTTTCTGTGGTCAGCTATGCGGCGCCGCTTAAGGATGACGGCGGACAGACGGTTGGCGCCATCGCGATGTTCAAGAAGATGGGCGACTTAGCGATTCTTTTCAGCTCCATCAACAAACAGTTTATGATCTCGGCGGTGGTCTCCTTTGCAGTGGCGTTTCTTCTGATTCTGGCCATCGCGCGGTCCATCACCAAGCCCATCAACGAGGTGACGCGGTCGGTCAAATCGCTGGCCAAGGGCGACTATTCCACGCGTGTGGAGTATAAAGGCGAAGACGAGATATCCTATCTGGCCAACTCTTTCAACGAAATGGCGCGGGATTTGGAAAACCACGAGACCTTACGGAACTCCTTTGTGGGCAATGTGTCGCACGAACTGCGCACGCCGCTCACTTCGATTACCGGATTCATTCAGGGCGTCATGGACGGGACCATCCCCAAAGAGGACCAGGATATGTACCTGGGCATCGCGCTCAGCGAGACCAAACGGCTGAACACATTGATTACCGATCTCATGGAGCTTTCCAAAGTGGATTCGGGCAAATTTCCCATCCGGCCAACAGCGTTTGATATCAATGAGCTTTTGAGAATCACCCTGCTGTCCTTCGAAAAACGCATCGACGAAAAGCATCTGGATGTGGATGTGGATTTTGAGGCCGAGAACATCTATGTGGCGGCCGACAAAGGCAAGATTACGCAGGTGGTGACTAACCTCATCGACAACGCCATCAAATTCAATACGGACGGCGGGGTCTTACGCATCGCCACCGAACTCAAGAAGAGCAAGGTGGTGGCGCGCATCACCAACACCGGCAAACCCATCTCCGAAAAGGACAAAGAATTCATCTTTGAGCGCTTCTATAAGGCGGACCAGTCGCACAACCGCGACATTCCGGGCACCGGAATCGGCCTTTCGCTGGTCAAAAAGATATTGGCCCAGCACGGAGAGAAAATCTGGATTGAAGATACGCCGACCGAGACTACCTTTGCGTTTACGCTGGAATCGGCCCGGACATTGAAATAGGCACCAACCCCAAAGTACAATCGGAGGAAAGCATGAGCGAGTTTACAAATTTTGAATCTGCACCCGAACAGAGCCCCCAGACGAGACAGTATGCGCGGGCGCAGAAAACGCGGAACAGAAACGGCCTTTTGGTTTTTTTGATTATCTTCTGCCTGATTGCCGGAATTGTGCTGGCGGTGGGGGTGAACAATCTGACGACTGAAAAGGCGACTTTTGGACAGATGGAAGCTACACCCGAGGCAATACCGACAGCCACCCCCTATCTTGAGTTGGGCGGCACGGCGCCGGATATAACCTCGTTTGATAATCCGGTGGTCGCAATCGCCCAGAACATGAATTCGGCCGTGGTAGGGGTCCGTACCAGCGTCGCGGCTTTTGAAGTGGGTCTGCCGCTTCAGGAAGTGGACTATGCCTATGGCTCCGGGTTTGTCGTCAGCAAAGATGGCTATATTGTCACCAATCACCATGTCATCGCAGATGCCGACCGCTATACCGTCATCCTTAGCGACGGCACCGAATATGAGGCCGAGCTGATCGGCAGCGACACCTATTCGGATATCGCGGTTTTAAAGATTGACGCGACCGATGAGGATTTGACGGTTTCACCCATCGGTGATTCGGATTCTGTACTGGTCGGTGAACTGGCGGTGGCCATCGGGTCTCCGTTGGGCGAATACTTAAGCAATACCGTGACGGTGGGTTACATTTCGGCGGTTAACCGGGATCTGGACGGCTCCACATTTTTGCAGACCGATGCCGCCATCAACCCCGGCAACTCGGGCGGGCCGCTGATGAACAGCAAAGGCGAAGTCATCGGCATCAACGCGCTGAAAGCGTATCTGGCGGGATTCGATGAATACGGCATCCCGATTGCTACTGAGGGCATCGGATTTGCCATCCCCATCAACGCCGCCATGGAAGTGGTGGAACAGATTATATCGACCGGCTGGGTCGAGCGCCCGGGCATCGAGATTTCCTATTATCCCATGACGTCGGACGACGCTTATATCTGGGATGTGCCGTTTGGCGCGCTGGTGGATGAAGTGACGCCCGGCGGACCGGCGGACATTGCCGGCATTCGGGTGAACGACATCATCACAGCGGTCAACAGTGAAGACTTGGAAGATCCGGAAGCCCTGCCCGACATGATCAAGGATGCCGGTGTGGGGGCCAAGGTGACGCTGAGCGTATGGCGGGAGACCGAAAAGAAGAGGATGGATATCGACGTGACGGTCGGTGATCTCAACGCGCTGGATTGATCATAAAATTAAAAAGGGCTTAACGCGGTTTTTTGCGCCAAGCCCTTTTTTGTATATCCAAAACGGCTATTCAATATCCGATAGAAATCCCCAGACGTCGTTTTGACTGGATTCCACAGAGCCCTGCGGAATGGCGGTGAACGATGCGGTGGAGGACTTGGTGTCCATCTCCTTGCCGCTGCCGAAGGCGGTCAGCGCGTCAAACAGCGAAGCCGAGAGCTCATCCACGTTGGTGACGATGAGCAGGTCGATATAGCCGTCCACAGCGCCGGTATAACCGTTTTTGGAACCGCCGACCGACACGCGGTAGATATGTCCGGATTCATCCACTTTTTTGTTGAGGCCGAATTTGTCCAGCACCTCACTGATGCTGGCGTCCAGCGTAGAATTGGAACTGTAGATGGCGCTGGCTTCCGGGTAGCGCGAAAGCGCGCTGGTGAGGCCTGAGGCCGCCACACTGGGGCTCCATTCGGAATACACTTTGACCACCTTAATATTGGTCACAAGGTCAATCACTTCGTGAAACGCTTTGGACGCGGCCACAGCGTTTGGGTTGTCCTCCGGGCCGACGATTTCGATGACGACATTGGATTTGCCATTGTCATTTTCGGCAATCGCCTGCGCGGCGGCTTTTCCCTCGCCGGCGGCGTCGTATCCCGCAAAGTAGGCCGTGTTGTCGGCGCTGGACAGGTTTTTGTCAAACAGCACGACAGGAATTCCGGCTTTCGCCGCGTCCGCAAGACTGGTGGCGAGATCGGCCTCGTTTACCGGGCACACGGCCAAAACCGTGACCTTATCTTCGATGAAGGTGCTGATCGCCAGACTCTGGGCGCTGGAATTGCCCGATGCATTGGAAACCTCCAAGCTGTATCCATGCTTATCGGCCATCTCGGTGATATCGTCGATTATTTTGCCGGTCATGCCGATGGTGTCGGAGGTTGAAACCCCGATGACCGGAACACTCAGCAGGGTTTTACATCCCGCAAAAGAGCCGGATACGATCAGTACTGCGATGACGGCGGCAATAATATATTTTCTGGATTTGGACATAACTTCCTCCCGATTTGTTTTGGCACACACGGCACCCTAAACTCGTATGTATTTTAAAGCATTTCTTTTCGATAGTAAATAGAGAAACCGTGAACAATTCAAGGCATCTTGGTTTTGGCGAAATGGAAGGGCTGACAAAATATATAGCACATCTAACAAAAAATCGTGAAAATGACCCAAATTATCAAGCTCACTGGTGATTTATCAGGCGTAATATGGTATGATTATCGGGACTAAACGTCAAGACACATGACAGGAGAAGCAGAACGCCATGGCCATGATGGCAGGGAAACCAGACAATCGCCCGCTGATACATGTCATATTGCTGGGCATCTTCAAAGCCACTTTTGGATTGTATACCAAACTGAAGTGCAATGTAAAAATGGTGAAGAACCAGGCTTACCGCACGCAAGGCCCCTATGTTCTGCTGGCCAATCACACCCACAATTTTGACCCGGTCTTTATCCAGTATTTCTGGCCGCGCATCATCTGCTATGTCACCAACGACACGGTCTGGAAATTAAAATGGCTTCGCGGCCTTTTGGACAGCATCGGGTTTATCCCCAAAAAGAAAATGACAACCGACTCGGCTACGGTTCGCGGCATCTTGACACAGGTGAAGAATGGCCGGATTATCGGCATCTTCCCCGAAGGTTCGCGTTCGTGGGACGGCAAAACGCTGCCTATTATCGCCTCCACAGCCAATCTGATTAAAAAACTGAAACTGCCGGTTGTGACGGTCAAGATTGAGGGCGCCATGATGAGCGGCCCGCGCTGGGCCAAAGCGCCGCGGCGCGGCGAAATCCGCCTGAACCCCGAAATGACGCTGACCACCGAACAGATTGCCGGAATGTCTGAAGAAGAGATTTTCGCGGCCATCACCAAGTCTTTGCAACACGACGAAAGCGCTTTTTTGGCGGCCAACCCGAAGCTGAAATATCGGTCGAACGCACCGGCCGAATATCTGGAACTGTTCCTTTTTGCCTGTAAGGACTGCGGCGCTTTGGCGGCCATGCGGTCGGACAAAGACACGTTTTCCTGCAGTCAATGCGGCAGCACATACACGTATACCCGAGATGCCCGGTTGAGTCGTTTGAGTTCGGACGAAATCATATCTCTGCCAGACTGGGACAAGGCGCAAATCAGCGCTTTGGAAAAGGCGATGAAAGCCGCCGCGAAAAAGCCGGATGCCGTTCTTTTTTCGGATGACGATGTCGTACAATATGAATATATCCGTCTGGAGCCCTTGAAGCCGATGGGCACCGGCCGACTCAGCATGACGGCAGGGGCGATGATTTTTGAACCCGTGGACGGCGAAAAACGCATCTATCCGGCAAATGCGGTGACGAGCGTTAATATACAGAGCAATAAACAGCTGGAGTTTACGGTTCAAGACCGAACTTACCGCTTTTTCTTTAAACCGCGCGTCTCACCTTACAAATGGGAATGCGCGCTCAATATGGGGAAATCGCTTTAAAAACATTTTTACTGGAGGATTTTTTTATGGACGGATGGCATTTTGTACTGCAGTTTCTGTTTATCGGCACTTTCATCGGACTGGCGCTGGTACTGAAACTCAACATCAAAGGTCTCTCAAAGCACCTGATTCCCACCTGTATGGTGGCGGGCGCACTGGCCTTTCTCTTTGGTTCGGAGGGCATCGGCGCTCTGATTCAATGGATTACCGGCAAACCGACGCAAATTTATGTGCCATATGACCGCGAACTGCTGTTTACCGCGGTGACGCATCTGATGAGCATCGGGTTTATCGCGCTGGCGCTGAAAGACCGCGAAGGCAAGAATAATCGGGCGGTGGTTAAAACCGGCTTTGCCATCGTCAATATGTATCTATGGCAGGCCATTGTCGGTCTCGGAGTCGTCCTGATTTTAGCCTACACGATCTTCCCGGAAATTTCTCCGATGCTGGGACTTATCCTGCCGCTTTCGTTTGCACAAGGGCCGGGTCAGGCAACGGCGATGGGCACACAGTGGAGCAACAGCGGCGTTCTGCCGGACGGTGCGAATATCGGCGCCATGATGGCGACCATCGGCTTTGTCTGGGCCATCATCGGCGGCATCATCCTCATGAACATCATGGTGAGAAAGAGCGGTTTTAAA
>CALMFG010000174.1 GCA_937863465.1 uncultured Clostridia bacterium
GCAGCGGTGGTGATCCTGGTTCCGCCGGTGCTGACCCGCGCGGGCGCCATCGATTACAGCGGGATTCAAACCTTTTTTGCTTCCTTCGACCCCTTCAGCGTCGGCATTGCCGCGGCCGCGCTGCTTTGCGTGCTGGTTTTCAAAATTTCGCCCATATTGGTGGTTTTGGGCGGCGGCGTGGTTGGTGTTCTGGTCTATGTGCTGTCTTAGGCGGCCTGTTCCGCTAAAAACCCTTTTTTTTAGGCCCGCCTGGTGTTATAATGAAAAAACCAATTGTTAAAAACTTATCAGGATTGCGCATATCTGTTAATTGTTTCGGCTCATAAATACAACGAATTATGGTGGTTTTGAATTATGGATGAAAAAATATCCGAGGCCGTCGTACGCAGGCTTCCCAAATATTACCGCTATCTGTCCGATCTGGACGCGCTGGGTGTGGAGCGAATTTCCTCTTCGGCCATGAGCAAGGGCATGTCGCTGAACGCCTCGCAAATCCGCCGGGATTTAAACTGCTTCGGCGGTTTCGGCCAGCAGGGCTACGGCTACTCGGTCAAAAGTTTAAAGCAGGAGATCATGCACATCCTTGGTATCGACAAAGCCTACCACGTGGTCATCATCGGTTCGGGCAATATCGGTCAGGCGCTGGCCTTCTACAAAAATTTCGCGCTGGAAGGCTATATTATCAAAGCGATTTTTGATGTGGATTCCAACCGCATCGGCAAGAAAATCAACAATATTGAAGTTCTAAGCATGAATGATTTGGAAACTTACTTAAAAACCGAGAATATCCATATCGGTATTCTGGCCACACCCAAAGGCGCGGCACAGGATGTCGCCGATATACTGATTAAAGGCGGCGTCACCGGCATCTGGAACTTTGCGCCGATTGATGTCAAAGTGCCCGACAACGCCTATGTGGAAAACGTCCATCTCTCAGACGGGCTCTATGTGCTGTCCTACTATATGCAGAGAGGCCGCTTTTAGCCCAAGGAGGCCGTAAAATGCACGTGCAGCTGACGCTGAATACGCCGCGCCGGGTATGCTTTACCGACATCACGCATCATATCAAACAGGCAGTGAATGACAGCGGCATCGCCGAAGGCACCGCGCTGGTCTTTGTCCCGCACACCACCGCCGGCGTCACCATCAACGAAAACGGCGACCCGAATGTCTTAAAGGATCTGGAATTCGCGCTGGAACGCGCCGTCCCGAACACCGGGTTTCATCACTTCGAAGGCAATTCCGATTCTCACACCAAAACACTGCTGACCGGTCCTTCGCTGTCGCTCATCATCACGGGCGGCCGGCTGGTTCTCGGCACCTGGCAGTCGGTTTACCTGGCCGAATATGACGGCCCGCGGCATCGGAATGTCCATATAAAAATCATGGAGGGCTGACGGATATTGAAGAAAAAAGTCAGGAATAAGCCCAAAAAGAATCCCGCCCGTAAAAAGAAATTCACTAAATTCCTCATCTTTCTTTCTGTGTTTGTTTTGCTTGCGCTCTGCGTCGGTGCCTATTTGGGCGTCCGTCTTCTCATCCGTACACTGGCCGCGGAAGCCGGAATGAGCAGTCAGCCTGTATCATCCCCTTCTCCGACCGTGATGGATACATTCCGTTTCCCCAGCGAATCCGATCTGTCGGACAGCTTTTCGGTCAGCTTCGGATCGCCGACCGTTATCGGTGCCAAACGCGCCGTCATCACCGCTGAAATCACCAGCGAAAAAAATGCCGAGAGTTCGTTTGGTTTTCTGGTTCGGAACACCAAAGACAATACGGGGTTTATTCTGTCCGCCGAATCCAGCGGAAGCCTGATCTATGCCAAAACCGATCAGCTTCAGCCGGATGCCGATTATCAGATTGCGGCGTATACTCTTGAAAACGACAAGAAGTTTTACGCGCGAAATATGCTGGACCTCACCACCCCTGATCGGATTTTAACCGAGGCACAGGTTGATGAGATTTTAATGCAGACGTTTCCCGACGGAACGGGAGAGCTTGCGGAGGAAAAACAGCTGGCGTTTGAAACCGACGCCTGTCTTTCCATTCTGGGCTTTGACGTCGGCGGCTTTGGAGACTATGATTTTGAAACCAAATCGGCTATTTTGATGCTGGAATACAGCTTCAATTCCGCCGATAAGGTCTGCGACTGGAACATGACAACCGGTATGTTTACCGATACCCTTTTGGATACGCTGAAGGATATTTTAAGTGTATCGCCGACAATTGATAAAGATTCGGTGATAAAACCTTTCACCGTCACCAGTTATCCGCTGACCGCCTATGCTGACTATACCGAAAACGGCGCCGAAATCAACTGTGATCAGCTGGTTCTGGATTCGCTGAAACAAAACGACGACGCAAGCGCGGCTTTTGATACCTACCCCTTCATGGTGGATTCACCCGAGTTTCAGGAGAAATACACCGCGCTGATTAATGGTGAAATGGACAGCGTTGAAGCAGACGCGCTGGCCGCCCTGTATGGCCGCGACACGCTGAACCAGCCGTTGGAAACCGCGCTGGATGCCATCGCCGCCAAAAACAAAATCTTCTTCACCGACGCCGAAACCGATTGGCTGACCGAACTCTCCGGCAATTTCGGGCCTGTCTTCACACTCTCGGGCACCGAGAATGAACAGACGGCTTTCACCCTGCTGGTTCCCGCCGCCGTTGCCTTCTGCTATATGAACGCCGACTATCAGACGCGCTCAGGGAGTGCCATGCCGGTCTGCCTTACCTTGCGCAACACACCCAAAAACTGGACCGCTTATTCAGGCGGCGCCGGAAGAAACGAAATGCTGAAGTATAGCGCCCGTTGGCACCTGAACCGTCAGGAAACTCAAGAGGTTCCGGGCTTTTGTCTTTGCGAATATCTGGTATCGGTTGACTTTATGCCCGCAGATGATACAATATTAACCTCGGATGTTTATAACTATCTGTATACTCACGCGGCCGAATACGGTTTTTACCCGGATGTCACCCATGCTTACCGATGGATTTATCTGGGCAAAACGCTGTCGGAAGATGCGCTTGCCGTTTCTTTGCCGGCCGAACCTTTGGAGAAATAAACTATGCTGAAAAAGTCCACCCTTCTTTTGACCATTCTTTTGGTGATTGTTTTCGTTTTGGGCGCATGCGCCAAAACGGACGCCGAAAGCGCCGTTACGCCCAGTCCTTCTGCCGCCGCGGTGCAGGCCACACCGGCTCCTGAATATACCATTTCATTCAGCCAGACCGCGATGTTCGGCTGTAAACACGCTATTATCAGCGCTGAATTCGCGCCGACCGACCCCGGCATCACAGAATTCGGGTTTATCCTGTCGGGAACCAGCGATAAACTGGCCGCCACCATCGTGGACGGCAAAGCCTACGCGGTTTTGGCCAATCTGGCCCCCAATACCCAATATATCTACAACGTATGGTACATGGACGGCGGCGAGATGAAAACCACCGAGGAAGCCTACACCTTCACCACTCCCGCCCGCCAGATGGACGACGAGGCGCTGAATGAATACATCTATGCCGAGCTGGCCGACCAAACCGTGACCGACGAAAACCGCGTTCTTCTGGAAACTCAGGCCTGCCTGTCGCTTCTGGGGATGGACACAGACCGCTACGGCAAATTCGGCGCCGTCACCCAGGCCAATCTGACCCGCGTGGTATACACCGCCAATTCGCTGGACAATTTTGTGGATTACACTTATATTTCGGCCGAGGCCGATGCCTATGCGCTGGATTTGCTGAAAGATATCCTGTCCGCCGACGTGATGACCAACGGCGAAGATTTTATCCGTGATTTTGTGCCCACCCCGTATTCGCTGACGGCATATGCCCAGCTGAACGATGAAGGCGGCAGTCTGAATATTGAGCAGTACATCGCGGACACGGCCGCTTTGGACCCCGAGATTACCGCGCTGATGGCCGAGTACCCCTACGACGTGAACAGCGAAGCTTTTAAGACCCTGTATGCCGAAACAATCGCCGACCCGACGTTCACCGAAGCCGGACGCGCCGAGAAACTGGCGGGATACGCCGCGCAGAACAAGGCGATGTTCTCCTACAAAGCGAATGCGTGGATGGCCGAAGTTTCCCTGCCGAAGGAACGGCTGATCACGCTGGCTGAATCGGAAAACCAGCTCACCATCAACGCCTTTGTGGCCTACGCCTATATGCTGATTGACGCCTACCGCGCCACCGGCGATGTTTTTGTCACCAGCACCACCTATCGGGATTTGGATAAGCAATGGTACTTCTATTCCGAAGAGAAGGACCGTTCGGTAGCCTATCGGCATAACGCCTCCTGGCATCTGGAACGGCAGAAATACTCCTACGTGCCCGGTTTTTCTAATCATCAGTACGGAGTGGCTATTGACTTCTACGAGCGCAACAGCTTCGGCGATACTGACCTCTATGATTATCTGGTGGCGCACGGCAACGAATATGGCTTTTATAATTACTATATCGAACCGTGGCATTGGGTCTATCTGGGCAAAATTTTCTAAAAAAATCTGCCAAACATACGACGACTAAAAAGGCATCGATAAAAAGATGCTTTTTTTTGTTGTCACACAAATGTAAAAATATTTTTAAAAGCGTTTACTTTTTTTCGGCGCTGGTTTATCATATTGACTGCTAAGCGATAATATATTATAGAGGGAAATATACCGACAGGAGATTTAAAATGGTGAAATACAGCGGCAGAACACCGTTATCCAAACAGTCTTTACAGCGCGCCAAGCTGGAGGCCAAACGCGCCAGAGCCGCAAAAATGGGCACTGAAAGTGCTCCATCTGTAAAATATAAGAAATTAAAACCCTATTCCATGCGCAAATTTGAAGGAAAGCTGTGGATCATCATCGGCGCTTCAGCGGCTGCCGTGGCCATCATCGGGATGAGTATCTTTTTGGTTGCCAGCAAACGCCCTTCCAACGATGAGCTGCTTGGCCTGCTCGAAAGCGGCACTTACGTTCAGACGACCACCATTGAAGGCGTCGATGTCAGCGGGATGACTCTGGAACAGGCGCGGACAGCGCTGTCCGATACGCTGAAGACAAAACTGGAAGCGGCAACCGTCACCTACTCGTTTAACGGCGCGAGCTACACCGAATCGGCTGTCGATTTGGGCCTCATCACCGATGTGGAAGATGTTCTGACCAGTGCCATGCTTTACGAAAAATCCGGTCCGTATTTTGACCGCCAGAAAAAGCTGAAAACCGCCGCGAAGGACGGCGTCAGCTATGATATCACGTTATCCGCCGACGAGGCGAAAGTGGCTTCGGCCGTTGCCGCCATGGCCTCCGACCATGAAGTTCCGGCCACCGAACCCCAAATGACCTTTAACCCCGAACCTGCGGAAGGTCAGGATACCATCTCCTGGTCAGACGAAGTTTCCGGTCTTTCAATTGACCAGCCCGCCATGGTCTCCGCCATTTTAGCCGCGGTCACCAGCGGGGATTTTGACCTCGGCGAAGTAAAAACCGCGGTTCTTGCGCCCGAGCACACCAAGGCCGAGATGGCTGAAAGTGTGGTCAAGCTTTCGGAATACACCTCTTTCTTCGGCTACGGCACATACGACGATGACGATCGCGTATTCAATATCAAACTGATGTCCCAGACTCTGACCGGCCATTCTCTGGAACCCGGCGAAACCTTTTCGGTCAACGACACCACCGGTGAACGCACCGAGGACAAGGGCTGGAAAGCCGGCAACACCATCCGTAAAGGCGTCCTTGTGGAAGACCTCGGCGGCGGCGTATGTCAGGTCTCCAGCACGCTTTATAACGCCGTGCTTTTGGCCGACCTCGGCATCGTGGAACGCCACAACCATACCTATCCTTCGGACTACATCAATAAAGTCGGCCGTTTCAAGGTCGGTGAATATGACTACGTGACCAAAAACTGGGCCGAAAACCACGTGGCTGTAGACGCCACCATCGATTACGGCACCAAGGATTTCAAATTCATCAATACGCTGTCCGAGACCATCTACATCGTGGTCTATGTGGACGACGAAACCAGCACGGTGACCGCCGCCATCTATGGTCCGCCAAGAACCGACGGCTATCAGGTGGTCATCCGCACGCTGCAGCACAAAACCGTTGAACCTACTGAGGCGTCCACCCGAGAAATTGCCGAGAAAGGTATTGCGCCGAACGGCGAACATGTCGAAATCGGAAGCCCCATCACCTACCCCGCAAGACGGGACGGACAGGTCTGGTGGACCTATAAATACTATTATCCGGCAGACTACGACTTTAAAAACGACCCCGACCCCAAGTCGTGGATCGGCTATGACGGTTCGGACGAAAACAGCGGCGAAAAATACCGCCTGACGCTCTACGGCACCGACACTTATATCGACTCATACTTTCCGCCCATCGCGGGGGTCATCTACTACAACCCCTCCGACCCGGCGGCCAGCGATCTGGAAGGATATATCCCGTTGGGTACAACCACCACGGACAGCAGTTCGTCATAATGTAATCATTCAAAATGAGATGAACCCACGGGTTCATCTTTTTTTGAATCATGGCCTATCTGTAAAAAATGCTTGAAAAGGTTTACTTCTTATGGCCGATTGGTTAGAATAGCAATGATAAACGGAAAATTCAGAGGTAATTTCATGAGTGATACATCCAACAAAAAAGCTTTTACCGTGCTTTATATATTGCTTGGCGTTTTCATCGTCGGGCTGATTGTGAGCGGCATCTTTGCTGTCCGCGAGGCCCGCGCGCTGGAAGCCGAGGCCGCCAACAATATCCCTGTAGAAAAAATATTGAACGACGGCATCTATATCGGCGGCATCAATGTCAGCGAAATGAACGAAGCCGAAGCCCGAGCGGCCATCGCCCCGAGACTGGAAACATGGTATATCGATAAAGATATCGCCTTTAAAGTGGGCGACAATGCATTTTTATATAATATCAAAGCAATGGGCGTGACCCCCAACGTGGATCAGGCGATTAATGACGCTTTTTCCTATTCCGAAACCGGCATCGCTCCCGAATCATACTCCCTTGAAACAACCGATGACAACGGCGTAAATTTCCCAATCCAGCCGATTGTAACGCTGGATATGTTATTGGCATTTTTACAGACCGAAGAAGTCCAGTCCACCATCAATATCTCACCCGATGACGCCGGCGTCATCTTCCGGCCTTCGGAGGCAGATGAATCCAAGCGGTTTTCCTACCAGCAGCCTACACCCGGCTACGAGGTAAAGGTGGATGAGTTCTCATCCATGATTTACGATGCGATTGTCGCTAACGATTATTCGGTCATGGACGCGCCCTACAACGAAATCAACTCGTTTACCAGCATTGAGGATATGCAGTATAAAACTCAGCTGATCGGCACATATACATCCCGCATCCAATCCCGTGGCGCGGCGCGTATTTCCAACATCAAACGGATGTCCGAGCTCATCAATCAAAACGTTTCGGTCATCCAGCCGGGTGATACCATCTCGCTGAACAATGACTGCGGCGCCCGAACCGAAGAAACCGGATTCCAGGATGCGCCCGCGCTGAATGCCGGCGCGCATGTCAACGAAGTGGGCGGCGGCGTCTGCCAGGTTTCGTCCACACTGTATATTGCGGCGCTGACAGCCGAGCTGGATATTCCGGCCAGAACGCACCATACGCTGGTGTCCGAATATATTCCGGCTGGTCTGGACTCCACCATCAGCTTTAAACCAGACCTGAAAATCACCAACAACAAAACTTCGCCCATCTACATCAGCATGGTGGTGGACGAGAAGAACTATACCGTCACCTGCCGAATTTACGGCGAACCGCCGGCACATGGATATACTGTGGAGATGCTGTCCAAGGTCTATAAAACCACCATCCCTTACCCGTCGTCCTACAGCTACGCCGAGGTTTCTCCGGGCGGCACAACGATAGACCCGGGAGAAGTCTACGAATACACAGCGCCGGCTTTCGGCACCCGCGTCAAGGTCTACCGTCTGTATAAAGACGCAACCGGCAAGGTGGTCAAATCCGAGTTCCTATATTCCGAAAACTATGACGCTTTTTCCGGCGAATACTATGTGAACCCGAATGCGCCAGAGTAAAAACCACCAGTGAAGAACCTGAAAGCCGGACATTTCTCCGGCTTTTTGTTTGTTTTTTAAAACAAAAGTATATATAATGGAATGAATATATTTAAAGAGGAAAAACCATGAACGCGATATTAACCGTCATCGGCAAGGACAAGGTCGGCATTATCGCCGCCGTATCGGCCGGGCTCGCAAAACTGAACATCAATATTCTGGATATCAACCAGACTGTCATGAAGGACTATTTCACCATGATTATGCTGGTGGATATCGGGAAAGCCAATGTGGGTTATGATGAGATTAAAAAAACATTAAACCAGCTTTCGGAAGAGATTGGACTTGAGATTCGCATCCAACGCGAAGAGATTTTCCAATCCATGCACAGAATATAATGGTGAGGACATATGTTTAATCAAGTTGAAGTACTCTCCACCTTACGGATGATTGAATCTGAAAATCTCGATGTTCGGACCATCACCATGGGGCTTAGTCTTCGGGACTGCATCGATACCAGCGCCAAAAAGTCCTGTGACAAAATCGTGCGGAAAATTTCGCGGGTTGCAAAAGATTTGGTCAAAACGGGCGACGCCATTGCCGCCGAATACGGCATCCCCATCGTCAACAAGCGCATTTCGGTGACCCCGATTTCGCTGATTGCC
>CALMFG010000175.1 GCA_937863465.1 uncultured Clostridia bacterium
GATCGATGCCGTTGCCGGCAATCATCGCCCATCACTTCTTCATCACCATCAGTTGAGTAGTCAGGGCTTGTGCTTGGGTCTGGTGTCTGTATGGGTGTCTCGTCAAGTGAATTTGCTTCGAGTTGATGATGCAATTCATTGATATCAGATGCGCTTATAGCAGCCAATTGAGAATCGCTGATGAGTTCATTTAGTTCTTGAAGAGCCAGTCGATCAAAATGCTCCGCGCTTTGGTCTTCTTGAAAAATCGCGCCATCATTTTTAATAGCCGCAATATTCGTTGTTTTTGCATTGGCTCCTACTGGCGCAAAGCCAAAAATCAATAAAAAAAGAACCAGCCATTTTATTGTTGCTTTTTCCCATCCCCGCACTGTAAAAAGCCTCCTCGCATCCTTTAACAAAATGTATATATATTCACATTATTGTTATCTATTATATATTAGTTCCATTATAGTGCATTGTCAATGTTTGGTGTGTTTATATGTCTTTTTCTAACCTTCGCAGCCAGTTTTGCCTGAATAAAGGTAAAGGCGCTTGCGTATCTTTTTTGCTTTTTGCGGGCTGAAAACGGGACATCCGAAGATGCCCCGCATATGGTAAATACTATTTAAGTTGAAAACCTATATGTCAAAATCCAAATCTTGCTGATATTCAAAACAGAATTCCCGTGTTATTAAAACCCGATTTGCATTGAACATTAAGCGTCTCAAACTCCCGGGAAATCGCCAACTTCTGATCCATAAAGCACTCCCGGAAAGCTGAAAACCGTTACCATAACGAGAGAAATCAAGCCGAACCAAACAACGCTTGAAACGCTTGGAATCGCCAGCCCAAAGAACAGCAAGTATATACCAATCATGACAATGATAAAAATAATTGCTTCGCAAAAAAAACGCCTCTTGGGTTGAGGCGTCTTTTATTAATAATATTCTCTTACCAAACTGTCCAACTGACTAATATTCTCGCTTTATGCGTTCTCTCCAGTCGGATTCAGTTCCGATAGAATTTTCTGATACATCTCTTCGGAGATCTTGTATTTCAACAACGGAATAATGCCCAGCAACGCGAGGATGCCCGGTATCAACGCAATCATCGTGTGCAGTCCCTCCAGCGTCGTTTTCGGCAGAACGGTATTGGGTGCATAGGCATAATACGCTAAGCCCAACGTGCCAATCATTCCGCCAATCGCCGTAGCGATCTTTGTCTTAAGAATATTCGTTGAGAACACCATACCCTCGGCACGTACGCCGGATTTCCATTGCCCGTATTCCACTGTATCGGTCAACATGGACATCATCGCAATGTTGCCAAGGCCATACCCGAACGCCGCGAACGCGTTGACCACCATAATCGCCGTAACGCTGCTGTAGCCCACCAGATAATGTGCAATGGAGAAGCCGCCCATCAATGCAGTGCCGATTATCGCGGTGTTACGCTTGCCCAAACGCTTCATCACAAAAGGCGCCGAAACACTGCCGATAATCAGCATGACCGCATACAGCGCTAAAAATATGCTGATCATATTTCCCATGTTGAGGTTGTTTTCAAAGTAATAGGTCGGGAAAATAATCTTGACCGCATTGGCGACTTCCACAAAAAACAGCGCCAAAATGAGAATGAGCAACGGCGTGTTAATCTTAAATTGATTCAACATTTTTTTAAGCGTATATTTATCCTGGCTTTTTACGGTGAACCGTTCTTTCGTGTTAGCAAAAGCAATCAGCGTAAACAATATGCCCACTGCGGCAAAAGTCACCGCTGTCCATGTCCATCCCATATTCCCTCCGCCGAATGCGTTGGTTAAAATCGGGTAGGCCACGACCATACCGATAAAGTAGCCCACCGAAGCGATGGTTCGGGAGAAGGTCACAATGCCGCTCCGCTCCTGAATATCCTGCGTCAAGGCTGGCGTCATGGCCCAATAGGGAATATCCATTGCGGTAAACGACATCCCAAACAAAATGTAGGTGACATAGGCCCAGGCAATCTTCCCAGCCGTGGAGAACCCGGGATTGACAAAGCAGAGCACGGTGAACAATCCGACAAACCAAGGCGCAAACAGAAGATAGGGGCGAAACTTGCCAAAGCGGGTTTTTGTGTTGTCCACAATATACCCCATAATCGGGTCATTGATGCCGTCCCAAATTCGGGCGATCAGAAACAGCGCCGTGATGGCCAGCGTGGGCAGCAGCATATAGTCGGTGTAGAACTTGACAAGAAATGTGGCGACAAGGCCATAAATCAGGTTGTTTCCCAACGCACCGAATGCATAAGCGAATTTCCCTGAAGCATTAATGGTTTTCATACCTTTCCCTCTTTCATTTTTCGGTTTTTTTAAAGCAAAAATCAAAAGTATACGTGACGCCTTTTTCCATCTGATATTCCGGCAGAACCATCGCCATGCCCGGTGCATCGCCGCCCACACCGGTCTGGCAGCTGCGCAGGCTTAGGGTTACGCTGTCGCGTTCGGGCAGTTCGTGGATATGTTCGGCGGCTTCATAGTCTTCGGGCGTATTGGGCAGCAAAGACGCTTCAAACGGTCTTTCCGCCGTCACCGTTAACCCTCTGCCCATGTCGTCATGGATCGATAAATGCCGGATATCGGTTCGATTTCCGTTTTCCTGCGGCCGCACATAATCGGTCGCCATCTCTCTGGCCTGCATGCAGTATTTTCCCAGCATGCCGCCCGATTTTCTATCGGCATAGGTTTCATGCGGGCCACGTCCCACCCAAGTCATCCATTCCAGTTCGGGTCTCAACTCCGCCGACAATCCAAACAGCATCATCGGCTTTTTCGGCGTGGCTGAACCTATGATATGTAGTGTACCGTCCGGATGCAGTACATACCGCACGGATAGATTTTTGATATACCGCATGGTATAGGACAAATCGACAATGGCGCATCCGTCGGATTCGCTGCATACAAATCGCTTCAACCGGCGCGTTTTTTCGGCGCGCATCCAGACCGCACCCAGCGAAAAGCGGCGCAGAAATTTTGAGAAGTTTCCGTAGCCCACATCGTTGTCGGTCAGCGCCCGGGAGAATCGCAGTCTCAGCGGATTTTTCAACAACTCATTACCGGAAAATTTCATGGATGTCATTTGCCCGGTTTCAAGGTCGACCAGAACTTCAATCTCCTTCGCCATGAGTTGGCATTGCTGACGGTCACAGGATACTTCAGCGTTTCGCTGGTCCTCGCGTATTGCGTCATGCGGTTTCGCGCTCACCATTTCAAATTGTTCCCATGCCGTTATATCGCCTTTCCGAGCATACGCGCCGTCCTCGGCCTGTCGGGCAAAGACAGTCAAAATCACTTCACCATTTCCTGCCCCTTCGGTTAAAGTCAGTGGCACAGTTAAAACCGTACGCGGAGGAATATGCAAGGCGCCAAGGTCGGCCTTTGCGAAGACTTCCCCTTCCAGCCGCAAGTCATAGTCAAAGCTGAATCTATCGCTGGTAATGAAAAAATGTTTGTTTTCAATGCTGAGCGTTCCATCGTGCCAGAAAAAAGCAAACGGCTGAAAGACCTTTTTCACCTCAAACAGGCTGGGGTGCGGCGTGCGGTCGGCGGCGACAATGCCATCGGCGCAGTAGATGCCGTTATTCCGCCGATACCCGAAATCCCCGCCATGGAGCCATTTGCCATCCATTAAGATTGACTGATCGACAAAATCCCAAATGAATCCGCCGATGTAATTGTCATATTTTTCGAACATCGCCATATGCTCTTTAAAGTTGCCCAGCGAATTACCCATGGCGTGCGCATACTCACAGTTCATGATCGGCTTATCCGCATACATCGCGTGCGTGTACGCCTTTTCATCCGATGCAATCCCGTTTGTGATCTTTTGCATCAACGTCAGCTTTCGGTCCTGCTTTTCACCAAACCGCGCTTCTAATGCAGGCGAAGGGTACATTAAACTCAAGACATCGCTTTTGGTCAGGTCTTTGTCCCCTTCGTAGTGAATCGGGCGCGTGCTGTCCAGCCGCAAGATGGCTTCCCGCATGCGGGAAAAGTTAAACCCATCTCCAGCCTCGTTGCCCAGCGACCAGAAGATGATGCAGGGATGGTTTCTGTCTCGCAGCACCATCCGCTCGACGCGGTCCACCATGGCGTTTGTAAAGCGGTCATCGTTCCCCGGTATGCCCGTTCTTCGGATGCCGTGGCTCTCCACATCAGCTTCGTCCATGACATACAGCCCGTATCGGTTGGCCAATTCATAGGTATGCGACGGATTGGGGTAATGGCTGGTGCGCAGGGCGTTAATGTTGTTCTGCTTCATGATGATTATGTCGCGTTCCCGAAGCTCGGCCGAGACCGCCCAGCCGGATACCGGATCGTAATCGTGCCGGTTGACGCCCAACAGCTTAATCGGTTGTCCGTTCACAAAAAACACCGCGTTTTTAATCTCAATCTTTCGAAAACCGAAATCAAAAGCCGCTTGATGCACGGGTTTTCCTCCGTCCAGCAATATGGCTTCAATTTCGTACAGGTTCGGCGCTTCGGCCGACCAAAGCTGAATGTCCTCGACTGTGGCTTCAAAGCGGTATCCGTCGGTTTCCACGATGCGTCGGTCCAGCAGATGCCTTTTCCCAAAACCATTCAGCCACACTTCGGCCATTTTCCCTTTTGCCGAAACGGTCTGCATGGCGACGCTGATTTTTGCGCCTGTCATATCAAAATTCAACTCGGCCTTGGCAAAGACATCGCAAACATGACTTTGCGGCAGATGATACAGATATACATCGCGATAAATGCCCGCAAAAAACCACATGTCCTGGTCTTCCAGATACGTGCCGTCGCTGAACTGATAGACTTCCACCGCTACACAATTTTCACCGGTCTGTACATATTCTGTCACATCAAACTCGGCTGGTGTCATCGATCCTTGCGAATAGCCTACATAGGTGCCGTTCACCCAAAGATAAAATGCCGATTTCACTGCGCCGAAGTGAAGGACAACCACTCCCGTTTCCCATTTCTCATCCAGCACAAAGCTCCGGCGATAACTGCCTACTGGATTTGCTTTTTCATCGATATGCGGGATTCGTCTTTTTTTTACCGCGACTGCGTCCGGATAGGAATACGCCAGATACTGCGGTTTACCATAGCCGTTCAGCTGCCATACCGAAGGGACATTCAGTGTATCCCATTTTGAGTCATCAAATCCAATTTTAAAAAAATCGATCGGTCGGTCGGCGGGACATTCGGCATAGGAAAAACGCCAACATCCATTCAACGGCAGAAACAGTTTGTCCGGCGTATTATCCCGATACACAAAGCGCGCCGGAAGCTTGTTTTCGGCAAACACCGCAGGGTCCTGCCATTCCTCTAATTTGGTTTTCATACCCGTGAACCTTTTATCCCTTCCAGAATAATCTTCACCGCCTGCGGCAATACTTCATTGGAATACCCTTGCTCTTCCGACAAGTGTTTGTCGCGGATGACCACGCGCTGGCAAAGCGCCAGCATGATATTAGAGAGCGTGCTGGCCGTCAGTGGAACATCCAAATCGCTTTGGATGCTTCCGTCCTTCACGCCTTCTTTCAGATAGATTGAGAATGCGTTTTCATGTGTTTTGACATATTCCACAAACATCTTGGCTTCTGCCACATTGGGGTATTCGCCGCTGAACGTATGATCAAATTCACCCAAAAACCGAATGATCTCGCGATGCGCCAATGCATTTTCGATATAGAGGTTCAACGAATTCGCGAGTTTTTTAAATCCATTTGCGCCGGATGCCGCCATACCCTTTTTCAGCACCATTTCCAGTACATTGCACCAGATGATGAAAGCCAACGCTTCTTTCCCGCTGAAATAGCGATAAATGGTACGCTTGTCCACGCCGGCTTTTTCGGCAATCTCACTGATGTCGGTGCCGACAAATCCATTCTTGATGAACGCTTCTTCGGCGCAGGCCAGAATTGTTTCCCGGGTCTTCTGCCGTTTCGGGCCTAATCGCATATCAGCGTCACGCATCGCCTTTTGTCTCCGTTTTTGTCACATAATACATGCGCGACCCATAGTCCCCGACGACGCTGATGGTCTCGTTGTACCCGGAACCGATAAATTGGTGAAAAGGACGAAAACCCGCGTACATCAACTCATCGCCAAACGCTATGACCTCGCGATGTTCCCCTTTAAACATATAGTGCTCACAGATGGTTTTATAAGCCATCCCTTTCATCCCATGGGTGCTGATATGCACCGGCATAATCCGGTTGATGAGATCCCCAAATTTTTCGATATTCAAAAAATGCGGGCGTGTCGCGACGCAGTATTGGGCTGCTTCGTCCAGCCCCAGCAATTTAATCTGCTCAAACCCGCCGTTTGGCTGCTTTTCTATCTGATAATACCCGACAGCGCCTTCCTTCTTTTCGGGGTCCATCACCATCCACACGCAATGGTTGGTCTCAAAAGGTGACTGAATACGGAGAAAATCCCCAAACTGCAGTGTCTTTCGCATCCGTCTATACTCGTTTGTCTGCTGGGTAATCACATTCTTTTCATACTTCGATAAATCCATCAGGTTCAGTTCATACCCCAGATTGCCAAAACAGGCGACATCATACCGCGTCTCGATATCATTGCGCCGCAGGACTTGATGCGACGGGTCGCTGCCCACGTGCGCGGCAATCGTATCCGGCGGGAAGAACAAGGTTGCGCCATATTGTATCCGCATCCGTGCGCCCGGGTCGGAATTATCGCTGACCCAGGTCTGGGGCATATAATACAGCATACCCAAATCGTTTCGGTTGCCGCCGCTGGCGCAGCTTTCAAACAGCACGTCGGGAAATGCTTCCTTCAGCCTGTCCAAAAGCGCATACAATCCCAAGCAATAGCGGTGCGCGAAGGATTGCTGTTCTTCGGGTTCCAGCGTCGCCGAGTACACATCGCTGACACTTCGATTGCAGTCCCACTTCACGTAGTCCACATTAGCGCGTTTAAACAGGGCAGATAAAAGATAATATAGATAATCCACCACTTTCGGATTTGCCAAATCCAGCATCAGCTGATTTCTGCCCAGCGACCGCTCGCGTCCGGGATAACCGATTATCCATTCGGGGTGGGTATCGGCTAAATCGCTTTTTGGCGATACCATTTCCGGTTCCACCCAAAGCCCGAATTTCAGCCCAGTTTTGACGATTCTCTCCCGCAAGCCCTCCAAGCCGTTTGGCAGTTTTTTGACATCCTCCACCCAGTCTCCCAAGCTGGTCGTATCGTCATTTCGGCCTTTAAACCAACCGTCGTCCAGCACAAACAGTTCCATTCCCAAGTCTTTGCCCGCTTTGGCCAGCTTTAAGAGTTTATCCGCATCATAATCAAAATACATGGCTTCCCAGCTGTTAAAGACGATCGGCCTTTCCCGATACTGCCACTGCCTTGGCACAAGGTTCTCACGAATGGCGCGGTGGAAGATGCCGCTCATGCCGTTGAGCCCCCGATCTGAAAAAACCAGCCCCGCGTCGGGCGTGACAAACCGCTCGTTGGGTACCAGCCTCCACTTAAAGTCAAAGTCTTGAATGCCCATCTGGATACGCGTAATCTCGTGCCCGCTGACCTGCACGATGCCGCGATGGTTGCCGCTGTAGACCAGCCCGAAACCATAGCAGTCCCCATACGTTTCTGTGGCAGTCGGCGAAACCAGCGCCATAAACGGGTTATGTTCAGCGCCTGAAAGCAGCCGCTTGGAGTCAATGGACTGAATACCTTTGACCAGACCGTTTCTTTGTATGTGTTTTTCCTTAATCCAATGACCCGTCAGCGAGATCAGGTCAAAATCGGCATGCGGAAAATCCAAATTAAAGCTCATCGCTTTTTCTATTGTCACCGTATCGGTGCTGCGGTTGACAAGCTCCAGGTGTCGGGTGATGATATCCTTATTCTCAAAGACATTGTAAACCAGCATCGCATCCACGCCGAGAAGGCTATCGGTCAGCGTAACGGTGAGCGTATCCGCTTTGTCGTCGTTTTGAAAAAAATACGGCAGGCCGGGCAACTGCGGTTTGCCTTGGGCAATAGTGTGTTCTGAGTATAGAAAATCCGCTGTTCGGTTCTGGTCGGCCATGACCAGATGCAGAGAGGGTTCACGGTAATCGGATTTGCCATAGGTGGAAAACTCCAGGCAGGATGTGTTAAGGGTCAGGTTCGGAAACCTTTCGCTGTATTGTGTCTCTATTCCTACTGTACAGGTGAAATTTTGATAAAGCGAGTCAAAGGAAGGACGATGCTGTAATCTTTTCCCATAGTATATGTTTGCAAGATGTTTGGAAGGCAGAATTTTAAAAATATAGCTGGTATTCTTGGTGGAAAGATGAAAGGTTTCGTGTTCAAAATGAATCATAGCCGTCTCCTTTTGGTTCGCTTATTCATTAATGTCACACCCGTGACATTAATTTATCATAATACGATTCTTCTGTCAATAAACTGGATAGACTTCGGGGAACACTACAAGGGCTATTTGGATGATTCCGTGTAAATTTTATCAGCATGGCTTTAATACATAATTATTCGTCTCCGGCGCAAATAACATTCTAATACGATAGCCCTTCGATTTCTATTTCACCAGAGTCGACTCTTGCCGCAATAGTCAATTATTGAAGACTTGATTTACCGTCGAATGCCGGCAACAATCACTTTTTCATCATCGCTGATGGCGGTATGACAATAGAAATACGGTTCAATCATGGCACACAATACGTCAAGATCGGGCAGCGGCTTGGAAATCCCCATTGCCGAACCCGAATGATGTCGGATCAGCGCTTCCCGGCTCATGCTGTGCGCAATGCACAGCCTTCCGCCCGGCCTGATAAACGCCGAAAGATGGGTCACAAGATATGCGGGGTCCATAAAATGCGGCAATGCATTATAGATGACACAGGAGTCAAAATCTGTTTCAAACTGCACCGTTTCGATATCCGCACACTGCACGGTGATATGCGACTGCGGAAACTTCCGCCGCGCAATGCTAACCATTTCTGGTGACAAATCGACGCCGACGATTTGTTCTGCGCCGCGCGCCAGATAGTCTTCAAACAGCACACCCGTGCCGCAGGCCACATCCAGAACGCGCGAACCGCGATAGACGCCTGCCGCGTCCAATATCGCATCAATCTTGTGCTGACTACGAATCATCCTTTCGTCCCAGCCGGATGCGTGATGATCAAAATAGGCTCTAATTTCTGCTTTATTCAAACGCTCTCTCCAAGACTAGCACGCGACAATTTCCTTAATCATAAATTCCCGACCGCCTAAGAATTCCATGCTCGTCCCCCCGCAGTCCGGGCAGCTTCGGTGACTTGCCAGCACGTTAAACACCCTGCCGCAGCTTCGGCACCGCGCGTTTCCCGGCAGAACCTCAATCTCCAGCCGCGTGTTTTCCAGCATGGTGCCGTAGGCCGCCGCCGGATAGCACTGCTCCGCGTAGTAGGGAATCACCGACGAAAGCTCGCCGATCTGAAGCACCAGCGCATCAATTTTTGTTAAGCCTTGCTGGCGCGCGATGTTTTCCACCACGCGCACCACTTCGGCCATAATGCCCAGCTCATGCATGGCTGTGCTCCTTCTTTTTGGGTGAAAAAACCTTGCTGATTTTCTTCAGTTGAATCTTGGCTTTGCGCTTAATCACATGCGGAATGATGACCTTTTTCATATCGAACAGCGAAACCCCTTCGCCGTCATACCGACGCGAAAGCGTGATTGCCTCAAACTTGCACTTGGTG
>CALMFG010000176.1 GCA_937863465.1 uncultured Clostridia bacterium
GCGGGTACGCTCTCGGGCGGTGAGCAGCAGATGCTGGCCATGGGCCGTGCGCTGATGAGCCGGCCGGAGATTCTCCTGATGGACGAGCCTTCGATGGGTCTGGCGCCGATTCTGGTGGATGAGATTTTTGAAATCATCGAACGCACCAACAGAGAGGGCATGACCATTCTGCTGGTGGAACAGAACGCCAACCGCGCGCTGCATATCGCCAACCGCGGATATGTGCTGGAGACCGGAAAGATTGTGCTTTCAGGCACAGCGAAGGAGCTTTTGTCCTCGGACGCGGTCCGCGAAGCCTATTTGGGATAGTTGTTTATGACATAAAGCATACCCAGCAAAAATTAAAGCGAAAGAAAGCCGGTTATTCAATAATCGGCTTTTTTGTTGCATTATTTTTGCTGTATGCCGAAAGAAAACCCGGTTTACTCGGCGTCGGTGAGGGTGAATGACGCAATCCAGGATTCGATGACGGCGCTGTAATCCTTTGCATTATCGATGGGCACATCCGTGTGAAAATAGAAGTCCCACGCGTCGGTTTGGATATAGATGTCCGTATTTTGACGGGTGTCCTCGTTTTCGCCGGTAAGATAGGTCACGCGCCAGGCGGGATAGGTCAGCGCAGCCGAAACCGCGTCATCCTGCGCAATCACCAAATCAGAAACATTCGTACTGCCGGTGTCGATAATCTGCGCGAAAACCGCATCTTCACTGAAACCCACAGGGATCACACGCGATATGGTGATACCCACCGTCGCGTCATAGAGCAGAATCTTCTGGCTGGTGCCGTCAGGGTTGGATTTTTCAAGGATTTTGTCCGCCATGCCCTCCAAGGCTGGAACGGACAGGGTCAAATTCGATGGCGCCAAAATGTCCCCGACGGTCGGTGACGGTGTGGCTTCCGCGGTGACCTGAGCGGAACGGCATCCGGCGAGTAAGAAAAAGCAAAGAACGAGAGCGGCCGCTGAAGATGGCCAGCGTTTTCTATTCATAAAAATACATCTCCTTTTTTCATGTTGAATTGAATCGTCCAGAATAATTTCATCAGAAATAATCGCGAAACCAAAGAAAAAGAACCTTTAATGAATATAGCAGAGCTTTCCCGATTCTACAACAATAATGACGCAAAAAAAGTCAAGGTTTTGCCCGTGAAGGTTTTGAAAGGCATTTTGCGTCATGATATAATGGGATTAAATATTGATTAGGAGGAACCGTTCATGTTAAACCATCCGGAAGTGACGGCGGATACGCTTTCCC
>CALMFG010000177.1 GCA_937863465.1 uncultured Clostridia bacterium
TCTCCCGTGACAACCAGCTCCTCGGTGGCCGCTATCTTGTTAATGTCGTCGAGGGGAATGCCTGTGATGTCCGAATAGGCCTTGTAGATGCCGGTCAGGGCGGCGGTTCCCGAAACATGGAAGGGTGCCGATACGACGATGGTGGCGTCGGTGATGCCCGCTGTGGTCAGCGCGTTTTTGTACATATCCGCTGTGCACCAGTTGATGTTGTTGGTGGAAACAGACAGGCCTTCGCCTTCGTCCTCCAGCGTAAAGTAGATGCTGGAGATGGCGTTGTGGCCGATGCGTTCATCGGGCACCAGTCCGTCCAGATATTCGCGTTCTTCTTTATTGGTCACAAAGAGTTCATCGACATCTCCGCGGCTGATTCCAAAATCCGAATAAACCGTATCAATCTGGTCGGCGTCCAAATCCGCCCCCAGTACCACACGTGAATTGCTTTCGTCAGCCGCAAAAACCGCGGTCGGCATGATGCTGATTACAAGGAGCATTATCAGCCCCAGAATTCCCAGTCGTTTTGTCATGCTATATACCTCACTTTTAAATCCATTTAAAAAATAAACCTTTCTATATATATCAGAAAACGAAAGAAATACAATTAACAAATTATCAAATATTTATTAACATTTTAATGTGCCTTTTCTTCATAATTATTCTATTGACAATCTTTAAATTGCGCTTATACTTTATCTGCAATCATTAATTTGTTGGCCGCGTGCCCGAAGGAAAACACATGAATATACGGGAAGCCACACTGGACGACCTTGAGTTTTTAGAGCATCTGGAGAAAACCTGCTTTTCAAAGAGCCGTCAGTCCAACCGGAAATCCCTGCTGCACAGCATCCAAAGCCCCCATCAGGAAGTATATATGGCCGAAGACGCCGGTCAGCATTGCGGCGCCATCATTCTCTTAAATTACAAAAAACAAGTTCGCATTTACTCGCTGGCCGTGCTCCCCGAATGTGCCAGCCGCGGGGTGGGTTCCGCCCTGCTGGATTTTGCGATTGCATACGCCAAAAAACACAGTATCCGCACCCTGTCGCTGGAAGCGGATATTTTGAATTCCAGCCTGGTCAAATGGTACGAGAGCTACGGTTTTCAGCCCGTACGCGTCATCATGGACTACTACGCCAAGGACGAAGACGCCGTGCGGATGACTCTGAAAATCGGCTCGCTGGAGAACACCCGAAACATCGTGGTCACCGACTATGATACGCAGTTTTTTAAGGATATTCCGGGCATCATCCAGATTCGCGCCAACGCGTACATCGAAGACCCCGCCTATCAGTCGGCCAAGAATGTCCGCATCTTCAATCTGTGCAGCAGTCTGAATTACCAGACCGTGGGCTATTATGTCTCCCTTCTGGCGCAGGCCAGAAACCACAGTGTATACCCTAACATCATCAGCTTAAGGGACTTTAAAAGCAATACCATCCTTCGGAGCATCGGCGATGAGATCTTCGACCGCCTCCAGCGCGAGCTGGCCGACGAACCCGGGACCTCGCTGAATCTCGACATCTGCTTCGGGCACTGCAGTCAGCCCAAATACCAGCCGCTGGCCCGTGCGCTGACACTGCTGTATGAGGCCCCGCTCATCCGTTACCAGTTTGAGAAAAACCCGTATTGGTACTTAAAAAAAGTCTCCACGCCGGCGCTGGAAAGCATCGCGAACAAAGCGGCGATTAAGCCGTATGCCATCAAATACTTCTCCCAGAAGCGGTTTGTCAGCGGCGCCATGAACCGGTACAAATACGATATGGCTATTCTGGTGGACGACGCCGAGGAGAACCCGCCTTCGTGTCCGGACGCGCTGGCCTTGTTCAAGTCGGCCGCCGAATCACTGGGCTTTTACGTGGAATTCATCACCAAAAAGGATTATAAGCGCCTCCCTGAGTTCGACGCGCTGTTCATCCGCGCCACCACCAATGTGGATAACTACACCTACGATTTTTCGCGCTACGCCTACGCCGAAGGACTGGTGGTCATCGACGACCCATGGTCCATCTTAAGATGCTCCAACAAGCTGTACCTGTTTGAGGCCCTGCTGGCCGCGGGCATCCGCATGCCCAAAACATGGACATTCAACAAGAAGGCGAATTATGAAGAACGCGTCCAGTCGCTCGCCTACCCGCTGATTTTAAAACAGCCGGACAGCGCTTTTTCCTTCGGCGTCCACAAGGTGGACAGCCCCGCCGAATGCACCGAGAAGCTGGGCGAGCTGTTTAAAAAATCCGAGATCATCGTGGCGCAGGAATATCTGCCCACAGCCTATGACTGGCGTGTCGGCGTGCTGGATAAAAAGGCGCTGTTTGCCTGCAAGTACTTTATGGCCAAAAACCACTGGCAGATATATAACTGGGCCAACGCAGATGATACCGAGAAATCCGGCGGGTTTGCCACCCTGCCCGTGGAAGAACTCCCGCCAAAGGTGCTGAAAATCGCTTTAAAAGCCGCCAGCGTCATCGGCGACGGTCTCTATGGCGTGGATATCAAAGAAATCGACGGCGAACCGTATGTGATTGAAATCAACGACAACCCCAGCATTGAAAACACGGTGGAAGACGCCTGCCTGAAGGACGAGCTGTATCTTGAAATCATGCGAACTTTCTTCAGCCGTTTGGCCAACGACCGCGAAATCATCCGCCCCATCACATAAAAAAGCGGCTGTCGAAGCATAATCGATTGCCGCCTGTTTATTTTCAAAATGCTTTATCCGGCTTCAGCCGTTTTAGGAGTTCCTTCTCCTGCGGCGTGCCCTTTTCAATACCGTGCCGAATCACCATCCGGCCGCTTTTCGTCCATATCTTCAATCGCCCCTGACAGCAGATATTCATCTCGCCGTCGCAGTCCTCGGATGCCCGGCTGTATCGGGTTTTCAAAATCTCAGCGTAGGGAATCACCCGGTTTCGGGCATCCAGCGCCGCCGCCGTCTGTTCATCCAGCGCCGCAAAGCGTTCTCCGAAGCGATCGTTTCCGTCCGGCGTATCCTCCGTCTCTTCCTGCCAGTCCATCGTCCTCCTTGCCTCGGCGGCCGACCGTTTCTTTTCGGCGGCATATTCCTTGCGGTTGACGAAGCAGATCACAAGGTTTTTGGAGAAGAGCACGACAACGATGCGTGCGCGGCGGATAATTCCTGTTTTGATATGCCCTTCAAAATACGGTACCATCCCACCACACTCCATTCAGTTTAAAAGCTTAAGGCGCTTTTAATCAGCGTATAAATCTGAAGACCGATGATGACGATGCCGACGATAAACATCATGGTTCGGGCCGGAATCACCTTGCAGAGTTTGGCCGCAAACGGCGCGGCGATACTGCCGCCGATGATGAGTCCCGCGATAACCTGCCAATCCATGATGCTGAGCAGCGCCAGAAACACCGTGACCTGAGCCAGTGTGACGAAAAACTCCACCGTGTTGACTGTGCCGATGACAAACCGGGGATGGTCTTCGGCGTTGACCAGCGTAGAGGTGACGATAGGTCCCCATCCGCCGCCGCCGATGGCGTCGCAGAGCCCGCCGAGCGCCGCCAGAATGATGATGTGCAGACGCTTAAATTCCCTTTTCTTCTGCTTCAGCATATTGGCCGCCTTGATGACGATGCGGATGCCCATGGCCAATAGATAAGCCGCCACGATGATTTTGATGATGGTTTCCCACTGCGCAGAAAGGTTCTGCCAACCGTATGTCAAAAGAACAGCGCCGATGATGCTGCCGATGACGCCGGGTATAATCAGCTTTTTAAAGAGACTTTTGTCCATGTTGCCCATCTTGGTGTGCGAAATGCCCGACACCGCCGTGGTGGCGACTTCGGCCAGATGCACCGAAGCGCTGGCCACCGGCACAGGCACACCCGCCGCCAGCAGAAACGAATTGGAGCTGACGCCATAGGCCATGCCCAGCGCGCCGTCAATGACCTGCGCGATAAACCCCACAGCAATGAAGACCAGCAAAGAAAGGTGGAAATGAAAAGCGCCGATGCTAAAAAGCGTGGTGCTGAGTGTCAAATCAGATAACATGTTCTTCGGTTCCTTTATGTATTATTCCTGTGGATAAAGTATAGTTAATCCGCAAGGAAAATGCAATCCTTGTTGCGGCTAGACCAGATCGGAGAAAAAGGTGCTCTCCATCTTTTTTGAGGTATAATCCCGAATATCCTTAAAAACCGCGTGGATTTTCTCATTCTTCTCAATGGGCGATGTCCGATAAAAATACGTGCTGACGCTGGATGTGGCGCCGATGGGTCCGTCAAACAGCCGCGCAATTTCGGCCAGGGATATCTCGGACGGCGGCTTGGCCAGTGTGTATCCGCCTTTGGGGCCGCGAATGCTCTCAATATAGCCTGCCGATTTCAGCTGTGCCAGTATCTGCTCTAAGAATTTTCTCGGAATATCATTGTCTTCGGATATCTCGTTTAGGTTGCTGAGCTTGGTTTTGTAATCCCTGGCCATGGAGACCAAGGCAAGGCACGCATATTCGGTTTTCTTAGATAATCGCATAATTTTCTTTTTCTCCTGATTAATATTCCTATTATAGCATATCGCGTCAATCGTTTTCCCGGCTTTTTTAAACCCTGCGAATGACATCCAGATGCTCTTTGATTCTTCTTTTCTCATCATACATCGCCGCATCGGCCAGCTTAACCAGGTTATCCACGGATTCTTCGCTGTAGTCATCCACGGCGGCCAGTCCATGGCTGACGCTGATGAGGTACGGGCGCTCTCCGGTTTGGTTTATCGCGTCAAACTGGCTGATGATCCTCTGCCAGACGATCTCTGCGTCATTCCCGCTGGTGTCCGTCAGTACCATCAGGAACTCATCGCCGCCCAGCCGAACAATATAATCCTCTTTTCGAATATTCGCTTTAAAAGTCTGGCTCACGGCCAGAATCAGCGCGTCCCCCGCGTCGTGACCAAATGTGTCATTGACCTCTTTTAGGCCGTTCACATCGGCAAAGATGAGGACGATGCGTCTTCCTCTCCGTTCAGGCAGGTCCATCTTTGCTTGCAGTTTCTCCAAGCCTGCCCGGCGGTTAAAAACTCCGGTTAAGGGGTCATACATAGAATAAAACGCGATGCGTTCATTGGCTCGGCGCATCATACCTAAGACATAGGTAATTAAGAAACTCGCCACGATAAATACGATGAATATCAGCAGGTATTTTTGCAGTACCAACCAGGCAATATCCCACACACTGCCGCTGACAGCCAGCCCGTGAGCCCCGTCCTGCGATTCGCGCAGCACCAATATCCACTCTCGATTCTGCATGATGACACGGTTTTCCAGAACCATTGTCTGATTGTTGACCAGTTTGTCTGTCAGCCGGATATGGGTATGCGCAAACATGCCGTTCTCGGTATAGAATATAACGATTTCGTCGGTTTCGTCATTTTCCTGTATCTTGGCCCACTCGGCAGGATAGCTGTTGGTAAAACTGATATCTTTTTTCGTTTCAAACATGAAGCCCCACTCTTGGTTTGGGTCGGGGCTGGCCAGCCAGTATCCGTTGATATTTAAAAGATAATTCCAAGCATTGTTGATATTCTCGACGCTTTTAAAGTCCCGGAGGATGTTTTCCGCTTTATAGTTCAGAACAATGATTCCCTGCAGCACACCGCGGCTGTTGTACACGGGCTGGCAAATCCGAAGCATGGGTTTGAAGGGATACTCCACAATATCTCCTTCGACATTCAAATCCATCTTTGAAATATAAATCTGTTCTGGGTCGAGGACGATCGTATCGGTAAAATAATAGCGGTCGGATTTGTCCTGAAGCATCGACTGGTATACCGCATAGGCACCGTCTTCGCTGTAATTGATGCGAATGACCTCTTTGCCTTGGGTGTTCAAAAACCGTACCTGATCATAGACTTTTCGCGTATTCGAAAACCGTATCCATTCTTCAGCCGTATTTTCAATATCTGCACGGTTCTCTAATTGATCATGATAGCCGTCAATCAGAAACTCCATATCTGAAATGACATAGTCGAATTCATTGCCGAGGAGATTGCGTTCCATTTCAAGAACCGCTGTCGCTTCTCTCTCCAGATCCTGCCGCTGCACTTTTAGAATATTGTTTTCGCCGTAATAGAACAGCAGTAGCAGAATGGCACAGTTAAGCAAGCTGAGTAAAATGGAATCCCTCAGGAAACGTTTGAGATTGATTTTGCTGAATCGGTCGGCTGTTTTTGTGCCTTTTGCCGGTCTGTCTGCCAATCAAGTCGCCTCCGTTTAATATGGATGATGCGGATTTCTTCTTGGATACGGTTCTAATTATCGCGTACTTCGTCAAAGATCCTGGCAAACTGTTCATTGAGCGCAATAAACGCCGTAATGATATTCGGGTCGAAGTGCGTTCCGCTGTTCTCGATCATATACGCTTTGGTCCTTTCGTGCGGCCAGGGTTCCTTATACGGCCTCGCACTTCGTAATGCATCATAAACGTCCGCCACCGCAACGATGCGCGCCGACAGGGGGATGTCTTCACCTTTAAGTCCATTGGGGTATCCTGTCCCGTCATATCTTTCATGGTGCGATAACGCAATCTCGGATACCATTTTCATCTCGCTGTTGTTTTTGACAATATTGTAGCCGTGAATGGTATGCCGCTTCATCACTTCAAATTCCTCGGCGGACAGCCGTCCTTTGTTCAGCAGAATGGCATCCGGGATCCCGACTTTCCCGAGGTCGTGCATGGGGGCAAACAACTCGATATCTTCGCAAAACTTATCCGACATCCCCAGATGCTTGGACAACACCTTGGCGTAGATGCCGACTCTCTTCATATGCGCTCCCGTGTCAAGGTCTCTCAGCTCGGCGAGCTGGGCGATGGATTTATATAAGTTCCGTTTAAAAGCATCCGTATCGCTGTAAGAGCTGGTCATATCAATCGGCATACCCACCAGATAGTCAATCTCGCCGCGGTCATTGAAAATCGCATTGGTCACCAGATGTACCCACATGATTTTCCCCGCTTTGCTTCGGTTGATGACCATGCCTTCCCATGTGCCGACCTTCCTGTCCATAATCGCGGCCCACATTTCTTTAAAGTGCTCGCTGTACTCTTCCAGGCTGTACCCAAGGTTTCTATATGTTTCTCTTCCCGCGTTCAATACTCGGGGGTTCTTGCCGACGATTTCGCTTTCTGTATAGCCGTACAGGCGTTCAAACTCCTTGTTGACGTGAATAATCTCCCCGCCGGCATTCGTGATAATCAGCGCCTGCTTGATGGACTGCAGAGCCTGGTAGTATATATCCCGATCTTTTTTTACCCTCATGATGTCGGTGATGTCCGAAAGGCTGACCATGCACTGGTTTTCCCCGGTCATCGGCATGATTTTCACACGGTAATTCCGATTGTCGATGATATGGCTGGCCTGAACCAATTGGTTATTCATATATGCCTGCTTCAGTTTTAAAAGGAACTGTTCGGGCAGAGCTTCCGAAATGTTTTTTTTAATCACGCGCTGTCCTGTTGGGTTTATGTAGACCGTTTCCCCATCCAGATTCAGTATGGCGATGATGTCCGGATTCGTATAGGGCAGCTTGGCCAGCATGACATTTTCGCGCTCCAACTCCCTGCGTTTGGTGATATCAAATCCGATGCCCCATATTTCCTGAGGCCTGTTGTTGCTGTCCCAGCGCACGACCACACCCCGGTCGTAGAACGTCTTGATTGCGCCGCTTGCGCTGAGGATTCTGTATTCGATATCCATCACGCTGGATTTCCCTCTGAGCAACGCTTTGGTTTTTCGGTGTATCTCCTCCATATCCTGCGGAAGAACCCCTTTGACAAACACCGATTGATTCATGCCCCGGGATGCGATTTTTTCGTCATAGCCGAGTATGGTCAGTCTCTTTTGGTGGCAGAATAATAGATGGCTGCTTAAGTCCCAACGCCATTCCCCTAAAAATTTATACCAGAATGATTGGACGGAATCGGAGCCTAGACTTTCGTCGATACCCAGATTCAGCACCTGTTCCATCGCATCCATCTTGTCCAGCGTGCGTTCAAATCCTCCCGTCAAGTGTCCGTGTGTCATCACTCCATGTCTGCCCCGCTCTCCTTGTCTCACGCATTAAGTCCTTCTGCATGTCTGTTGGTACATCAATACCCCGTTTTGACGCGCATTAAACGCGCAGGCTGACATCGCGCCATGGTTTGGGCGGCGGCACAGGAGGACGCGCAAAAGTCTGTACAAAAGCGCGCCCGGAAAATCCGATTCCGCGCGCAAAAAAACCGCCGGAGAAAACGGCGGTTTAGAAAATTTCTATTCGAATACGTAACTGGTCATGGACAAAAATCCGGCCATCAGCGATTCGTTGAACACACTGACCGCGCTGTCCTTGCCCGCGGCGCCCAGCGCATAAAGCAGCGGGTCGAAATGGTCGGTGGTGGGCACTGAAAGGCTGGCGCCAATACCGAATGCGGGGTACCCCAGAACCGCATCATGGTTTTTTGCGAGAATGCTCTCTTTGATAAACGCGTCAAACGCCGCACACTCCGGGGTTCCTCCCGCCATGTCCATACGAACCATCCGAAGGTTGTGCACGATGTTGCCGCTGGCGATGATCAGTACGTCTTCATCCCGCAAAAAAGCCAAATCCTGCCCGATGGCGTAGTGCTGTTCGGGCGTGGTGTAGGCGTCCACGCTGAGCTGAACCACCGGAACATGACGGTCCGGGACCATATGCGCGAGCACCGACCACGCGCCGTGGTCGAGTCCCCAGTCATTGTTCACCTTAACCTCGCGTTTCACCGCACCTAATACGCTTTTGGTCAGAGCTTTGTCGCCCTTCACCTGATACCCCACTTCATATAACTCTTTGGGGAAGCCATACATATCGTTGATGATTCGCGGTTCTTCAGCGTCCTGAATCAACGTGCCGCGCGTAAACCAATGCGCCGAAATCATCAGAATCGCCTTTGGCTCAATCTTTTTGCCCAGCGCATCCCATTCCTTGGTATAGGCGTTGTCCTCAATCGCATTCATGGGGGAACCATGGCCCACAAATATCACGGGTAATCTCATATAAGCTCTCTTTCCGGAAAACCGCATCCCGCCGTTTCCCTTTTTTAACGCTGTCTATTTTTCTCGCGATTCTTCTCGTCGCAGAACCGCACGATTTCTTCAATGAGGTCAAACGGCATCGGGCGGTCCAAAGGAAACTGGACAGAACCCCTGCCCGTCTGGTAGCCCGTCAGCTTATCCTTAAAAGCCGCCATCGCCGCCGCCCCGGGATACAGGCCGACATGGTGCGCAAACGCCGCAAAGTGGACCACGTTGCCGTTCCGGTAGAACGTGGGAATCTGATAGCTGATTTTTTCGGACGCGTCCGGCAATATTCTGGCGATGCGGTTTCGTATGTCATTCAGCCGCGTTTGGACTTCCTCTGGAAACTGCGCGATATAGCTGTTCACATCCCGTATCGTTTGTTTTTCCATACTGATATGATCCTCACTTTTTCTGCTGTGTGCCGTGATTATATCACTTAATGAGAATAACCCGAATGAACGCCGCATAAACAATCTGCAAATTGTTCATTTTCCAGAGAAAATTAATGACCGCACGGCGCGTTTTAACAACGGAATCCGTGCGGCATTGTAATAGCATACACACTCTTGGGTTTTGTGTCTTAAGGCTCTTAGGCTAGCACCTCCCTCCAGCTGCCCGCATTGCATCTTCCCTTGAAGCTGCTAACAGCAATGCTGGGCTTTAAAACTTTCCAAACTTCTATCAAACAGCGTTTCGCTGGTTGTTTTTAATTACCGCCGCCCGGCATATTCCCGCCGCCGTTTCGTCCGCCGCCGCCCATGGTTCTGCCGGTGTTGGTGGTCGCGTCTCCGTCCTGATTGATCAGGAGATTGGTGTCGCTTATGCTAACACTGATGGTGCTGTCTGCGCCGGTGAGGGTCACGCCCGTGTAGTATGCGCTGTCCAGCGTTTCGCCGGAAACCGTACCGCCAAATGCAATCTGGTATGTTCCGTTCAGCACCAAATCCGGGCTGGTCAGCGTGATGCTCTGATAGGTCTTATCCGGAACCATGGTGAAAATCACGTTCCCGTTTTCGTCCATCAGGGTCACGGCGCTGCCCGCCGCCTGTTCTGCGTCAAACAGTACAGTGACGGTCGGCTGTTCGGCGTCGGTGGGCACCACCAGCATGCCGGATGATCCCGCCGCCGCAATGGTGCCGCCGCTGACGGTATAGGTACCCTGTTCAATATCGATGGCCGAATTGCCGTTGTTGCTGGGGCCGCTCACCACCAGTGTGCCGCCCGAAACTGCGATATCCCCGTTGGAGTCCACACCGTCGCCGGTCTCGACGCTGATGGAAATATATCCGCCGCTGATGGCGATAAGGTAATCTCCCGAGCCGCCAAAGCTGTCATTCCCGCCGCTGTTCTGAGGCATACCGCCCTGACCATCCTGTCCGCCGCCTGGACCACCGTCTTGTCCGCCACCACCTGGGCCGCCGCCTTGTCCACCGCCCGGGCCGCCGCCTTGTCCGCCGCCCGGGCCGCCGCCGAAGGCTGAATCCGTACTGCCGGTGTCCTCACTGGCGCCGGTTCCCGCATCTGTTTCGGTCGAAGCCAGCGCCACGATGCCGTCCGAACTCAGGGTATCCGAAGAATCGGTTTCCGGCGTCTGTTCACTGGTCGGCGCGGTGTTGTCCGAGTTGTCGGTGCTGTCCGGTCTTTGTCCGCCGTTAAAATCGCCGCCGCTGGTATCGCTTCCGCCGGCCGCATTAATGCCGTCGTCTTCGGCCGCAATCTTCAGCGTACCGCCGCTGATCGCCACGTCCGCGCCCTCCAATCCCTCATAGCTCTGGCTGACGGTCAATATGCCGCCGGTCACCATCAGGGTGTTGTCGGCATGCGCGCCGTCGTCTCCGGCACTGATGTCAAATGTTCCGTCCGAAATTTTCATGCTGCCGTTGCTGTGCAGGCCGTCCTGACCCGCCGTGATATCCAGACTGCCGGTCGCCGCCAGCAGTACGGTTTCGGCGGTGATGCCGTTTTCGCCGGCATCAATCGTGATATCGCCGCCGTCAATGGATACCCAACCGCTGTTTTCATCGTCGCCGTTGGTGGCGAGAATTCCGTCTTCTCCGGCGTGGATGGTGATTTCGCCGTCCAGAATGCCTACGGAATCCTTGCCGCGCAGGCCCTCTTTCACGGCTGTGATACTGATGATACCGCCCGTGATGACCAAATCGTTGGAAGTCTTGATGCCGTGCTTATAGTTGCCGTTGACCGAAAGCTCGCCAGAGCCGTTGATGGTCAAATCGTCGCTGGCGTAGATCGCCGCGTTATCGTCGGTTTCATCCTCGTTCTCGCTGTCGGTATCGGTTGTGTCTTCACGCGCTGTGTCGCTTAAGACGCTCTGCGTGCCTTGGGGCAATGTGATGACCACGTGATCGGCCTGTTCTACCAAAACCGCACTTCCCGTACTGTTGGTGACCGAAACGTTGTTTAAAATCAGTTGTACGGTATCTTCCTTTTCAGCGTTGACGACGATTTGTCCGTCGGTCAGCGTGCCGCTTAAGATGTATTCGCCCGCTGTCGTAATGGTGATGACGTTGCCGTCTACGGAGGCGCCGTCGCCGGATACTTTGGATGCGCCGTCCGCCAGCGTAATTTGCGTCGCCGTGGTGTCATCATAGGTATCGTCCTTGTCCGTATCCGAATAGGTCACTGAGATGCCGTCAAAGTCGGATGTATCAATGCTGGTTTCCGCGCTTTGCGTGGTCACTTCCGCGGTTTCGGCCGCGGCTGCCGTTGTCGTTTCTGTCGTCGCGGCAGTGGTCCCCGCCGAGCATGCGCTGAGCAGCATGGCCAGAACCACAAGTCCAATGATTAAGTTCTTTCGTATATATTTCATTCGTTGTTTTCCTCCTATAGTACCGCTTCACTGCTGTCGGATATGTATCCGCATATGATATCCAAATTCCCGTTTCTGGTGCGAATCTGGTCAATCAGTTCTTTTTCCCGGCTTTCATCTTTTAAAACGATGTCATACTGCAGCTGGAACATGCTGCCCATATTCGTCGTCTTGACACGATTGAGTCTGGACGAAACCGTGTATTGGCTGAACAAATCATCAAACAGCCCTGCGTATTCCAGATTCTCCGGAATCGTAATCTTCAGCTGTTTGCTGGCTTGCTTATTCTCGGCAAACTTCAGCTTATACAGCAGAAGCGACATCAGTCCAACACACAGGGTAAATACCCCGGCATACGCGAGATAGCCCATGCCCGCGGCCAGCCCGGCCGCCATGGCGAAGAATATAAAGCCGATTTCCTTGGCCGTTCCCGGGATGGACCGGAACCGCACCAGACTGAACGCGCCCATCACCGCCACGCCGGTACCGAGGTTGCCGTTGACGATGGTGACCACCGCGCCGACGATGGCCGGAAGCAGGGTCAGTGTAATCACAAACGATTTGTTGTAGTCGCTTTTATACATATAGAACAGGGCAATCACCAGGCCAACGCCGATGGAAGCTCCGATTCTTAACAGAGTTGTTGCAGCATCTAAATCTCCAAACATTTTCTTTTCTCCAAATCTCTTCTCTTTTTATGATATTGCCGTCTCGGCGTGCCCTTCGTCTGCCCATCTGCTTTGTGGCATCATGAAGTGCTGGTAGCAGTGGCCGTACTTGGAAAACGAAGTCGGATAAACCTTAAGGTCGTTCAGCGCCCGGCACAGCCAGATGGGCATGGCGTCGCTGACCTTCACCTCCATCAGGATTTTCCCGTCTTCCAGAATCGGCCTGCCGCTGTCGCCGTTAAACAGGCTTAAGTCCGCCGTCCGAAATCGGATGTTTTTATCGAAGGTGATGCGAAGCGTCGGGTCTAACACCCCCGACATCGCCTTTCGCTCATAGGCCAAAAATACCTTCGGGACCGGCTGATAAAGCGAGATGAAGTATTCAATCTCGCCCAGCACCTGCTGCGACACATCGGGTCTGCATCCGTTCTTCAGATATCTTTCGTAGTCCGTACCGCTCATCGATACCCGCCGTTTGAAAACCTCGCCCTTATATTTCTTCTTTAGTTCTAGGAAAACGTTACTGTTTTTGTCGGGCACGCCGTAGCTCCTGACGCGCAGTTTTTCTTTGTAGACCGGCTTTTCCAGCGATGCGCTGATGATGTCAAAATCGTCGGTATCATAATATATGTTGCATATTGTATACTGGTCGTATGCGTCCGGCCTGGTTTCGGGTGCAATCCGCGAAATCAACTGTTCATATTGGGCGCTGTCCAGCAGGTATTTTTTCTCAAAGCGTTTAAACGTGCTCATGTTTTCAGCCATTTTCGCTCCTCCTGTTCCTTTTCTCGGTCCCATTATATAAGGGCTGCCTGAATTTAACCTTAACCGACGTTTTCAGCTTTTTTTCAGGCTGTTGCTTTATTGTAGACATATAAAATGAATAGAATAAATTAAATTTTCTAATCCGATTCATGAACCTATTAAAAATACGAAAACGTGGTTATATATGGTTATACATCAATTAAAGGAAGAAACGATGAAAATACTCATTGTGGAAGATGATCTGCATCTGTCCGAGGCGCTGGAACACATCATGAAAGAACAGGGCTATCTGGTTGACGTGGTCAACGACGGCCTTGACGGTCTTTATTATGCCGTGAACAACGACTATGACGTCATTATTCTGGATATCATGCTTCCCAAAATGAACGGATACGACGTGATTAAGACCTTACGCAAACAGAAGAATGCGACCCCCACCATCATGCTGACCGCCAAAAACGAGATTAACGACAAGGTGGAAGGCTTGGATGCGGGCGCGGACGATTATATGGTCAAGCCCTTTGCGCCCAAAGAGCTTCTGGCGCGTGTACGCGCGGTTTCCCGCCGCATCGGCGAAGTGGTCATGGATGAGCTGACTTTCGGTGATTTGGTTTTAAACCTTAACACCAACATGCTCTCCTGCGGTCTTCGCAAGGTTTCGGTGACCAACAAGGAGTTTCAGATCATCAAAATTCTGCTGTCCTCACCGGCCACCATCACCTCGAAAGATACGCTGATCTCCAACGTCTGGGGCGTGGATTCGGAAGTGGAAGAGAACAGTGTGGAAGCCTATATCAGTTTCTTAAGAAAGAAGCTCCAGTTTATCGGCTCCAAGGTGGGTATTCAGACCATCCGCATGACCGGTTACCGATTGGAGGACAACAGCGTATGCTGAAAAAGCTGAAGCATCGCTTCACCGCCATCACCATGGCGCTTCTCTCCGTGGCCGTCATCATCACGTTCTCCACGCTGATTGTGACTTCTTCCAATCGGATGACTCAGGAAAGCATCCGCAATCTGGAGGACGCGTTTAAGCGTCTGTCTCCCAGCGGTACCGCAGCCCCGCCGGACAATCCCTTCAATACGGATTTAGCGAATCTGCCGAGCGGGGCGATGGATTTAAAGGACAAGCCCTTTGACGGGCAGTCGCCGTTCTCCACCTTTTTCATCGCCGTGGATGATTCCGGCAGCATCATTACCGTCCAGGATTTCAGCCGCAATTTAAACGAAAGCATCAGCACCGATGCGCTGGCCGAAGCGCAGGCCGAGGGGAGCGAAAGCGGTATTATCCCCCGCCTGAATTTGAGATTTGCGAAATTTACCGATGACAGCGGCGCAACGGTTTACGGCTTTATCGACGTCAGCTATCAACGCAGTCTCATCCGCACACAGGTCATCATTTACAGCTCAATCGGACTTGCCAGCCTGTTTATCTTCTTTCTCATCAGTCTGTTTCTTTCGGGTATGGCGATTAAACCGGTAGAAAAAGCATGGCGCCAGCAGCAGCAGTTCGTCGCGGACGCTTCACACGAACTGAAGACCCCGATTACGGTTATGCTGGCCAACACGTCCATCCTGCTGAACAACCATACTTACGATAAGAAAACCGCCGTTAAGTGGATTTCCTATATCGATCTGGAAGCCAAACGCATGAAAAAGCTGGTGGAGGATCTGCTCTTTCTGGCCAGACTGGACAACAAGGAGAACCCCTACCAGATGTCCACCGTCAGCTTAAGCGATATCGTCACCGAAAGCGTTTTGCCCTTTGAAGCGGTTCTTTTTGAGACCGGCAAGCGCCTGAACACAGATATCCAGCCGGGCCTGCTGGTCTGTGCCGACCCGCATCAGCTGACTCAGCTCATCGGCATTCTGCTGGACAACGCGAACAAATACGCCGATAATCATCTGCCGGTCACCGTACGGCTGAAGGGCGAGCGGAATATGGCGTCACTGTCGGTCACGAGTTTTGGCGAACCCATCGACAAAGAAACGCTGCCGTACATCTTCAACCGATTTTTCCGCGGCGACAAGGCCAGAAGCCGGAACCAGAACAGCTACGGCCTCGGGCTATCCATCGCTAAGGAGATTGTCGAAAGCTATCATGGCAAAATTACAGTGAAAAGCGATGCGCTTATCGGCACCGTATTCACCGTGTTCCTGCCTCTGTGCTAATCCTAAACTGCTAATAGTTTTTATAAAAAAAGACACACCCGATTCTGCGGTGTGCCTTTTTTATTCGTTTCTACTTCGATTCAGGCTTTTCACGCTTGAAGCACATAAACCAGTCCAGACAATATTTATCCCCATCCTTATCGCTCATCCGGTCCTTGGCCGTTCCACAGGAACCGGCTGGCGGGATGATGACGTCTTCGCCCGGGCGCCAATCGGCCGGGGTGGCAATCTGTTCGGCGTCAGCTTTCTGCAGCGCGATGATGATACGCTTGATTTCATCAAAGTTTCTGCCAGTGGAAGCTGGGTAATACAGGATGGTGCGGATGACGGCTTTGGGGTCGATGACAAAGACCGCACGGACCGCCTGTGTGGTCGATACATTTGGCTGAATCATGCCAAATTTGTTGGCCACGTTCATGGAGATGTCCTCGATGAGCGGGAACTTCACCTCCACATTCTTCATGCCTTTATACTCGATTTTTTCCTGAATGGTGCGCAGCCACGCGATGTGGGAATAGATTGAATCGACAGACAATCCGATGAGCTGAGTGTTGAGTTTTTCAAATTCATCCTGCATCGACGCAAAAGTCATAAACTCGGTGGTGCAGACCGGCGTGAAGTCCGCCGGATGGGAGAACAGGATAATCCACTTACCCTTAAAATCCTCCGGGAAGCTGATGTCCCCCTGGGTGGTTTTGGCTTTAAAACTGGGTGCAGGGTCGCCAATCAGCGGCATCCTGAACTCTTTTACTTCCGTGTTTTCCATTTTCATATCCTCCATTTTCAGATTTTTGTGATCATCGATTTCCTTTTGTTTCTTTAATTATAATATACATGTCAACATTTGGTCATTCGGTGACAATGTTACACATGGCTAACATTGTTATCAGATATTCTTTGAACCCCTAAAAGTTTTGACAAGTCGCCGCACACATTGCTATAATGTGGGGAGATTATTCGGGTGTTTGCGGCAAACCCTTTGCCGGGCAAACATCTTTTTTGAGATAGTGAACCCTATTTTTTAAACAATACACTCCATCGTTAAAAGGACTAACCAATAAAACATGTGCGGAATCATCGGCCTTTACCAAAAAACTCTATCGCCATCCAACGAAGCGCTGATTAAAAAAAGCATGGCTTATCTGATGAAAGAAACTGAGGTTCGGGGCAACGATACCTCAGGACTTCAGATAAAAAACGGCGCTTCTTTTGATAAGTATCTCTTTAAACGCAATTTCAAGTCCTCCCGCCTGATTCGGGAAAAAGCCTACAAAGCTATGGTGAAGGAAGCTCTCTTTACCAAGGGGGCTTTTGTTTCGGTGGCCGGGCATTGCCGTATGCAGACCAACGGGGACTGCATGATTGAATTCAACAATCAGCCGACCATTAAAAACGATACGGTCTGTGTCCATAACGGTATCATCACCAATATCGACGCGCTCTGGGCCAATCACAGCGAACTAAAGCGTGAATATCATATTGATACCGAAATTATCTGCGATTTCTTCGATGCGGCGAATGAAAAAGAAGGCTACGACGACATCCTAAGCCGGCTGTACAGCGAAATCTATGGGGAAACCACCTTCGGCCTGATGCCGAGCACCAGCGACGATCTGATCTTTGCCACCAATTCGGGTTCGTCCTACTACATCTACGACGAAGCGGCAGGTTTTTTCGTCTTCGCTTCCGAGTACTACATCATGAAGAAATACTGCGATACGTTCGCTTCCGAAGTCGGTCACTTAACCATCCAGCATCTTGCGCCCGGTACCGCCGTCGTCATCGACGAAAAAAGCGGCGCCTTTGAAACCGCGCCCTTCGCCAAGCTTTCCGGCAAGCGCCATTCGTCGGTTCAGGCATATGCGATGCATATCGACTCGGTTTTGATTGACAAGGAACGCAGCAATACGCAAAGCGAATACACAGCGGATGAAGCCGCTCTCTTAGAATATAACGAGGAAGCGCTGCTTAGCCTCAAACGCTGCACCAAGTGCCTGCTACCCGAGACGTTTCCGTTTATCGAATTTGACGAAGCGGGCGTCTGCAACTACTGTCACAATCACGTCACCCCCACCCTGGATGACAAAGAAAGCCTTGCGGATGTCGTCGCCGAATCCAAAACCGGCAACGATAAGAAGTTTCTCTTAACTTTCAGCGGCGGACGCGACAGCAGCTATGGCATGCACATCTTAAACCAGATGGGCGCCAATTTCTTCTCATACACGTACGACTGGGGCATGGTGACCGATCTGGCGCGGCGGAATCAGGCGCGTCTGTGCGGCAAACTGGGCGTCGAGCATATCATCGTTTCGGCTGACATCGACAAAAACCGGCTGAATATTCAAAGAAACGTCCGCGCATGGCTGAAACGGCCGTCGCTGGGGCTGGTGCCGCTGTTTATGGCCGGGGACAAGCTCTACTTCTACTATGCCAATAAAGTGGCCAAGGACAACGAAATCGGCAACCTCGTGGTACTCTGTGACAACCCTTCGGAGGTCACCTATTTCAAATCGGGATTCTCGGGCGCCAAGCCCAAGTTTAAGGGCAAAGCACAGATTTTCTCCATCAGCTTCTGGGACAACGTTCGCATGGTGGGCTACTATTTCAAGGAATTTCTGCTGAATCCGCGGCTGATTAACCGTTCGTTGCTGGAGACGCTGAAAGCCTATTTGTCGTACTACCTCATCCCAAAGCACTATATCAATCTGTTTAAATACATCCAATGGGATGAGAAAACCATTGAAAAGCTTTTAAAAGAAGACTATGAATGGGAGCTTTCGCCTGACACCGATTCCACATGGCGCATCGGCGACGCCACTGCGCCCTTCTATAACTACATCTACACCACCGTGGCGGGTTTTTCCGAGAACGATACCTTCCGCTCCAACCAGATTCGAGACGGCGTTTTGACGCGGGAAGAGGGTTTTAAGATGATGATGCGGGACAACCGTCCGCGGTATGAATCGATCAAGTGGTATTTAGACACCATCGGGATTGATTTTGAGACGGCGATTAAAAAGATTAACGCGATTAAAAAGCTTTACTAAAGGAAAAGCGCCCAAGCGGCGCTTTTTTTGTTTGCTCCAACGTTTTAGACATGAAAAAGGCCCATCCTTGTGATGGATATATTCTGACGGCTTTATGCCTGTACTTTACTTTTTGAGAGGGCCAAAAAGTAACAAAAAGCCCTTACTCGCCTGCTTTTGCTCTTCCTTGGTT
>CALMFG010000178.1 GCA_937863465.1 uncultured Clostridia bacterium
TACCGCTGTCATACCAGTCATAGCTGCCATCAGTGAATATGTTATCCATAATTGCAGGTTTATCGTCCACTGTATAAACGACCTCGAACTCGGTTTTCATCAGATCTTCGAAGTCAACATAGCAGATATCAATCCTGAACTGATCCGGCACCGGCATTAACTCCGTATATTTGGATACCGTTCCAAGAACATTCATATTATAATTATCTTCAATGAATTCTCTATACTTCTTTTCGTTTTCTTTATCAATGGTAGCGACGATCTCAACCACCCATCCATTGTCCTTCGGCGTCGTTCTGACTTCACAAATACAATCAATTCCGCCTTCTGATTCATACCCGTTTATCGTTACGGTTCCTTCTCTTTGGAACGTCTCTATATAATTACTGATAACATCTTTGGATGTTTCACCAAGCATACTCGCTATAGCGATGATGGTTTCATTGTCTTTCTGTGCCAGAAGATTCATATGGTATTGCGTTTCATTACCGTTAATGTCCCACCCAGGCGTATGTATCAATACTGACTCAAGTACAAAGCTTTCCGGAAATTCCAGCCCGAAAAGAGGATTCAGTGATTCACCCAAGATATCTGCAGGGGTAAACTTTATCTGTGATTCCGCGGCTTCAGTTTGGGTTAATGGCATTTCTGTTGCGGTTGCCATATCTTCGACAATGTCTGCATCCTGAGCAGTCTTTTGTTTACAGCTTGTCACAAACAAAACTGAAAACATAATTATAAAAAAAAGGATAAGTGTTTTCTTCATTTTCTTCCATTGATCTAAGCGTACTCTCATATTAAATCCTCATATAAAATTATTTTTGGCCAAAATAACCTTTTTGCACAACTTTGCATTAAATCAACAGAAAGCACATTTTTTCTTCCTTTTGATATTTATCATATTTTACCATACTCGATTTCAAGGAGCAAACATAGTTTGCTACTCATATGACCTGCCCCCCAAAAATTGTACCAACTTCAAAGTTAGTAAGAGTGATAAAATAACGAAAAGGAGTGGTACAGAATATGGCACGAAAGAATTACACAGTTGAACAGATCATCGTGAAGTTAAGAAAAATCGAGGTCCTCTGTGGGCAGGGCAGGACCATAGCCGAAGCCGTCCGTCAGGAAGACATCACCGAGCAGACATACTATCGCTGGCGCAAACAATACGGCGCAATGAGTTCAGATGACGCGAAAAAGCTGAAGATGCTCGAGAAGGAAAATGCCCGGCTGAAGCGGATCATTGCCAATCAGGCTTTAGACATCGAAGTCTTGAAAGATGTGACATCAAAAAACTTTTAAGCCCGTACAAGCGAAATGCAGCCGTCGAATATGTGAAGGAAGAGCATGATTTCACAGAGCGACGGGCTTGTCGGGTGTTGGGCATCAATCGCACTGCATATCGGTATGAGCCGGTAAAACGGGATGATGAAGATGCTATTCGCGAGAAGATTATCGAGTTTGCCTGCAATTATGGACGAACCGGATACAGGCAAGTGACATATCTAATGCGCAATAACGGCGTCTTAATCAATCACAAGCGTGTAGAACGCATCTGGAAGGAAGAAGGCCTAAAACGGCCACAAAAGCAAACCAAACGCCGCAGGCTATGGTTGAATGATGGCAGTTGTGTTCGCCTGAGAGCTGAGCACGACAACCACGTATGGAGTTATGATTTTGTCGAGGATAAAACCGTAGATGGGAAGAAGATACGGTTTTTAAATATCATTGATGAATCCAGCCGAGAGTGTTTAGCATCGCTTCCTCGGCGAAGCTGGCATCACACCAACATCATCGAGGTTTTATCCGATTTATTCATCACGAAGGGTACGCCAGAATATATCCGTTCAGATAATGGACCCGAGTTTACTGCAAAGAAACTGATGGAATGGCTGGCCGACATTGGCGTCATAACGACATATATTGAGCCGGGCAGTCCTTGGGAGAATGGTTATTGTGAAAGCTTCAATTCACGGATGCGGGATGAATTCTTGAACGGAGAGCTGTTTGGCAACCTATATGAAGCAAAAGTTTTGACAAAACGCTGGACTTATTATTATAATGCGATTAGACCACACAGCGCTCTAGGCGGTCGACCCCCAGCGCCCCAAAGCATGGTTTATCCAATCAGCATAAAAAGCGCTCTGCCTGCTTAAGCAGGCAGAGAACAATCAACTAACATTGAAAATTTACTAACATTGTTTTTGGACCAAAGAGTGGGGGCACTCCACTGCGTTAATATTGTTTAATAGTGGTTTTTTTAGTATGATACATATTGATTGGAAAGGGACGGTCAATGATATTGAGAGAAAAACGATTGTCGCAAAACGCAAAGAAAATGGATAAACCGCTTTCAATTATGCCGATTTGGCTGTGGAGTATTGGGGGGCTGTTTTTTATAGGAATAATTATTGCTGTAATTGGATTTTTTAGTTTTGGCTGGTTTATCCCGCCCGTCGTCATGACGCTGAACGGAGAGCCGGAAGTAATCGTGAATTACGGCAGTACATATATTGATGAGCATGTTACCGCTACACAAGGGGGTACTGACATCAGTGATTTGGTGGAGGTAACGAGTGATCTTAATACATCCATATTAGGGTCTTATGTTATTTGCTATCAATATAAAAACACATCGGTTCTACGCAACATTGAGGTTGTGGATACCGAGCCGCCAAAGATTGCTCTTCTGGGGGATGCCAGCATGATGATTAATCTCGGGGAAACTTTTATGGACCCTAAATGTAGCGTGACCGACAATTGTGACGTTGACATTGAGAAAGCACTGGTAGTTGACGGATATGTGGATATCAACGTGGTTGGCGTTTATACGTTGGAGTATCGGGTTACGGATGGAAACAACAACAAAGCCAGCGTTACCCGTACAGTGGAGGTTGTTCGGGATTCCCCGCTGACACAGGATTTACAGCATTTCAATTTGGATGGGTTATTTGCTGGAACGATATTAGGGGAAACAGAAAAACAGGGAGAGGACTATATCAGCACAACCGCTTTTATCGGTGATTCGGTGGACAGCATTTTTCTCTATTCTGGAGCGGTTCCCGCAGAGCAGGTTTGGCATACGGTTTCTATCACACCAAAAACCGCGCTAAGCTGGGAAGTGCTAAATAATGGCACTCATCGAAAAATGCTGATTTCTGATATGATTGCTGAATACCAGCCTGAGCGTGTGATATTGACTATGGGCGTTAACAACGTCGGGATGATTGAGCCCGAGGTGATGGCGGATGATTATTTAAAACTGATTGAAGTAATCCGCAATCAGAATCCGGATGTGCAGATTATCATCCACAATATTTTGCCGATTAAGCGTTTCTATGATGCGAATGACCGGCCGTGGTACGACCCGTCTAATGATGAAATCAATAAAGCAAATTATTATATAGCAAGTATGTGCGCGCAAAATGCGGTATATTATCTGGACTCGGCGCATGTCTTAAAAGACGACGATGGTG
>CALMFG010000179.1 GCA_937863465.1 uncultured Clostridia bacterium
ATGGACGACAGTGCGCCCAAAGAGCAGCACGACAATGCCCTGCACGAGGTGCATCCGCTGTCTTTTTTCAGAGGCTAGAATGCAGCTTAAACAATGCTCTTCGCAATGGAAATTTCTAAAACAGAGCCCCCGAAGAATTATCTTTGACAAGTACCTATCTTTGTCCTCTGAATATATCGCTCCGAGTCAGCAAACAGTTTTACGCACGATTTTTGTTTAGACTGCTATTCGTTTCCAGTATCTTGCGAACCTGTCAGTCTGTTCCCGCTATCTTCCCCGCGCTTGTTGCGAACCAAGCTTTTTGCATAATTTTGTTTCTCAACTTTCTGCTGTATTGCTTCTTCGCTCTTCTTTGTTTCAATTTTATCGGCAATTGCCGCTCCGAAACTACATGCTTTATTTAGGCACGAGCAAGAGTCAATATGATCGGACAGCCCGAGATCATCAAATAACATACGAAAATGATTATCGTATATTTGAAATAGGTTCGTTCCTTTTCTAATTTGGAGTACTGGCGATTCTCCCCCACCGGACGAGAGATGGTAGTTCTCAACAAACATCGTATCTTCAAATTCAATCATTAGAAGTAGCGGTGCATAATCATAGGCTTTTATATTATCCCACTTATGATTCCATTGCTGTATCTCACCATCTAAGCTTGTTTTCTTTTTACCTTTTTTCTCAATAAAGTCTCGCTCAATTCTTTCTTCATTTTTGCACAAATTATATAAGTATAGTGTTGCGGTCCTTAATTCATTATGACATTTTGTTTGCATATAACTATAACAGTCTATCGCATCCACTTTCATATTCGATTTCACATTGCCAAATTTGCACTCGCGGTTTTTCTCTGGGTCGGAAGCCTTAATTTCATATTTCTCACACGGATAGCAGATCCCGCCATTAACCGATTCTTTTTCGATGATTTCGGAAGCAAATTTTCGGTTGTTTTGGAAAACGTAGTTCTCTTCGATTTTTGCACGTTGGATTGCAGAATGTGATCCATCTTTTAGTATCAAAATTTGAATTTGAACATTCTTCTTATTGATGAGTTCTTTAAACTCGTGGTAGAGGGGTCCGTGCGGGCACAGGTAATCGCCGAGGGAAATCCCTAAAATTTTAATTTTGTACTTTTGGCTGTCATTTTCATTACACTTGCTGATAATTTCGTCCATGTTGGCTTTTATCTCTTTAATTGCATCATTACGTGTGGCCTTCACTGCTGATAATCCTGTGTCCAATGCGCCTTGCGTGATTCCCACAGAGTATTGCAGCTTTTCTATATTCTCACCTAGTTTTAATGCAAAGTCGTCTATGCGCTTACTGATTTCTCTGTTTTTTCGTACGGTAAAGATTGAATCAATTAACGTGTATGTTATGAGTGCCAATCCAATTTGAGTTATGATTGTCTTGGTCAATTCATAATTTAAATTGATAACATTTTCAAATGCAAAAGATAGACCTTCCACTATATGTTCTGCCTGAGCAACGATGATAATTCCCAACACAATACAGATTAGTATTTTAAGAATATTTATATCTGTACCGCTGTTTCTAACTTGCTTTTGACTTCTTATATCCTTATGCATTTTCTACCTCCTATTCGATATGGACAATTGCAGAAAAACGGCATCCAAAACTTTTTGTCTTTTATGAGCACATTCCACAATTTTCTTCTCGGCCGAATACTCTTATTAGGACAAATTATACATATAATATTATATAACACATTATGTTACTATTCCATCCATTTATTAACTTTTTTATCCAACAGTTTGAAGCGCCCCATAACAATACAATAGTGTTGTACCGATTGTTTCAGCCAATGTGTGATATGTTTTATGACCTGAAAGCTCACTTGATTTTATGTTTCACTGGATGTATTATACTTCTATGAAATATTATTTTAGGAGGGTTTGATTATTTATGGAAAACACTGCTCAGGCTCCTGAAGTTCAGGAAAATCAGCCGGAAAAGGTCAAAAAAGGTCCGAAAAAGATAGTTCTCATTATCATCGGAATTGTCGCTGTTCTTCTTTTGGCTTTTGTTTTAACTTTGGCTTTCAGCCCGAAACCCACTGTCACCAGCCTTAGGCTGTCTGACTCGGTAATCGATTATAACGACGGCATCTTGATTACCGTCAGCTACGAGAACCCCAGTGCGTTTTCATCTTCAAAAAAGATCCCCATCTACGTCAATGATGAAGTTGCCATCGAAAACACCATCAAGTTGAAGTCGCATGAAACACGTACCGAGACATATAACCTGGATAATCTCACCGACGGCGACTACACCGTTACTGTCAGCGACCAATCCGACAGCTTTACAGTGCGCACGCCAGCTTCGTTTTCCGTCGATATGACCGTTACGCCGGGATGTTTTATTGTCGGCGAATCCAATGAAATTGATTTCACCGTCACAAACGTTGGAGAGTCCTATGGGGACGGCGCCATTGATTTATCCGTCAACGGTAATGTCATTGAAACCAGAAATTATCCCCTGGTTGGAAGCGAATCGGCTGAAGATTCGTTTATTTTCGACAGTGTGGATGGCGACACCATGACCATCGATATCGGAGATGCCTCGTTTAATGCCAAGGTATATACCGCGACACCGCTGGTCAATAAGACCAAGCTGATGGAAAACACGGTCAAGGGCTATGGTTACTTCGAGTTCACCAATTACACCGATAAAGATGTCATCGTTTATTTCACCGATTATAACAACACGGCCGTCGCCGTTTCTGCCATCGTTGTCGGGATGTGGGAAACCGTTAAAATATCCTCGTTCCCGCACGGCTCGTATGCCATGTTTGTCCAGACTGGCGAATACTGGGTGGATGAGTTGGGCGGATTCGCCAAAGACCAGAAGATCGCCCGAAGCAATACTGAGTTCAAATTTAACAACAATGTCAGCAAGGTATACGGCGGTACTTATACGTACTGGACCATCAACTACTGGAATATAGATGACACGGAATACTATACCATGGTTGACAACCCGCCGGCACTTGTCAAATAGCCCGCAGCTCTTTGAAACAATGATTTTTAGATTGGCCCATCGCCCCCTGAATCCGCCGGATTCGGGGGGCGTTTTTTATGGCGTTTTGTGACCATAATCGATCGTGCGTCTGTCAAAATATCGGTTTCCCCGTGTGCCCAAAAAACAAGCAGTATTTGTTTGCACGCTTCATCGGCAAAAAACATATTGATAAAATAACCTGGCAGCGTATAATTTTAATTAAGAAATATGCAGGAATCGAGGCGAGATTTTAATGTATTGTATGAATTGCGGCAAAGAAGTTCCGGACGGCGCAAGATTCTGTGCCTTTTGCGGTCAGCCTTGTGAGGTTGTTCACCAGCCGCAAGGTTCTGCCCATGCGCCGACCACAGCAGATATGACGAAAGAGCAGCAGGCTGAGGCCACGCGCAACGCGAAGATTCAGGCCGCGAAGGATTTAGTCTCACGGTTCAACAAAAAATTCAGCACGCTCAAACGCGTGTTTGCCATCACCTTTTTCTCTATCGGTGCTTTTGTCCTGTTCTTCTTTCTGCTTGGCGGAATCATTGCCGGAGGTCTTTCCGATGTCGAAACCGGCCCGAAAGTCATCATATGGATCTTTTCTCTGGGCACCATGCTCCCGCTCATCATCATGCGTTTACGCATGGACGCATTCCTTAAAAAAGAAGGCTTCACTTTATCGGGCTACAGAAAGCTTAAGCAGAAACTGAAGCGCCCGCTTCCGCCACAGCCAGTCGTCAGACAAACGCCTGCCACCCAGTCTGCGGACTTTCGAATCGATAGACCCGCCGCGTCCACCTCAGCTCCCGCCGTCAAAGCAGCGGAAGTGAAGCCGAAAGATGACGACGATGACGATAAAGAAATTGGATACATGTACCTGTACAAAACCAAGCTGAAGGACTATGGCTCACCGTTCGGCACCGCGGTGGTCGCTTTTCTGGTGGCGCTGGTCGTTGTGTTCATGATTTTGCAGAATCTGCTTAAAGCAGAATTCGGCACTTCGTTGATTACGGGCGTGGTCATCGGGCTCATCGCCGCGCCCATTGCCGCCAGTGTGGTCAATAATAAAAAGAAAGCCGCCATGAAAAAAGCCGGCATCGACCAAAACGAGCTCAAACGGATATCCAAAGACTATAAAAAATTACCGACGGATTATTGGAAGCAGGCGCCGGTTAAAAATGTGGTAGAAAATAAATACGGCTGGCGTACACTGACCCCGCAGCAGATTAAAAAACAGCGCACATGGGCCATTGTTGGTCTTCTTTCCGTCCTAGCCATTGGCGGCATCGCACTCACTGCCACCTTTGGCGGCGGTGGCAGTCTGGAAGGTCGATGGGAAGGGCAGGTCATCAATTATCAGTATTCTGCCGGTGACGTTGCATTGGAACAAATCGATTCGGTCGCCATTGTCTTTCAGGATGGCAAAGCCTACTTTGGCAGCTCGATGAATAACAATGCCGACATCATCGCCGAATGCAAGTATTGGAATACCGGCATCGCCACCTATAAAATCAATGGTAATACCATCACATTCACCATCAAGGGGCAAGCCCAGACGTTTGACTATAAAAACGGGATAATCTATATGGATGATTATCTGGTAAAACGCGTCGATTAAACGAATTTGTATTTTTAAAAGGAGATCAAATGAAAAAATATTACCTGTGGGTACACATTCTAACCGGTTGTTTTCTTTGTTTAATTATTTTTTATCAGATTAGCACTGAATGGGCAGAATGGTTTCCCGGTGCTGGAAAAATATTTGATATAGCAAATAGATTCGCCGAAGCGTTTCTTGCGTCATGCATTATATTCTACTTAATAGAGTACTTCCCGTTTATTTCTAAGAAAAAACAATTAAAAAAATCACAAGAGATTATAATGTACCAGATTAATGATGATATGAGCAACTTACTCGCAAACATTTTCTCGAAATTCAGTCATACTTTTTCTGATGATACGGATCCTAATTCTATACCCTCTAATAATACCTTTGATAAGAAAAAAAAAGTTATTCTTAAATATACCTTTGGCGGAAGCTTTGCTATGATGCCCGGAAAAGGGCTGTTGCCTTTTCAAATGTCCGTTAAATCTATAAAGTATAATATTGATAGACTTTTATACGATTATAAATACCTTGATTCTGAATTAGAATATTTTTTATCCGGTTTTTTCCAGTCTAATTTTTTTGAGTTCATTGAGAAATGTCAAAATGATGAACAGTTTTTCCAATTTGTTGATAAAAACCTAAATGCAATAAACAAGCTTTCAGAGTTATATTTGGCTTTCAATTCGCATCTTAGAAAAAAGAAGTGGCCATTGACCGCTTCCGAATTAAAAAACATTTGAGTACAACACTTTAATGCACATATACAAAAAACCACTCAATTGAGTGGTTTTTTTGTTGGCTCCCCAGGTTGGGTTTGACTTCCTAATCCATCCCCATTCCTTCTCTGTCTTTCATAATTTCCTCATATTGCTTGGCCGAGTAAGCCGAAACGCTGGCACCATCCACCGCTGAAAAAACAATCACCTCATCGCCCATCATTTCTTCCTCCATCACAAAAAACCCTTTTGCCTTAAGATCAGCTTTCTGTTCTTCGGTGTAGTCAATCAGATCTTTATAGGTAAACACCCAACATGGTGCAAACATAAATTCGCTCGCGTTGTTTTTTATCGGCAGATAGTTGAGGTAGAGCCCAATATGGTTGATCTTCTTAATGCTTAATAAATCACTCGGCGCGAAATCGCCCACGAATGCATACTGCTGTTTTGAAAATGTCTCCAGCCTTTCCATAATCTCATCAAACGGCAGAATTTCAACGTGTTCGGTCATCGTTCCGGTAATTTCTGCGGGGTTGGACCAAACAAACATTTCTACTTCGCCGTGTTCATTGATTACCAATTCCAGCGTTTCCATATCGATGGGCGGCGATGTATCAAAATGATCGTCTTGCCCCAAGCTGTATCCTTCAACGGTAAACGGCATCATACCGCCAAAAGTTCGCATGAATATAAACCGGTATCCGCCATATTCCGGCTCATCCATAATGTCTCTCCCTTTGGAAGATATATAAGCTTTATTCATCTCTTTAACGGCCATACCTGTTGCTCCGACATCTTGAAGAATCCTGTCTGCGGCCGTAACCGCCTCTTCTTCTGTCATATTGATATCGCATGTCTTCATCGATATTTTTTTGTCATTACCGTCATAATAGTCTTGGCCGTCATACCAAAAATCGCGGCCGGAACCGAAGTATATCGAATTATCGTTCATCTGCAAACTGCCGCTTGCTTGACCATTTCGGACAACACTACCGCATAAGCCCTCGCCGTCGATTGAAAAATCAGTGATCTCAATGGGCGTATCCTCGTCCGGTGCCTCTTCGCGCATCGCAAGCAGCTCGTCCAGCCATTCCTGACTGCTCTCGTCGAACACGTACTCGCCGTCAACCTCATGTCCGCGCCTGGCCTCAATAATCATCTCATCATAATCCGACTTGGTCATCACATCCTGCGTAAACAGCTTCCCGTCCTTCACGAAGTATTCGCGCATCACATCGGCCTGCGCTTGCGTAAACGGGTCGGCTTTGACCAGGGCTACTGGAAAGCGATCAATGTCCGGCATATCCACATCCGCATCAATTACCATATCCAATGCGCCGTCCACAATGGTAAACCGCTGGGATACGTGCGCTGGCACTTCATACGGCGTAATCGGCGCATCGCTGGCTGTTGCCGATTCCAATACTGCCTGTTCAGTACTGTCTTTGGCGACCACCGCCGCCGTTTCGGGCGTGGCCTGACATCCCATAAATAAAAGACAGGAAATAATGATCATCATCAGTGCTTTTTTCATAAATACCCCCTTGTTAATATCCCAGATTACGATTAAATCGGCTGCCGTTTATACCGTTAAGCGTGATAGAACTTCGCCGAAAATCCTCACCGAATATTTCTCGGTCATCTTTCTCTTCCAATACCTTAGCCATAAAAATCTCACAATGGTATGTCCATAAATACTTCATTTTCATGAATGATACGTGCAAGCTCATCATCCATCTCAGCTTCCATCAAAATGCGTTCGTCCGCATCCGATCGATATTAGATTAGCATTTTCTCGCACGGAACAACGACGTTATATGCATCCTCATCGCGTACACCCCTTTCTTCTGCTGCTTAACTAACGTCCGGAATCGGCATTCCATTACTATATCCATTCAATCATCAGAAATTCATCATTGGCCATAAATCACTGACCCATCCACAGCATTAACAGTTAAAAAGCTCCCCAGTTCTTTATACTTGCCTTTCCTGACTGATCCGTCAAGCAATGTCATTCCTTCTTCGCCGTAATCCACCCCTCCATAGAAAGCCCATACCGGTATTAAAGCAAATTCGTTTTCTCCATTTTTAATTGGCTCTACTGCATATGTTAAAATAATCTCATCAATATATGGCGTTAGAACAAAGTCCTTATAGTCATCATTTTTTAAATATACATAATTAACAGCCAACTGTTCCGCCGCGCTGTCCATGATCTCTTCAAACGGCATTAACTGCACATTGTCAATTAAAATGCTGTCAATTTCAAATATGTTATCCCACTCGAAAACTGTGATTTGATGATCCATCACGCCTATTGTTAATGATTCAAAAAAATAAAATGGCCGATAGGTCTCTTGATTATTGCTTATCCCAGAACCGCCTTGCTGTACATTTGGAGGAATATTTATACCATTGAACTTTTTACCATATTCAATCATATATCCAATTGCTTTTATATCGGTATTGTGCGCTATAACAGCTTCCATATTTGTGATATATCGATCATTTATATTACAGCTTGCTAAAAAATCATCGGCGATATGAATTGCCTGTTTAGCATCGTTCGTATTAAATATAGGGTGCTCGCTATATTTGTTTCCTCTTAAATTTTCATCCGTATAATACTGATATTCTAAACTCGGTAAACTATAGGATACACTATTGTCATATCCATTGCTGTATGGCATGTTCATCTGGTTGCTAATAATCAATGCAGGAGAATTAAAGTCAGTCGGATCTAGCCGCAGGCTGACAAATTCGCTTTCACTGCCATCAGCATTCTCTTCATGAATGTATTCACCTAAATATACTTGCTGGGCATATTCTTCCGGCGCGTCTTCCATGATGCTTATGATAAA